>NZ_JACJEO010000022.1:0-84441 GCF_014164115.1 Pseudoalteromonas sp. SG45-2
ATCAACTTGAGTTAGGGATGCCGCTTCATCAACTTCAACATCAGCTTGGTCACAGTGACATTAGAACCACGCAAAGTTACTTACACTGGTTACCTGAATTAGGGCATGGTGGTATTGATTTACTCGCAAGTTGGGGAAACCAATGAGCGGCTTGCATCTCGCTGATATTTTAAATTCTGGCCTTGGGAATTATCGGCAGCACCACATAATGAGCTATCAACAACTGCGTGTCTGTCAGCACCTTCAATCATGCAGAACAGGTCAGCTCGGTTGCCAAGGTATGGCAACGGCTAAATGGGTGCAAAGACAACAAGAGGATTTATTACCGTGTCGGTATTTCCACCTTGTTTTTACGCTCCCCCATGAGTTGAATATCATTGCGCACTATAACCCAAACACGTTGTACCAGTGTTTATTTAAAGCCGCATGGCAAACGCTGAACAAATTTGCGAAACGAAAGAGGCATGGTCAGTTAGGCATGACAAGCGTACTGCATACATGGGGGCAAAACTTAAGTCAGCATATCCACTTGCATTGTTTGATACCCGCAGGTGCACTTGAAAAAACGCACTGGCATGAAATAGAAAAAAGCTATTTATACCCCGTGAAAGCGTTATCAACAGTCTTTAGAGGTAAAATGCTGGCGGCGTTAAATGAATGCGATAGTTCATTTACGAAGATAAACATGCCAACCAAATGGTGTGTTTATAGCAAAGCCTGTTTAACGTACAGTGAAAATTTAGTTAGCTACCTTGCTCGCTATACCCGAAAAGGCGTAATGTCAGAATCACGTTTAGTGAGAGCAAATAAACAAACTGTGAGTTTTAAATACCGAGATTATGCAGATAACAACCGCGATAAAGTAATGACACTGAGCTGTGATGAATTTTTACGGCGTTACTTACAACATGTATTGCCCAAAGGGTTTATGCGCATTCGTCACTATGGTTTTTTAGCTAATGCATGTCGCAAGCGAAAGTTAGCATTAATAAGGTCACAAGAATCACACATAGGTAAAGTGGAGAAGCTAAAGACAGAAAACGTAACACTGATACCGCATTGGCCTTGCCAACATTGTAAGGCAGGTATCTTGCGTTTAATTGGCGTATTCCAGTTATATGAAACAACGACCAAAGTAGAGCGAACGAGTTAGCAGCTAGGTAGCTGCTTAAAATCAATTAGTTAACCTGCTTAACTGCTCAGGCTAGCGGCCTCTGTACGTGTAAAAAATATAATTGCTTATTAAGGCAAATTTAGGTGTAATGAATACATAATAAGCGCTGAGCAATGCAGGGAAAGCTTACATAACACTAGCTAAGCTGATTAAATCAGCTAGGAAAGTGAGAGCCTCCAAAAAGCAAATTCCCATAGCATAAACAACACCAACTCTGACACACCGAGCAGGTAGCGGCTCAGTCCAACAAGCGATTATGCAACACAAACAGCGTGTCGCATAAATACTAAAATGTTAGGCAACGTTGAATGAGAAGACCTACAATAAACTTTTCTCAATGGAAATTTTCTGTTGATTTAAAAGAGACAAAGAGTATTCAAAACCAAGACGGATTACCGGCTTCGGGATGTGACTGTAAAGATTGCTCCGCTTGGCGAAAACATTATAGATACAATTTTCCCGATGATTTGTTAACCTCATTAAATCGAATCGGTGTGGATCTTAATCATCCTTCTGATTGTTATGGGTCTAATGGAAATTTAAGGGTAATTTTTCATTTTGTTGGTGAAATCCAAAGTGGGCCGGATTTCAAAATATTTGATAAAAAAATAAACGCAAATATTATGAATTATGTTCCCATACGTAAGGAACCGTGCTTATCTGTAATGGTGTTGCCAGCCCGTGATTCTTATGAATCATGCCCTAAGAAAACAAATGGATCGGAGGAAGGGGTTATATGTATTGATGTGAGGCTTAAATTAATCGAAGAAGGTGAAAATGCCTAACAAATGTAGTGAAGCGACAAATATTGCGCCTGCTACAGACGTTAGTTGCCAAGAGTGAATATGGAAATACCACAATATTTGGAAACACTGAGACAGACGTATCTGGAAAACCCATCAGATTATTCTTTACCAGATGAAAGTACTGTTCAAGTTGGCGGTAAAAGCTACAATCAGAATATTTGGCAAGATCAATCTGCTGATGCAGCGTTAGTAGTATTTGAACTTTCAACTAATAGATTACTCGTCTCAAAGCATTTTTGTGTAGGTATTAAACATAATGCAGAAGGTTTATATGAGCTTCTGTCCAATGAACAACTTTGGGAAATAGGAATTCCGTAATATGGCAACTAACAAAAACATCATGGTGGGAATTTTACTCGCTGAAAAAGCGCTCCTAAAATCCCCATATGTTAAGCGTTAGTGCTCAAAGGAGAATTGATTGTCTATCTATGTGAAAGATGAATCTGGCAATGAGCGATTGGCCCACTTGGCCAAAGAAGACTGGGAGTTACCATCCCAAATTGTCGAATTGGAAAAATGGCTAACTGAAAATGAAAGTGTAATTAGTCCAAGGGCATATACCGCTGATATAGGATTTTCTATGCGTAAAAATGCTTGCGGTGGTGGTGCCGTACTTTCAGTTGAGGCCATGAGAATTATGTCAAAACTAGGCATCAAACTATATTTGTCTGAGTATCCAGATGACTAATACCCAAAGCACTAACAAGTTTGTCCAGCCGACGTTTTGGTCTTCGCTCCTTTTTGTGCATGGCCTACGGCCATCTTTGCACAAAAATCCACTACAACCAAAACGCGGCTGACAAAGGCGTTAGGTATACAAGGAAGTATTGAATCTAGTGTTCATCCTTAAAGAAAAATTCAAAGCTATTTTTGAGTCTACTTTCTTAATCGTTGTATTCTCACTTGGTGGGCTGGCAATTAATGAAATCCTGATTCAGCCATTTGCAAAACTCGTATTCGTATCTCTATTCTTTTTAGGATGGTTTGTATTGCTAATTTATGGCTTAATTTACAAAGAGTCTTATATGTTTAAGTGTTCTGTAAAAAGTAGATTATTTATATACTTAGCCGAGCAATTTATATATTGTTCTTTAATAATAATTACAGGTATTGTTCTTTTTCGAGCAATGTATACCTAACAATGGTTTTCAAGTCGGACATCATGGCAAAAGCAGAAATAAGACGATTCATTAAGGATATACAGACTCGCTTTCCAGACACTGTTCCCTTAATGGAAAAACATGAGAGTTGGGCGCTTACTTTTCGAATGGAAGAGTTCGCGAACTTAACAACTTTTGCGTTTAACGAGCATAGGCTAGCCGAGGCTGAAAAACATTTATCATACATGAGCCAAAAATTAGACTCGGCCACTCTCGCAGAACTTGAGTACATCGACACGTATTAACTCGAACATTTATTTTGGAAAGCGACAGCTGATGGAATTAAATCAGGTTGGCCACTCATTCCAAACAACTTAAAAAAACTATACATAGATTTTCACGGTAAAGAACCTAAAGCGAGGTTATAAGTTGCACGCACCTAACAACTCATTTAACTCATTCACTTCGTTCACTGGGACGCATACACGCAGGGCGGCTTCGCCATTACGCCCTACATGCCTGCCCCCTTATTGAAAAGTTAGGTGTTTCATGGAGTTAGAGTACATCGTCGTGATCGGAGTTATTCTCATATTGCTCTTTTGGGTTGGTGACACCTTGCCTAAAAAGTATCGCAAGCGTAGTTGCATGGGCAAGAATTGGAAGTCAACATTTCCCAGTTCTAATAAAGAAGATATTCGTGAGTATCTCATAATGTTTACTGATGCTTTCGCATTCTCTCCAAGTGATAAGCTCAAATTCGAACCTGATGATAAGATATTAGATATTTATCACGAATTATATCCATCAAAACTGATGGCTGATGCTCTAGAAGTTGAAAAATTAGCTGAATATTGTGAGCAAAAATATAGTATTAATTTTAATGGGTTGTGGCATGATAACTTAACGTTAGGTGAGTTGTTTTTTAGTCTTAAAAACACCTAATAAGGCAAATCAGCAAGACTATAAACAGTTGGCTGTTGCTCGTGCCTCGCTATTTTAGCCAACACTTTTTAGCCTCTGTTTGAGGCGTTAGGGCACCTATTTAAACTATGGATGAATTCTCTAAAGAAATAGAATTGAAATTCAATTCGCGTTTTCCAAAATGGAAGAAGTTTGGCCGACCAACTGAATATGAAGGAGTCACTGTTTTTGAGGCTAAAGTCCCTTGCCCAAGTGGTAAGGCTGAAGAACTCTTAATTTTGGATACTTTTAATGAAGAAGTAACAGTATCTTTTGATGCCTATCATGCCCATTTTGACAACTTTGGAAACAATGATGCTTATGATGACGCTTTAGAGTTTATTCTTCAAGTTACTAGTGAAGAATGGGCAATTGTAAGTTACTGGTTAGATGAGCGATGGAATGGATCTTCTCTTTTAAAAGTAACAGAATTACCGCATGATAATTCTGACTATCCAGCAGCAAACATAATAAAAGTTAAATCATGGTTAGGTAACTTCGATAAGGAAATTAGATTTTCAGCTAAGAGTTAAAGATGCCCTAACAAATAATGTGTGGGACACGAAAAAGCCGCGTCCCATATTTGAGAAGTTATGTGCCTGAGGTGATATGAAAACTTTCGTTGCCATTTTATTTTTATCTTTGTTATCTGCGTGTGGTGTGAAATCTATAAATAAAGTGGGTTATGGCAAAATACTTGATAATGCTGTTTCTGAAAATTGTTTTGAAATCAAATTTAGCGAACTTCAGAAAGAGACAAATTATCAATTATCTGTTGTAGTTGAAAAAGCAGCTGGAAAAATTACATTTTATGATTTAACTATCGACGGCACCAAAACAGATGAAACACCTGAAGTGTTTACCCCTAAATCTTTTAAGCTATCAAAAACGTTTATGGCTAGTGTAATTAAAGAGTGCTCGGCTTAAAGTCGGCACATGCAAGCGCATAGACTCGCTCGCAAGCTCGCTGGGACAGTAATACATGGGCACTGTCGCTTCGCTTTAAGTTTTGCCCATGCATTACTGCCCGTTATGCGGGTGTTAAGGCTATACATGCTTCCGAGTATTTTAAAAAAGTCAGACACTCGTTATCAAGGTGACTTGAATTGGGAGTCATACCTAATCCAGGTTGGTGATTTCGCTGAAACAATTGATCGTGATTTTCTTAGCTCTATTTGCTTGGAACACTTTGATAGATTTAATCGTTGCTTCCCAGAATTTGACATCAACAAACACAGAGTAGAAAGGGTTTCATTCACGGCTGAGCAGATCTATAGCGAGGTTCGTTACGATGATAATAAGCCTCTAGATTTCTGGTATTTCCAAGTGGATGATTATTTGAATGGTACTAGCAGCCTTACTTATCCACTAGAGTATTGTCTTAAAAATAGAACATGGAGCTTTTCCCCAGTGGTTATTGATCATGCATTTGGTTGTGAGCTTGGTGGCTGTCGACTTGGGCATCCATATCACCTTATAGAAGGGACACATAGAGTGAGCTTTATAAACAGACTACTAGAATTAAATATAATTGATGCTAGTTCAACTCATGAAATGCTTATTATCAGACCTTAACAAACAACTACATTCCCCCCCTCTTGTGCGGGAGTTACCAATATCCGATCATGGCACTTAGCAGTCATAAATAAGCGAATCCAACATCAACAAAAAAGGCGCTTCCTTTACAGTAAGCGCCCTTCTGTTATCTCACTAATTACTTATTTTACGATTGTCATTTCGTCTAATAAGTTTTGTGCATTATCTACTTTATCCATTACCCACAGCATGTAGCGTGAATCAACGTGGATTGAGCGATTAAGTTCAGGGTTGTAATCCCAGTCACCAATAATACTTTCGTAAACACCGTCAAACAGTAAACCAACAAGCTCTGCTTTGCCGTTAAGTGTTGGCGAACCGGAGTTACCACCGGTAGTGTCTACATTTGATAAAAAGTTTACTGGTACTGTATTCATGCCGCCCGTGTAATCACCGTAAAGCTTGGCTTTAATTTGCTCTTGTAACTTTTTAGGTGCATTAAATGGGTCAACATCGGTGTTTTTAGCCAGTAACCCTTCAAGCGAGGTAAAAGGTGTTGCTACCAAGCCATCTTGAGGTGAGTAGCCACCTACGGTGCCATAGGTTACTCGTAATGTGCTATTGGCATCGGCGTATACAGGTTTGTTTTTAGCTTTGTTAAACGCAATTATTGCGCTCATTAGCTCTGGGCGAGCTGCTTGTAATTTACCTGCAAGTGCTTTTGATTTATCTTCCTGTGCTTTCATTACTTTAAATATGGCTTTAGCGTACTGCACAAATGGGTCTTGGCTTTGATTTAGCTGGCTAAACGATTGCTCAAACAATGAATTGCGAACAGTGGCATTATCAAGTCTTGACTGCTCATACATGCTATCAAGTAACGCGCTTTGAGTTGCTTTATCAAACCCATTTTGTACTTTAAATACGTTATCAACCTCGCTAAAACGCTCTTCTTTTGGAAGTGCTGCATACAGCTCTAAAAAGTGCAGTAAAATAGCTTTATCTACTTTGCTATCATAACGGCGGCTCATACGCTCAAGCCCCGCTTTAATGCGAGGTAAGTCACGTTCTTGATAACCAGATTCACGCTCGCTATTTGGCTTTTGTTTTTCGTAAGCTAGGCGGTATAAACGTCGTGCTGTGCTGATCATTTGTGAGCGATGTACATAACCTAACATTCGGTCGCGTTCACTGTGCTCTTGTGATTGTGCAATTAGCTCAGATAGCTCACCTAATACGCTTCCGTATTGCTCTTTACGCTCACTATCGCTATTGATCCATTGTGTTAACTCTTTCTCAAACTGTTTTTTGCGCTCAAGCATAGTGCCTTTTTTGAAGCTTTCGATCATCGAACCATAGTTTTTAATATAGTTGTTATAACCTGCAATGGTGCTTTCGTAAGCAATACGCGCTTTACTGCCGTCTTCTGAGTTTTCTTCAATAAGCGACACGTATTTTGAGTTATGAACGCGTGCTTTAGGGTAGCTGTCGTTAAATACGTTATCTACCTCTGTTGCAATGCGGTAGCGGTTAGTACGCCCTGGGTAGCCTGTAACCATTACAAAGTCGCCTTCTTGCACGCCTTTGGCACTTACTTTTAGGTAAGAGTCTGGTACGTAAGGTACGTTGTCTTCGCTGTACTCAGCTGGTTTTCCATCTTTGCCTACATAAGCGCGGTAAAAACCAAAGTCGCCTGTGTGGCGCGGCCACATCCAGTTATCTATATCGCCACCGTATTTACCTACGCCCATAGCTGGTGCGTAAGATAAACGTACGTCTTTAATTTCAAGTGACTTAATTAGGTAAAACTCTAAACCACCATGAAACGAATACACGTTACAACGGTAGCTTTCGTCGGCTTCACACTGGGCTACTAGCGCTTTTTCGTTTTTTACTATTGCGTCGTAGCGTGCTTTACCGCTTAGTTCTTCAATACCTTTACTAACTTTGTCAGTCACATTAGTAACTGTTTCTGTGACGTATACGCGTGAACCCGGCGCTGCTGGTAAGTCCTCAGCAGGGCTTTTAGCTAAAAAGCCATTTTCTAATATGTTGTTTTCAGGTGTTGAATTGTATTGCACCGAGCCATAAACACAGTGATGGTTTGACACAACTAAACCCTTAGGCGATACAAACGATGCTGTACAGCCACCTAGGCTAATTACCGCATTCATTGGGAATTCGGTTAATTTAGAAATAGATTCAACATTAATTTCAAGCCCTTTGGCTTTTAAAATTGATTCTAACTCTGGAAGTTGGTGTGGTTGCCACATGCCTTCGTCGGCTATGGCACTACTTGAAAGTGATAAAGAAAATGTGGCTGCTAATGTAGCTACAAGAGGTTTTAAACGCATTATAGAATCCTTTTTATTTGTTTCTATAACAGGTTACTCGTCAGTAGCTAATGAGGTCAATAGCCGTGCAATGAATTGTTACAATCGAGTGTTTAATCTTACTTTTTATCAAAATTCATCGAAAAATCAAGAAACTGTTTTGCTGGTATGGGTTTACTAAAGTAAAAACCTTGCATAAAATCACAGCCTAATTCGTTCAATAAAGTAAGCTGCTCTTTTGTTTCTACGCCTTCGGCTACCACTGTCAGCCCTAAACTGTGCGACATGGCAATAATTGCCTTTACGAGATTACAATCTTCATTGTTTAGTACAATACCGTCAATAAAACTTCTATCTATTTTGAGTACATTAAAAGGGTATTCTCTCAAATAACTTAATGATGAATAACCTGTACCAAAGTCATCCATTGATAAGTTAATGCCTAATGCAGTAATTTCAGTCAGTATATCAACAACATTAGTGTGGCAACTCATCAATACACCTTCAGTTATTTCAAGCTCTAAACTTTCGGGGTTTACGTTTGCTTCACTCAATGAGTTTTGAATAAAACTGAGCAGCCCTACGTCTCTAAATTGGCGAGGAGATAAGTTAACAGCCATTGTATATTTTTGTTGGCGTTTACAGGTACTTTGCCATGTGTTTAAAAAGTGTAATGCTTGGCTAATTACAAACTTGCCAATAGGTACAATTAATCCTGTATTTTCGGCAATAGGTATAAACTCATCGGGTGTTACATTACCTAGCACAGGGTTATGCCAGCGTAATAACGCTTCTGCACCAATGATGTGTTTATTTTTGGCGTCAAATTGGGGCTGGTAGAATAACTCAAATTCATTACGCTCAAGGGCGCCACGCATCTGCTCTTCTATTACTAGTCGGCGCTGAATAATTACATTCATTTTTTTAGTAAAAAATGAATAAGTATTACGGCCATATGATTTTGCTTGATACATTGCAGTGTCAGCGTTTCGTAATAAATCAGCTACTGTATTACCATTTTCTGGGTATATGGCTACACCAATACTCGCTGTAAGTATGTGTTCTCGGCCCTCAATTTTAAAAGGGGCTCTAAAGTTATTGACCAGTTTTTCAGTAATTTTTAAAGCAGAATGGTGATCAGTTATACCTCGTAGTAATACGATAAACTCATCCCCACCTAGGCGCCCTAACGTATCGTCTTTTCGCAGTGCCTCTTGTAGCCTTTGCGCTGATTCAATTAAAAGTTTGTCTCCTGTTTCATGGCCTAAAGAGTCATTTATTTTTTTAAAGTCATCTAAATCCAAAAACAGTACCGCAGCTTTCTCGTTATTTCTTTGTACTTCAATAAGCAATTGCGACAAACGATCAAGTGCTAAAAAACGATTAGGGAGTAAAGTTAGACTATCGTAATACGCTTGATGTCTAATTAGTTCATCTGATTTATGCTGTTCTGTAATATCTCGAATAATAACCATTAACTGGTTATGTTCTGTTATTTTATTTATTCTTGCTTCAAAAAAAACGAGCCCATGGGGTAAAGCTAGCTCATATTTAAAGCTCATCATCTGCTTTTTTTCTAATACAAGGCTGATATAGGTTTCAAATTTTTCGGCTACATCGCGCGGGAGTACATCACCCATTTTTTTACCAATAAATTGCTTGGGCTTGGTATAGAGATCGGTCTCATTACTGGCATGATACTCAATAATAGTTCCATCATTTTCCATCAAGAAAAATAAGTCAGGAATTGCCTCAAAAATAGTTTTTAGCATATCCTCATTAAATGATGCATCTGCTTGTGCCTTTTTAACCTCAAATAAGTCAATATCAATGCAATACATTTGTTTTGTATTATATTGATTTGTAAACATAACATGGCTAGAAAAAACGGATACACTTTCGCCATCTTTACCTTTTAGGGTAATTTCGGATGCTGGAATTTCTATGTCTTTTTCTACCCAATCACTGTGTGCGTCAATTACAAATTCACACATTGATTCTGGAATTATAAGGTCTTCTATTTTTTGCCCTATGGCTTCTTCTTTTGTGTATCCGTAAAGTCGCTCACTGCCTTCATTCCAATAAATAACACGACGTTCATTGTCATAACCTTGAACAGAAATTACATTTACCGCATCAAATAACTGATGCAAATAGTCGTTAATTACAAATTGGTTGGTTAAGTCTGAAGCAACGTCGTCTAATTTCATTTTGAGGCTATACCCATAGGTAATTTTATTTAGCAATAAAAAACACCAAATAATAATTAAATTTAATTTTAATTTTAATTTTAATATTAATATTAAATTTCCATGTACATTATATACGCCATTATACAAAACAAAAAAAGAGCCGAAGCTCTTTTTTAATACTTGTTAACTGTATTTAAGCGCTATAAAAACTGAATTTATTTTTTTGTCACATCATTTGGATGTTCCACGCCAATCCATGCTTTGAATAGTGCTTTTTGCTGTGGCGTTGCCTCTTTATCAGCAACTACTTTTTTAGGCTTATCGAAATCTTCTGATAATACTAATGTTAAGCTTTCAAGTGCATCGCGACGAAGATAGTCAACGGTTACTTTGTCGCCTGCCTTAAACGTTTCTAGGCTAGTTTTTAAATCTTTACCTACGTGATGTTTGTTTATAGCGACAATTTTATCATCGGTAGTTAAACCCGCTTTCCACGCACTGCCACCACGGCGTACATAACTTAACGTCAGTAATTCACCTGTATTTTTGGCGGTAGCATCAATACTTGCAAGTGCTTTTGCTTTTTCAGGACGCTCAAACTTTAAACCTACTTTAGTAAGTAAATCGTCAAAGTTAATACTTGCAGGCGACTCTACATTTTCTTGCCACCAGCTTGAATAATCACGTCCTGTTAAATCTTTTAAGATATTAAGTACATCTGTATCTGTAAATCCAGCGGGCATTTTATGATTGTTATAAAGTGCTTTGTGCACGTCGCGATAGCTTATTTTACCTTGGCTTTTTTCTAGTAAGTCAATATCTAAAGCAAGTGAAAGTAACGAACCTTCTGAATAAATATTGGTGCTGTAGTTACGTGCGTGATCGCCACCTTGATTAATCCATTTATCAAAGCTTGTTTCGCTTGCGCTTTGCACTTCACGGCCCGGTGTTTGCAAATGACGGTTAATGGTTTTACTCATTACTTTAAAAAATTCATCTGTTGTTTGAATGCCTGAGCGCACTAATAAATGATCTTCAAAGTAACTTGTTGAACCTTCTGCAATCCACAGCAGTTTTGAATAGTTCATATTAGTGTAATCGTATGGCACTAAACCTTGAGGGCGATATGCTTTAACATTCCATGTATGAACAAACTCATGCGCAGCGGTGCTAATAAAACCTAAGTAATCTTCGCGGCTACCAAATCGGTCACGTGGTCGTTGAATAATTGTTGAGTTTAAATGCTCTGTTGCACCACCAGCTCCTGATGTTGCATGCACCATAAATACATAACGCTCATACGGATAGCCATCCCAAATTACATTACCCGTGGCAACTAATTTTTTAAGATCGGTAAGCATTAGCTCTACATCGTAGTTACCATCGCCCCATATAACTAAATCATATTCACGCCCTTCTACTTCAAATGTGTGTAGTTGGTTAATACCCGTTTCGATTGGTGAATCAACAAGTACATCGTAATCGGCTGCTTTAAATGAATTTTTGCCTTTTAAATTATTCATACCCGATACAGAACGCCACTTTTTAGGCACGTCTAAATTAACGGTTACAGGCTCTTGGCGAAATGATTCACTAAACATAAAAAAGCCTGACGCATCTATAAATGCATGGCTGTCGTCAATGTGGCGAGCACGTTTACCAAGCTCATTTGCATACACCTGGTAGTCAACATTTACTTCTGTAGGTTCATTAAGATGTACACGCCATGTACTGTGATCTATTTTTTCCCATTTTAGTTCTTTGCCATCTTCATCTTTGGCTTTGAAGTAGCGAATGCCATTTGCAAGATTTAACATTTCGTAGCGACCCGTGCGCCACGCAGGAAGTTTTATATCAAGGTGTGCTTGCGCTGTTTTTGGAAACTCAACACTTACATCACCTAAATGATGCTGTGGTTGCGAGATTTCTAAAGAATAATTTACATCGGCAAATACAGGCGCTGAACATGCAGCTAAAATTGAAAGGGCTAATAACTTTTTCATAGAGACTCTTAGTGGAAACTTAATTGCTTACAAGACTAACAAGCCCCTATTTAAAAGTGAATTAAATACGATAAATGACCCTATATACGAGTTTATAAGTAGTAGCTTATTAAAATTTCTAAGTTTTTTACTAGATAACTACACATAATAAAAATTTGTTGTAAACTGAAGATAATGAAATTAATTTGATGGCGGTATGCTTAGGTGTCACAAAGATCTAACGCAACAGATAAAAAGCTAAAACAAGCAATTGATGCGCGTATGGCTGTTGAGAGTGCTCGTAAACATCAAGTAGATGTTCTATGTGACTTTACAGCTAAACTATCGTTGAGCTGTAAAGGACTAGATATCGAGTTAGATAATCGCCTCGCCAAATTTAGAAGTGCGCTTAATAAAGGCATGAGTTTTGAAAACCTTGCTCCCCTTATTAGTGAAACTTTAATCCTACTTAAAAACCAAGAATCGATTCAACAAGCTCAGCAACGTAATTTATACAACAGTGTGCAAAGTGCCGGTAAACAATTACAAAAAACCAAAGGTTTACCTGACGATACTCGTAGGACTCTAAGAAATTTACTCGATCACGAGATTAATAACGTTCATTCAACTCATGGTTACATTCCGCTACTTGATCAACTTATTAGCTTTTATCATGAAGCGTTGCTTACCAAACAAGACCCTCAAGTTGATCAGCAGCGCCCTGTAAAACAGGCGCGTGCAAAAAAACTGCTTGAGCTCGCTAATGAACTTATACTTGAAGAAGAAGCTACGCTACAAATTAATAATATAAAAAATAATATTATAGAAAGTGACTCAATCGATTCATTACTCGATGTTGCAATTAGTATTATTGATGTAGTGGTAAAAAATATAAGTAAAGAGCGTAAATCCGCGCAAAGCTTTTTAGTTTCATTAAATCAAACCCTCGAAGATCTTCATAACTCTATCGTCTCAACTAGCAAGCACTCTGAGTCTATGGAAGTTGAGTTTGACTCACTTAATAAAAGCATTGAACTAAAAATAAAAAATCTTAATGAGCAAACGCAAAAAGCTACATCAATCTCATCTTTAAAAGAACTCGTAGATAACGAATTAAAATCAATAAGCGAAGATTTTATAGCAAAAGAAAAGTTAGAACGAAAAGACAGAGAAATGCTTAGCGCTAGTTTTAATGAAATAAATACTCGAATTGTTACTTTAGAAGATAAGTTAACAACGTATAAAAAACGCTTAAACGAACAGCGCTTTAAAAGCTTACTAGATGGACTTACAAAACTGCCTAACCGGGCTGCATTTGACGAACGTTACAATCACGAAATGCATTTGTTTAATGTGCAGCCATCAGATGTTACGCTTGCAGTTATTGATGTTGACCACTTTAAATCTATCAATGATAGATTTGGCCACACCGCAGGTGATATTACCTTACAAGTTATATCAAAAGCGTTGCAAAAATCGGTAAGAAAGTCTGATTTTATAGCGCGTTATGGCGGTGAAGAATTTGTACTATTAATGCCAGGTGTGTCGCTAGAAAACGCAACATTACCCCTGGATAAAGTAAGAAAGGTAATTAAAAATATACCTTTTAAATTTAGAGAAAAACAAATTGAGATCACTATTTCGGTAGGTGCAACTCAATTTAAGAAAGGCGATACCCTATTAAAGGCATTTGATAGAGCTGATGATGCACTTTACGAAGCCAAAAATTCAGGGCGAGATAGACTTTGTACCAGTAAATAATGTCATAGCTATTATAACTTTTATGACAAGTAGTTTTACGATTTAGTAGTAGGAGCACGTCTATGTTAATACAGTTAAACCCAACTGGGGTTTTAGATTTACTGTCGCAATTAGAAGTTGATTTATTAGAGCAATCGTCTGCTAGTGAGCGTTATAAATTATTTAGAAACTGCGTACTTGCAGTCCTCAATGTAGGTAGTCATACCGACGACAGTAACGATATATACAACAAATACAAAGATTTTGATATTCGTTTAGTAAGCCGCGAACGAGGTATTAAAATTGAACTTGAAAACCCACCCGAAACCGCATTTGTTGATGGCGAAATAATTACCGGTATTCACGAACATATATTTTCTGTTATTCGTGATATTTTGTTTATTTGTCAAAAATACGAAAAAGATTTAAAAGAGCAAAAAGCCATAACCCATATGGTGTTCGATATGCTCAGAAATGCAGGTGCACTGCGTGTTAAAAGCGAGCCTAACATGGTTGTTTGCTGGGGCGGACATTCAATAAACGAGGTTGAATATAAGTACACAAAACAAGTAGGTTACGAACTTGGTTTACGTGGATTAAATATTTGTACCGGTTGTGGTCCTGGTGCCATGAAAGGCCCAATGAAAGGCGCAACTATTGGCCACGCAAAGCAACGTAACACCGATAATCGCTACTTAGGTTTAACAGAGCCAAGCATTATTGCTGCCGAGCCACCAAATCCTATTGTAAACGAACTCGTTATTTTACCTGATATTGAAAAACGCCTTGAAGCTTTTATTAGAACAGCTCACGCAATTATCATTTTTCCTGGTGGCGCAGGTACTGCTGAAGAGTTGTTATATTTATTAGGCATATTGTTGCACCCAGATAATACTAAGCAATGTTTACCTGTTATTTTAACAGGCCCCAAACAAAGCGAGGCGTACTTTAAAGAGCTATGCGAGTTCGTTGAAATGACACTTGGTAAGGAAGCGTTGGATAAGTTTGAAGTAATTATTGATAATCCTGAATTAGTCGGTCAAAAACTAAAGTCATCGATGGCTAATGTTCGTGATTACCGTAAAAGTGAAGGTGATGCTTATTACTTTAACTGGACATTAAAAATAGATAACGACTTTCAACAACCTTTTGCACCAACACATGAAAATATGGCAAGTTTAGATTTACACCTTGATCAGCCTAAACAGCTACTCGCGGCTAATTTGCGTAGAGCTTTCTCTGGTATTGTTGCTGGTAATGTAAAAGACGAAGGCGTTAGAGCCATTAAACAAAACGGTCCATACATTTTAAGTGGCGAACCTGCCCTTATGACAAATATGGATAAATTATTACAGGCATTTGTTCTTCAAGGTCGCATGAAGCTCCCTGGTAGTAAATATGTTCCATGTTACAAAATAAAAGCATGAGTTTTATAGTTTGAAACCCCATTTACTTCTTATAGATGCGCTTAATTTAATTAGGCGCATTTACGCCGTTGACGCGAATCAAAAACATCATAGCGACGAGCAAATGATACAAACGTGCTGTGCACGTGTAGCCCACGCCTGTAAAAAGCTTTTAGATACGAGTAATGCAACCCATGCCATTGCTGTGTTCGATGGTGACAAAAGCTGGCGTTATCATTTTTATAAAGACTACAAACATTCACGCGCGCCAATGCCCCAAGTATTAAAAGATGCTCTATTGCATTTTAAAGCCGCAATTGAAGAAACAGGTATTGTAGTATTTGAGCCTATTAACGATGAAGCTGATGATATTATTGCAACGCTTGCCTTTAAGGCATCAAATAATCAAATAACGAGCACTGTTGTTTCTACTGATAAAGGCTTTTTACCTTATATTGGCCCTTACATTACAGTTTACGATTACTTTAAAAAGCTATATTTAGATGAGACAAGTATAAAAGAGCGTTTTGGTGTTGAGCAAAATAAACTCGTTGATTTTTGGGCATTAGCGGGCGATAAAACAAATGATATTCCGGGAGTTAAAGGAATAGGTACTAAATCTGCGCAGCAAATAGTTAATAACTATAACTCAATTGAACAAGCAGCCGAAGATGAGTCTCTAAGCCCGAGTATTAAAGCAAAGTTAGCCGCTAATATGGATATGTACGTAATTTCAAAGCACTTGGTTAGTTTACGCACCGATATAAATTTAGGTTTTAGTTTAAAGCAGTTAAGACTTAATTAGTCGCAAGTTAATAGCCTCTAAACATTACAAAACGTATACTGATATTAGTTACCGGAGTCAGAGTAAGCCATATTGAAAAAATTTATCCGATATTTAATTTTAGGTTTAGGGCTATATGCACTGATAGCTGCATTGGTGATTACCTTTTATAAAGACGATCCTCAAGCTATGATTTGGCAAGACCGAGAGGCTTTCAATAAACGTTACATCGAAAAACTATCACTTGAGCAGCCAACAACACTAAATAGTGTTCTTGATTACTTAGGCAGCCCCGATCTTACTTATGCCAAACGAGATGGTGAACAAGTATTTCAGATAGTTTTTTATCGTACACAACATAAAACATCTGACGGTATTACCACTATGGATGAATGTACTGGCCTATTATTTAAAAATGGGCAGCTGTTTTTATGGGGCCCGAGTGCATACAATAAATACCAAGAACAAAATTAGGTGAAGGTTTAATGGATGAAGCTGTTTCAACTACCTTAGAGCAGCTGCTTAATAATACGCAGCTGTTTTTAAGTTATTATAACAATAAACAAAAATGGACAGCTCTATATCCAATGGCAAGTAAGCTAGCTGAGCAATATAGAGTGCTCTACAGCAAACAGCCATTCGCATTACAATCCCGATTAACGCTTTATAATCCAAGTTATTCTTATGCAACAAATTTAGTTGTTAGTCAGAGCGTCATAACTGCTGCCCTGTGTAAATCTCAAAATTATAATAGTGCCTTAAGTGAGCTATACATAGCCGCTACACTCATTGAACATTTATGTGTTGGAGCGCAATTAAACAAGCTTTGCGAGCAAACACCTTTTCAAGATTCTGATAAAAAAATTTGGAAAATGCGTCATCAGTTAGCAGCAAAAGTAATGTTAGCTAGTGGCGATTCAGCAAAACCTGTTACGCAGTTACTAGCTAAATTAAATAAGTATAAACAAGCATTGGTAAGTGCTCCTAAAATAATGCTTTACGATGGGGGCATAACGCTGATTGCTCTAGCAAATATTATTAGCATGAACATTACGAGCAACACGGCTAATAAACATATTAGCTTATATAAAGCACTTACCGATTTGTACATTCGCACACCTAACTTGTTCGCACTGCAATTAATTAAATCACTAATAGCGCATTTAGGGCCATTATTACCGGGAAGCCGCGTTTTATACGCTGAGCAAACCATGATTTATTTAGCAACTGATGCACAACAACGGCATGTTTTAATTAGTACAGAAAATCCAAATAAATTAACCTGGTACAGAGTAAAAGCAACGCTTAACGATAATCCAAAACAATGGCATTGCACTGATAAAACCATTAGCTTTAAAGTATTTAACAGTGAACATGTAAAACCACAAAGTGAGCTTGAGGTTGATAAGGCACAATCTTTACTTGAGCTAATAAGTAATATTAAGTTACAGCACGAATACAGCTATAAAGGATTAAGCCTACTGATGGCGCCTCACCCTCTCGTAATTGCTAATTTATGCGAGGCAGTAAAACCATATAATAAAGAACATCAGCCCGCAAAAGACTTAAAACATAGTTTATCTATGGTCGGTTATTATAATGCACCTGCAATAATTCAACGGGTTGTTTTTGAACAATTAGTTAATGTTACCCCACATCCATTGCAAGCCTACGTGACTAACAGATTAAATGGATTAGTAAAAATAATGGCTTTATTGGTTAGTAAAAATGACCATGACCAGTTTGAGCACATTACTTTACCTTTATACGCTTACGCCCATTTTTTATTAACGCAGTGCGGTACACAGCTTTCTCGTAAAACGCTGATTGACGACACACCAAATAAAACATTGAGTGCCCCTATCTGCTCCTTTTTTGGGGTAAATGCAATTAACACCGAACAACTAACACAACAGCTTACTCTTTTATTGAGTGATAACCCATGGACAGCAGCACTCTTAGAAGCAGAGCAAACACCTAAAAAGCACTTAACTGAGGCCCATAAACTTTGGATCACACTTAAGGTTGTTGCTCAAAATGTGTTTAAACCAGAACTTTCGCTAACTCCGTGGCAGCAGCAAACGTTAAATGAACAGCTAAAAATACTCAAGTGGCATAACCAAGCTGATTTTTATCAACAATTAGAATCTCTTGAGTTGTTTAATAGTATTTAGTTTATTAGAAGCTATTTTATGTCTTTATACCCATTATAACTTTCGTGTATACCCAGTATTTTTTGTATAAACTAGCAAAATGGGTGATAAATTGGTATAAATGCGCCCTTAAATTTTCAAGCACGTTCACATAAATGTTCTAACAAGCGGTTACTCTCTCAGAGTAATAATTTATGTGCAAATCAAACTCTTTAAAGGAAAAGTCAATGGCCAAACAAACCATCACAGTGATCAAAGGCGACGGCATCGGTCCGAGCATTATCGACTCAGCACTTGAAATATTAAAAGCCGCAGGTTGCGACTTTGATTATGAATTTGTTGATGCTGGCCTAGCTGCACTTGAAAAAACAGGTGAGTTATTACCGCAAGAAACAGTTGATACAATTGCTAAAAACAAAATCACTCTTAAAGGCCCATTAACTACGCCTGTAGGTGAAGGTTTTACATCTATTAACGTAACACTTCGTAAGCAATTTGGTTTATACGCTAACGTACGTCCAGTTAAATCATTTGTTGGTACTAAAGCGCGTTACGACGATATTGATATCATCACTATTCGTGAAAACACTCAAGGTATGTACTCAGGTGCTGGCCAAGTAGTAAGTGAAGACGGGAATGAAGCAGAAGCAAAATCGATAATTACGCGTGAAGGCGCAGAAAAAATCGTAACTTTTGCATACGAGCTAGCGGTACGCGAAGGTCGTAAAAAAGTAACTGCAGTTCATAAAGCCAACATTTTAAAATCAACATCTGGTTTGTTTTTAAAAGTAGCACGTGAAGTAGCTGAGCGTTACCCACAAATTGAATCAAATGAAATGATTGTTGATGCAACATGTATGAAGCTAGTAATGACACCTGAAGAGTTTGACGTAATTGTTACGACTAACTTATTTGGTGATATTTTATCTGACCTTTGTGCTGGTTTAGTTGGCGGTTTAGGTATGGCTCCAGGTGCTAACATTGGTGAAGACGCTGCAATTTTTGAAGCTGTACACGGTAGTGCACCAGATATTGCTGGCAAAAACCTAGCTAACCCAACATCTGTAATTTTAGCGTCTATTCAAATGCTTGAGCATTTAAATATGGGCGATACTGCAGAGCGTATTCGTAGTGCTGTTGCTGATGTAATTAAATCAGGCGACCGTACAACTCGCGATTTAGGTGGCAGCCACGGTACAACTGATTTCACTCAATCAGTAATTGACCGTTTATAATTAATATTTGTTATTAATTTAAATAGCCCGCTAATTTAGCGGGCTTTTTTATGTTTGCTAACTGCGTTTACTACCTAATGTATTTATGCAAGTTAGTATTAAACCTAAATAAACTTAACAGTAGTAATCCTAATAAACCCGCCAGTGATCCGCCACTTGAACCCGAACTACTTTGTTGTTTTTGTACAGTAGCAGATAACTCTTGAGTAAAAGTATCATTGGTTTGAGTATCAGTAACATTCAACGTTACGTTATAAGTCCCGTCAGCTTGATAAGTATGCCTTGGGTTTTGTAAATTTGATAACGCACTGCCATCACCAAAATCCCAACTGTAAGTGTAACTATTAAAACCGCCGGTTACTTGGGCATTAAATTGTGCGCTTAAATCACTAACTGTAGCGTTTGCGTTTATGCTAAGCGGAACATTAGCAGTTACATCAATCGCTTTTGATTGTTCAGTGCCGTCGTCATCTGTCACTGTAAGCGTTACTTGGTAATCGCCAGAGTACAAATAATTATACGTAAGCGATTGAGTCGCTAAAGTACTTCCATCTCCTAGCTGCCAATTATAAGTATACGGTGCGACTCCACCTGTAAGCGATGCCTCAGCTGTTAAAGTTCCTTGGTTTATTTCATATTCAATTTCACTTACAGTTAATGGTTCAACTAATGTAACTTGTGCTACAGCTACTTGCTGTGAAGTACCATTATCTGCCATAAACTCAACGTTATAAGTGCCATAGTCTTGGTATTCATGAGTAGGCGTTAACTCTGTGCTGGAGCTCCCGTCGTCAAAACTCCACGTAAATTTGTCCGCTGGAGTAAGTGCAAAACCTTCTACACTAAAATTAACGGTTAAACCGTTTTTAGTAAAATTAATTCCCTTAGTAACATCGTAAGTAAGCTCTACTTCTATATCTTCACTATCTGTTGACTGGCTTATAATACTAAATCCAAAACCAACCTGTGGAAGCACAACACCCGATGGTTTTTGCGCTGCAAAGCTATAATCGGTTTTATCAGTAAACCCGGTGATAGCTGATAAATCATCATCACCTAACCCTGCCCTTTGTTGATATAGGCTAAAAGCAGCATCACGTATTTGAATTGCTGAAGCTGCCGGAGTTTGCGTACTACCTTTATTTATTGATCGCTGATCGGCATCTACCACTAATGCAAAACCACTGCCTGGATGCTCGGTAGTATTATTATCTGCTTGAGATTCATTGCTGTACCACAATAATAACCCCGGTGAGTACTGCTCTGCTTGCAAACTACTGTCAACGCCTGTGTATGAACGCAGTTGTAAATAGTAATGTGATGGCGATGCATATGTGTAACTACCAACTTTTTCAAAGCCATTAAACACAGTGTTAACTTGATCTTGTGCATTATTTTGCCAAATTAAAGTATCACTTTGCTCAATGCGCATATCATCAACAACAAAACCATAATAATGTGTGTTCGCATCTGTTATGTATTCAATTTTTAAATCAATTGTTTGCCCAGCATAAGCTGATAAATCAAACTTATGGGTCAAATAGCCGTTAGGTTGCTTAGCATCACTATTAAGAAATGAATCACCTGAGATATACGGACCAATATCACCGTAGTATGGATTAAGCGCTTGCGTATAATTACTCGCGATTGGCTCGCCATTTACTTTTACTTGAACTAAATCGTAATCGCGCTCAATACTGTAATATGCAATAAAGCTTAAAGTAAGTGTCTCAGTTGTGCTTGGTAGCGCTATTGTATTAACTAAGCTATTGCTAATATTGTCGCCCGTATTTGAATAGTATTGAAAATCACCTTCTACTGGAGCCCTAAATTTTTCGAGCCTTGGTGGTAGTGTTATTTTTATTTGATTTTGCTGTTGTGAAGTACTCGCAGTATTAATTAATGTTTGCTGTGAGTTAGCCTCTATCTCATCCATATCAAGCGTAAGCTGGTTAACCCAGTTACCCTGGTACCGCTTTTGTAAATATTCAAGCGCATAAGGGCTAAACATAACTGGCTCTGAGCCTCTTGGCGAACCAGCCCAACTTCCTGTCGACATAACTGACCAAGATGCGACAGGCTCACCTACCGTGTTAGATTGTAAGTCGTATTCATCTAATAATCCTAAATCATGCCCAAACTCATGCACAACCACACCAATCCCGGCATCAATAGGGTTAATGGTATAACCAAAGAGCTTAATGTTGCTGCCTGCAATCTCGCTCGGCCCGCTATTTTCATCAAATACATAGTAGCGGTGCGACCAAATAGCATCGGTGCTTAGGTAACCGCCACCCGCTTCTTCGCCAATACTTGAATGAAATACCATTACATGGTCAATAATGCCATTAGGTTCATTAAGGATACCGTCACCATCAATATCATCTAAATCAGTTAAGTCATAATCCGCTAAATTAATATTAAACTTTGCAACTGCTTTCTCCACAGCCTCTTTAATTAAAGCGGGCGCATTTATATCCCGTGTACTGCCTTGGCGCTCACCATATATTTTTGCATTGCTATTAGCGGTTACCCAACCATATACCTGCCCGCTAAAGTTTAAGCTATTCCCCGAAGCCGCTTTATAATAATCAGCAGCCGTTTTTAAGCTTTGTCCATCAGGGCCTGTATAACCTTGAGTATTAAAAAGCATTTGCTGATAGTGCTCAGTTGAATAATCAGCGTAAAACATGTCGGTGTCTTGCTCTACAAGTTGATTGTCGTCATGTTTAAGATCAGGAAAATCAATTAAGATACCTAACACTTTTACATCATTAACGCTTTGATCTGGCACTAGCGACGTTGAAAAAGCGACCTGTCGTTTATTTGTGTTTGAAAAAAAGTTGGAAGAGGATTTAAATTGCCTAAAGCCATTTTTAATTGAGTGATTGGCAACGTCTTTGTTACTCATATATGACTTAAATGAACTATCTAACTCACTTGAAGATATTTGGTCTCTTTTTTTAAGCCAATATAAAATACGCTCTTCGTTAGTTATACCAACATCATGCGGACTTAAGTTATTAGCCGCCACCATAGGGCTTAATAGCGTAGTTAAAAGCGCAATTAACGTCACTTTTTTCACTGTGTTTTCCTCAAACATAATTATGTAGCAATCATACCTAATAATAGAAATTTAAACATGCGATAAAAACATATAGTTAACATATGCAATTAAAGCTAATGGTCTCTCACACTCTTTTATATCTAAAATCGAACTTACAACCTAAAATGCATAATTTCTGCCAGTAAACTCAATTAAACATAGGCTTTCTGCAGGTTTAAATTAAAAAAAGCCACAAAACGAATTTAAAATGCAAAAAACAGCTTTCAAGGTTGACATGAAGGCTCAAAACCCTTAAAAATAAACCTATACAAAATCTTTAATTTAAAAGCAGTGTTTTGCTAAGTAGAGTAAAAACTATGAACACACACATTAATCTTTTAGTCGTACTCGTACTGGTCTTAGTTATAAGCCCAGCGGGGATGTATTAAAAGGTGATACTGCTTTTTAAAAACCCTCGCACTACGCGGGGGTTTTTTTATGCATAAAAAAGCGCACAGAGGAATGAGGATGAGCAAACAAGAATATAATGGTTCTGAACTAGTAGTTCAGGCATTAAAAGAGTTAAAGGTAAAATACATATTTGGCTATCCCGGTGGTTCGGTTTTAGACTTATATGATGCACTTTTTCAGCAAGATGACATTGAACATATATTAGTACGTCACGAACAAGCTGCAACACATATGGCTGACGGCTATGCCCGCGCCACTGGAGACGTTGGTGTTGTACTTGCAACCTCAGGCCCTGGCGCTACAAACTGTATTACAGGTATTGCAACGGCCTACATGGATTCAATTCCTATGGTTGTGTTATCAGGCCAAGTGCCTACAAATTTGATTGGCGACGACGCATTCCAAGAAACCGATATTGTGGGTTGTTCTCGCCCTGTAGTTAAACACAGTTTTAACTGTAGAAGTGCTAAAGACATCCCTACAATCTTAGCTAAAGCTTTTTATATTGCTAGCACTGGTCGCCCAGGTCCTGTCGTTGTTGAGCTTCCAAAAGATATGCTTAACCCTGCTATTAAGTTTGAATACGAATTTCCTAAAACCACCGAGCTGAGAACGTACAGCCCTAATACTAAAGGGCACTCAAAACAAATTCGCAAAGCCGTAACAGCGATTTTAGAGGCCAAAAAACTGGTTATCTACTCTGGTGGTGGTATTGTTATTTCAAATACATCAGAGCAATTAACGCATTTAGTTGAATCATTAAATGCCCCCATTACAAATACACTAATGGGATTGGGTGGTATTTCAGGTGTGCATCCAAACTTTGTAGGTATGTTAGGCATGCACGGCACGCTTGAGGCAAACAAAGCAATGGCTAACGCCGATGTGATTTTAGCGCTTGGTGCCCGATTTGATGACAGGGTAACTAATAATGTTCAAAAGTTTTGCCCTAATGCCACAATTGTTCATGTTGATGTTGACCCAACTTCAATTTCTAAAACAATTAAAGCACACATACCAGTTGTAGGTTGTTTAGCAACCGTACTTGAACAACTACAAGCGGGTATTGATAAAAGCCCAATTAAAATAGACCGCAGCGCGCAAGAAGATTGGTGGCGACAAATTATCAGCTGGCGCGAACAAAAGTGCTTAAGCTACAACACTGCTGGCGACAAAATTAAACCACAAGCCGTGATAGAAGCGGTCTATAAAGCTACTAATGGCGATGCTTATGTAAGTTCTGACGTTGGTCAGCATCAAATGTTTGCAGCGCAATATTATCCATTTAAGCATCCTCGTCAATGGATCAACTCAGGCGGCCTAGGCACCATGGGCTTTGGTTTACCTGCTGCAATGGGCGTAAAGCTAGCCTTTCCTGATAAAGAGTCTGTGTGTATTACGGGTGATGGCTCTATTCAAATGAATATTCAAGAACTATCAACCTGTTTACAGTACAACCTAGCGGTAAAAGTTGTATCACTTAATAACCGCTCTTTAGGTATGGTACGCCAATGGCAAGACATGGTTTACGGTGGACGTCATTCATCATCTTACATGGATTCACTACCTGATTTTGTTAAGTTAGTTGAAAGCTACGGCCATGTAGGCATACAAGTAAACACACTAGATGAGTTACAACCTGCTATCGATAAAGCAATGTCAATTAACGACCGATTAGTCTTTTTAGATATAAACGTTGATGAAAAAGAACATGTATACCCAATGCAAATTAAGTTAGGCGGCATTGATGAGATGTGGTTACGTAAAGGAGTAAAAGCATAATGCGTCGTATTTTATCTATTTTATTAGAAAACGAACCAGGTGCCCTATCACGTATTGTTGGGCTTTTTTCACAACGTGCATATAACATCGACAGCCTAACTGTTGGCACAACTGACGATCAATCACTATCACGTATTACCATTACCACTATGGGTGATGACAGAGTTGTAGAGCAAATTACAAAGCAGGTTAACAAATTAGTCGACGTGCTTAAAATTATCGATTTAACAGAAATGAGTCACATTGAACGTGAGCTATTGCTTGTCAAGGTATTTGCTCAAGACGAGACTACTCGTGCAGCGGTTACGCGAGTAGTTGATGTGTTCCAAGGTGCTATTTTAGATATGGGCCGACAAAGCTATAGTCTACAACTAGTGAGCAGTACAGACAAAATAGAATCGTTTTTAGACACTCTTCGTCATGAAACCGATATTATTGAAGTTGTACGTTCTGGCGCTGTTGGCATTGGTCGAGGCGATAAAGCCTTAAAAGCATAAATTTATAATATAAAGGCATCAATTGATGTCTTTATTAAACATAAAAAAAAAGAGCTAATTAGCTCTTTTTTTAATTTAATTCGTTAAACCTATTAAGGGTTTACTTGGTCTTTAAGACCTTTACCTGCTTTAAAGCTTGGGATAGTTGCCGCTGCGATTTGGATCTCAGCACCCGTTTGTGGGTTACGGCCAGTGCGAGCTGCACGTTCTTTTACTGAGAAAGTACCAAAACCAACTAATGCTACTGAATCACCTTCTTTTAAAGAAGAAGTTACAGCACCTGTAAACGCGTCAAGAGCACGAGTAGCAGCGGCTTTAGAGATTTCTGCATCAGTAGCAATTTTTTCAACTAATTGAGCTTTATTCATTGTTAGATTCCTATTCGTTATTATTTTGCCTTCGCAAAACCTATCTTTATGCATTTTTAAAGAGTTAGCAACAGCAAATTGCATTTTTTGCTTAAATTCTTAAAAAATGAGTAAAATTTAAATAATTCTCTGTAAAATACAGCGTGTTGGGTTAACAAAGACTTAATTTGAGTACAATTTTGGCGCAAGTTAAGCAACTGGGTAAAGAAGCTATATTTTTTCGATCACTAAGGTCACTTCCCCGACCTCGACTCCAAACTTAACAATAGATGTGCGGTTTATCAAGCGCGATTGTGTAACCAGGTACATCCAATCATCAAAATTCACTTTTAAAGTACTGCCATCGTATGGAAGCTCTACATCGTAATTCCAATGAAATACGCTGCCATCACTTCTACCTTTTGCAGTACCTATAACATCATCTGCCACACCCGTTAAACTATTGTCTTCGTTTAACGTTATTTTCCAAATACGCTTTTGAGTTTCGCCATCGTCATAAACAAAGTCTTCTTCAATAACGCCCTGGTTACCATCCCAGCTCGCATTCATATCTACGACAAGCTTGCGGGTCAATTCACCCTTAAAGTCTTGTACAACACCGTAGGCTTTCAAATTTCCACTAAAAAATGTTTTAAAGTCAAAGTTTGGCGATGTATTTTTATAATGCTCTACATTTGGTGCCGAACAGCTTATCAGCAACAAAGCAGATAAGCATACAAGAGCTGTTTTAAACGCGTTAAATACATTCATATTAATTCCCTAATAGTTGCTTTCGTAGTTTCGGCTCTGAGGTTTTTTCATCCAGCCAAATGGCTAAAAAATCACTCGAAAATTGAGGTTCATTTATTTCGCCAATTTTTTCATCATTATGATAAAAAGTACTCATACCCTGCTCATTTGTGACTAACGTTAGCGAATCACCTTGTCTAATATCAGGCCAAATAGACAATAATTTACTGTCGTATTTGTCTGCTAGCTCTTTTTTTCCAATATGCTCCCACTGCTCATTTGTTGCTTTTACGATTTCTTTAGCTTCAAAGTCACGTAAATAGGTAAGTTTAAATTTAATAGGATGCGTTCCTGCGCTGTAATTACCTGAAGGGGTAAATAAAACCGCGTCATATACATCCCAAAATAAATACTCCATTCGTGCTTCGCCTACTTTGTTAAACTGTGTGTTAGCTAAAACAATTGAAGTTGTAAGCAAATAAAAAGTAACTGCCTTTAGTAAAAATTTCAAAATAAGCTCCCTTGAGTCAATGAGTAATGTTACGAAATGGGAATTGTGGGCGATCAGCGATTTATGAATAACTTGATTTTTTGGTTTATAAAAAGAATAACAGTAAACACTGTAGACCAAAGCGCACCGTAAACGAGCCAAAACTGCCATAAAGGTAAACCTAAACTTATTACTTCAAAGCGTGCTCCAGCCCAATAACTTGCTGGCGCAAAAGCCATGCATACTAAAAAGGCCTGCCAAAGCTTTAATTTACTCAAAAAAACCATAGAAGTATTTAAAGAAAGTAATAACGCAGCCCATAAAAAGACGAGCCATAGAGGGAAGGGATAAACTTTAAATTCTAACAAGCCTAACTTTACTGCTATAAATTCTAATAATAGTGCTAAAGGTAGGGCTTTAATAAGAAGTAAGGTGTCTTGTTTTTTTTGTTTTGACAACCAAAACATTAAAACAATAATCAATCCGCTAAAAAGTAGCGAATCAACTTCAAGCAGCAAGGATAAAAACCACACTGCTTGAAATAAAACAAAATTAGTAACCGAGCGCAATATCATCGTTATCGCTAACAAAACGTGGTTTACGCGCCATTAAATGCACCGTACTTGTTGCTCTAGCTCTAAACGCGCCTTCGCAATAAGCAAAATAAAACAACCATAAACGATAAAAACGTTCATCAAATTTTGAGCGGTCCAAATCAGGCCAACTTTTTATAAAACGGCTTCGCCAGTCTGCTAATGTTCTTGCGTAGTGTGCACCAATATCATTAACAGTATGAATTACCATGTCGGTATTATTTTTAATCTGCTCACTCATTTCATTAAGTGATGGCAAACACCCGCCTGGAAAAATATACTGCTGAATAAAATCAGAGTTTTTTAAGTAATGCTTATAACGCTGATCGCCAATAGTTATAGCTTGTATGAGCATGGCACCGTCATCTTTTAACAATTCACCACATTGGGTAAAAAAGCTAGGTAAGTACTCATGGCCCACCGCTTCTATCATTTCGATAGAAACAAGCTTGTCGTACTTTCCTTTCAATTGCCTGTAATCAAGCTTAAGTAATGTAATTTTACTTTCAAGACCAAGCTCTGAAATTTTATTAGCGACATAATCATGTTGCTCATCAGATATGGTTGTTGTTGTTACATGGCAATCGTAATGTGTGGCTGCATATATAGCAAAAGCCCCCCACCCTGTACCAATTTCAATTACTGAATCATTTTTTTGAAGCTCAACTTGCTCACAAATGCGTTTAAGCTTGTATTGTTGAGCCTCTTCAAGTGTCGCTTCTTTTGTAGGATATACAGCACTTGAATAAAGCATTTCTTTACTCAAAAATGATTCGTACAAATCATTACCTAAGTCGTAATGAGCAACGATGTTTTTCTTAGAGCCCGATTCAGAATTTTTATTTTTTATGTGATTAAACCGGTGTGCAATATTACTAAAAAATGCGAATTTCTTCTCAAACTCATCAAGTTGCTTCTCATTTATAGCAAATATCTCAATGAAAGAGGTTAAGTTGTCACAAGACCAATGCCCCAAAATATACGCTTCACCAGCGCCAACGCTCCCAGATAATGCAAATGCCTTATACATAGCTTTATCGTTTACTATAATCGTTGCTTTTAGCGCTGAGGATGGGTCACCAAAAACTGTACGCTCGTTTGCATCTACTAAAATAACTTGGCCTGTTTCAATTGACGAAAAGGCTTTAGTCACTAATTTTTTATATATGTTAGTTAACCAGTTTGTGCTTTGTTCGCAATTTAAGCTCGACACTTTATCCATTGAAATACCTATTAATTGTCCTGACTATCTACGTGCTTTATGGCTTGCCTGAGTGACCTAAAAAAGGAACTCGTTTTATAAACAACTTTAACGCTTGATAATAAATACCTTTGAAAATAGACCATGTCATGGCCGGAAAACGTTTAAATAACTTATTAACTTCTTCTTTAGTAAGTTCTTTACGCTTTAAGCGAAGTGTAGCATCAAATAATAGCTCTTCATTTCGCTTATTTTCAATGTGTATCAATGTTTTATCAGGCGATTGCTTAACATGCCAATGATAGTTCATATCTAGATTCATAAAAGGTGATACGGAAAAAACCTTTTTAAAGTTCACTTTTTTTTCTAAAGGTACTAAATAATAATGACGTTCGTTCCATGGTGTATTACTTACTTCAGCAATCATGTATTTAAAACGGATGTCATTATGACCAAAAAAGTAAAAATTAACAGGACTAAAATATACACCAAAACAACGAAGTTGCCCAAGCATGTAAATATGAGTAAAGGTTTCAGTAATACCTAAATTGGCAAGTTGTTCGTGTGCACGCTCAATAAGAGGACGTTTAGCAAGCTGTGAGGTGCCTTTAAGATAATCAGCTTCATTAAACTTTAACGCCTTTAAGCCTGACGTACCTATGTGTTTATGCACACCATTTAGTTGTTGAGGATTATTTAAATCTACCCACATCATATATAAAGGGTAACTAAAGCGATGTTCTTTAACAGCAAAACGGCGATGTTTAACATCGCCTAAATACACTGCACTAGTCAAATTCGACCCCAAGTTGCTTGGCTACATCTACACCACTGTGTACGCCATCTTCATGAAAACCATTGTACCAATAAGCGCCACAAAAATAACTATTGTTGTGTCCGTCAATACTGTGTTTAAGTTTTTGAGCTGCAATAGACTCTTGGTTAAATACAGGGTGGTGATAAGTAAACTCGCGCAAAATTTTACTTTGGCTTATTCCTTCAAGATGGTTAAGCGTTACACAAAACTGTGTATCTGATTGTATACCTTGCAAAATATTCATTTGGTAAGTAACAACAGCGGCTTTATCAGTGTTGTTGTTAAGTAGGTAGTTCCAGCTTGCCCATGCCGCTTTTCTATCTGGTAAAAGGTTTGTATCGGTGTGCAGCACCACTGAGTTCTCAGTGTAAGCTATTGCACCCAATACTGACTTTTCTTGCTCAGTAGCATCACCCAGTAGTGCAAGCGCCTGATCTGAATGACAAGCAAATATTACTTTATCAAATTTACTTTGCTCACCATTGGCAAACTCTATTGTTACTTCATCATTTTGACGCGTAACTGATTTAATATTTGTATTGAGGTTAATTTTGTCGGCAAAACCTCTGATCAGCGGCTTAATGTACTGACGAGAGCCTCCTGGTACTACATACCACTGTGGTCTATTGGTTACATCTAAAAGCCCGTGATTAAAGAAAAACTTAACAAAAAACTCAACGCCTACGTTTTCCATTTCTTTAATACTGGTAGACCAAATAGCCGCGCCCATAGGAAGAATATAATGGTATTTAAAAAAGTCATTAAACTGGTTATCGTTAAGCAATTGCCCTAATGACTGATCAGACTGGTAATCACCTTTTTCATGCATTGCTTTGCACAGTTTGTTAAACCTAACAATGTCGTACAATAATCGCCAAAACTTAGGTCTAAAAATATTACGACGCTGTGCAAATAAGCTTGTAAACGTATGTCCATTGTATTCAAAACCAGTGGCTTCGTTATGCACACTAAAGCTCATCTGGGTTGTTTGTTTATCAATACCAATGCGCGAAAGTAGCTTTTCAAAATATGGGTAAGTTCGGTCATTAAATACAATAAAGCCTGTATCTATTGCGTATTTGATGCCACACACATCAACATCAACCGTTGCTGTGTGGCCACCTATGTAATCATTTTTTTCAAATACGGTTACATCGTAATGTTTGTGAAGCAAATGCCCACATGTTAAACCAGATACACCAGTTCCTATTATTGCTATTTTTTTCAACGGGCTAATCCTTTTGCGATTTTAAGCCAAATCGGCAGTGGTAAAATGCGTAAAGCTTTTAATATAAGTGTAAAACGATAAGGGAAATGAACGTCTTTGCGGCGTTTTTGAATACCCTTAATCATGTAGTCAGCTGCTTTTTCAGCCGTAACGGCCATAGGCATCGGAAAATCATTTTTATTAGTAAGTGGCGTTTTTACAAACCCAGGATGAACTAAAGTCACATCAACATCATTTAAATCAACCGCTAAGCTTTTTGCTAAGTAACTTACACCCGCTTTTGATGCGCCATAAGCTTCTGAACGAGGTAGCGCAAGGTAAGTAACACTTGAGCTGACCAAAACAAGTTGGCCGCCTGGATTTATTTTAGGAAGTAACGCCTCAAGGCAATACCCCATAGAAAGTAAGTTAACGTTTATTACACGCTCAAACAACGCGCTATCAAAGTTGCGCGCATCATCTATATATTCACAATTACCAGCGTTTAAAATAACACGGTCAAATTGAGGAAAGCCAATAGTAGACTCTTTTATATCTTGCAGGTTAGTTGCATCAAATTTACATGCTTGGATATTGTCGTATTTAGCAAGCTCGGCGAGCTTATCACTATTACGGCCGCAAGCTATGACAGTGTCTCCTAGCTGTGCATATTTAATTGCTAGCTGCTCGCCAATACCTGATGTAGCACCCGTTATAAGTGTGATCATAATTAACCTGCCCTTTTATCAATTAGCTTTATAACGCTACCAAGTAAAGGAATGTGTTTGTATAACAACTCGCCCACATTAAAGTAGTCTCTGTGCTTAATAATTTTGCCATCTTTAAAAATAAGCTTACTATGACCGGCTACCGAGATAGTTTTACCTGATGAAAGCTTTGGATGTGCATAATGCATAGTCCAATAAATAAAAGCATTGTTACCGCTATTAAACGAATCACTAATATCAAACTGGCAATGCTTAACATTGCTGTATAAGTTAGCAAAGTACCTGCGCAATTCTACAATGCCGTTAATTTCATGCATCGGGTCTATAAACTGTATGTTGTCACAGTAAATATCACTCAATAAATCAAGATTAGTACTATTAAGCTGTTGGTATATTTCAACAAATTTATCTACTGGTAACTGGTTATCCATATCACACCTTAAATGCAGCAAGTGCACGTTCTCGTGCCGCTTTATGATCAACTATTGCTGGCCAGTAACATTCCTTATCTTTGCCTGTTGCGGCTAAATAAGTGTGTGGAAAATGAATGTGTTTATCTGGCACGTTTTCAAGCTCTGGCAAATACTTACGGATAAACTTGCCCGTTGGATCAAAGCGCTCGCTTTGTCTGATAGGATTAAAAACTCTAAAATAAGGCTGAGCATCACAGCCCGTACTTGCAGCCCACTGCCAACCACCATTATTTGAGGCTAAATCGCCATCAATTAAGTGCTGCATGAAAAAGCGTTCACCTTTACGCCAGTCTATTAATAAATGTTTAGTTAAAAAGCTTGCAACAACCATTCGTAAACGATTATGCATCCAACCGGTTTGCTTAAGTTGTAGCATTGCTGCATCCACTAATGGGTAACCTGTACGCCCTTCGCACCATGCTTTAAAATCGCTTTCACTTTTACGCCACACTACAGCATTATACTTTTCGTTGAAGTTATCGCCGCGCGAAAGCTTCGGAAATTCAGCAATTAAATGTCTGTAAAATTCGCGCCAAACAAGCTCGTTAATCCACGTAAACGTTTTACTTTTTGATGTAGTTAAAATATCAGGATAACGCTGCTGAATATTAATAAGCAGTTGCTTTGTGCTTACAATACCTAGTGCTAAATACGGGCTTAAACCCGATGTGCCTTTTACACTGGGAATATCACGCTGGTCGTCGTAACTTGTAAGTTTGTCGCATATAAAATTATCAACTACGGTAGAGAGTGTTTCGTCGTCAACCGGCCACTTATCTGAGCATCCATCACTTTTTAGTAAGTCGCTTTCATCAAATTTTATTGGCTCAGAAGTTAAAGGCCATTGTGGCAAACTAAAGTGTGTATCTTGATACTGCTTTAACCATGCACGTTTAAAGGGAGTAAACACTTTATACATTTCATTACTTTGATTTTTGACAGAGCCTGCAGGTGCAATTAAATCACCTTCGTACAAAGTAAAAGTAATAGAAAGCTCATCGCATTCATGCAAAATTGCTTTATCGCGGTTTACTTCATTAAGCTCATACTCTGTATTAGCAATTACGTGTTTTACATCGTTTGCTTTACAAAAGTTAATCAGCTCGCGCGTACAATCACTAAAGCTAGGCGCTTCAATAATATGTAAAGTAATACCGTAATCAGCAAGTTGTGATTGAAGATAAGTAACTCGGCGCTTGAGTAAGTCAATCTGAATAGGCGCAGCTTGGTGTTGTTGCCACTGCTTTTCAGACACAAAAAAAATGGCGTGTTTAGCGCCATTATTTAGCGCTTGAATTAACGCTTCATTAGAAAAAAGGCGCAAATCGCGCCTAAACCAAAATAATGTATCCATTAAATACCAAATCGTAGTTTTAAATCGTGAGGGTATGGGTTAAAAAACACTTGTTTTTCAAGGTACTCATTCGGATGAACTTTCAAATGATGTTTTAACAAGGTAAGTGGTACATACAATGGCACCAATCCTTCGCGGTATTCGTCTATCGCATCACGAAGTTCTTGTTTTTCAACCTTCGATAAATCGTTTTTAAAGTAGCCTTGTAAATGCATTAGGGTGTTGCAATTATTTCTGCGAGAAGCTGGCTTTTTCAGACCCGTCATCAAACCTAAAATATATTCATCCGCAACTGCATTTATATTGTCACCTACGAACGTTCCAAGCAGATTACCCAAATCTCGATAAGCTTGGTAATTATGAGCCATCAACAAGTACTTATACTGAGAATGAAATTGAGTAAGCTTGTGAACCGTAAGCGGCTCTTGTACTAATTTTTGCCAGTTTTTAAATACGTAAATTCTCATTACAAAGTTTTCACGTAAGTGCATGTCATTTAAACGTCCGTTTTCTTCACATGGCAATAATGGGTTGTGCTTCATTATTTGCTCAGCAAAAAAACCAACGCCTTCAGAAGTATTACCCGTGCCTGCTTCGTTGTATATTTTAATGCGCTCCATGCCGCAGCTTGGACTTTTTGCGCAAAATACAAACCCGCTCAACTCTTTAGCTTGTTCTGTTGCAACTTTTTTACCATACTCGGTAAGTTGTTGGCCTACGTCTCCAGTACCATCTGGGCGACATACTTTAATAGTATCTCCCACTTTAACTTGGCGAATAGTTGGTCGAGGTATTGGTAAACCTACCGCTACCTCCGGACAAAACCGTGTATATTCAACGTGTTTACCTAACTCATCCATACAGAAATTTGACTTTTTATGACCTGTGTCAAATCTAACTTTTTCGCCTGCTAAGCAGGCGCTTATACCTATTTTTATTATATCTGTGTGCATAAATTCTCTTAGTAAATCAAATTACCTATTGGATTTAGTAACTTGCTGAAGCCCTTATTAAAATGTAGCGCACTACTGACAACTGTAAAGCACAAACAACCATCTTTTGTTAAAGGTGTATGTTGGTGACTACCATCTTGCCATATAAAGTCACCTGGGACATATTTTCCTTCTTCATCACTAAACTCGCCATCTAGGAGTAAAGTAACTTCAAAGCCAGTGTGCGTGTGTTCTGGTATTTCACCACCAGCATCAATATGTAACAAGCTAGAACGTAATGGGCCATCATCAAGTGCAATACGAGATCTCGCAAGCTTACCCACTTGGGTAAATTTACTGTGAGAAATACGCGTTAGCGCACGTGGAAGCTGATAGTTATGCTCATTAACTTTAATAGAAACAGGCTCTACTTCATAAACTTCGTCGATAGAATCATCAGACATGATCATATCAAGCACATTCAATTCAAATTCTTCAAGTAACTCAGGTTGCTCAGCTTGAGGTTTCTCAAATTTAGCAGGCTCTTCACTAAATAATGCATTTGCATTACTTGCCTCAATTTTAGCTACTTTAGCTTGGCACACAGGGCACATATCTACATGTATAGAAACGGCTAAACTCAATGATGTAGCAAGTGATGCATCGCAATACTGTGTCAGTAAAGTTTCACTCGGGTGATGTTTAATCATGCTGATCTCCCATTTCATTACGTAATTTTTGCAAGGCCAAACGTAATCGTGATTTTACCGTGCCTACTGGAATATTAAGTTGATGTGCAAGTTGCTCTTGCGACATGTCTTGAAAATAAACGCCTCTTACCACTTCGCGTTGAGCAATAGGTAATTTGTCTAAATAACGTTTAATTTGTTTATCTTCTAAATGATCACTGTATTCGTGATGTGTATCTTGTGATTCGTTTAATAACGGCCAAATATCTTCGCTTATGTTTTCTTCTTTATTACTTTTCATTTTACGAAGCATATCGAATGAAGCGTTACGCATAACGGTATAAACCCACGTAGTAGCCGCACCTTTATCACTGTGATACAAATGTGCTTTACGCCAAACAGATGTTAACGTCTCTTGCACAAGCTCCATTGCTTGAGCTTCAACACCAAATTGCTTAATTCCAAAGCGTTTAATTTTTGGCGCAAAGTATTCAAATAAATAGGAAAATGCTTTTTTATCGCGTGACTGTGCAACATCTATAAGCGCTTGCATGAGTTCTTTACTCGGCGTTTCTGGCATGGCAGTGTACTTACCTGTATTAGGTTCACAACGTGGTGATTGTTGTTGACTTACCATAATAATTTATCCCGTTATTGCTTTTGTATTAAGTAATACGGGCAATAATTAATTTAGGATCATAAAATTTAGGCAAATTCGTTATTAATCACAGTATGGAGGAAATTCAGTAAGTTATCAAAGTTCGTTTCAAACGCAAGTTGCTGTTTTTTCTCAATAGAAATAGGTAGGAGCTCAAGCCAACGGGCTGCAATCCAAGGCAATTTGTCAAAGTGAGTTTTTTTGTACAGTAAATTAAGTTCCGGATTACTTTTAAACACGTTTAAAAGCGCATCATGCAATAAGTCATGTTCGCCAACTGAGTTGTTAGAATCCTTATACCAATATGGCGTATTGCAAGAAGACACCAAACCATGTCGCAGTTCGTCCTCGTCTTGATAAACGTCATTTATTTGAACGCTTTGAGAAGCAAACACATCGATTAATAATACATCGTTGTCGTCTTGGTCAAAATCAATAATATCAACAAGGCAACCTTGCGCGCTTATATTAAATGGCGTGTCGTGCTCAAATGTACAAAGCACAAACCCTGTATTGTTTTTTAATGCGGTTTTAACCATATTTAAATAGCGAGGCTCAAATATGCGTAATCGCGTATAGCCTTCAGGTAACATAAAAATGGGTAATGGAAAAATCGCACGTTTCATAAAGTCTACTTCTTTCAAACACTCTGCCTTTATTTACGTGCGCTTTTGCTAAGTCGATCAGCTTTGTATGAATCGAATTAATTACCAGCTATATAATTGGCTAAAGATTAAACCAACCTCCCATAGCTTTAAACACTTGAACCGAGTAATAAGCGCTAATCATACTGACTACGGGTGCTAACATTAATGCAAATAATCCAAGTTCACTGCTCATCGTTTTAATCCTTTAAATAATTTATTTTACGTTTTTTATACTAGTGTCAGTATTTTTAAGCGTTGTGCTATGTGTTAAAACGGGCTCATCTAATAAACCCTCTAAAACAGTTTTAGCATCAAAATAAAGCGTTTCCTTTAGTGATTTTTCAAGCTCGATTGTGGTTTGCTTTACGTAGCTTGCTACACTTTGAGTTAATATATCAGTTACATCTAGGTCCACTTCTGTTGCATGTACTTGCGCAGAACCTAATACTAATAAACTTGCCATAGCGATTTTAATTGAATGTTTCATAATGGTATTCCTTGTTTGTGTATTGTTTAGACGTAGTTAGATACTCAAGGGTTGTGCCAACATAAAAATAAATCGTAAGCAACTGTAATTAAACAATTTTACATGCATCTCTTTAATTTAAAAAATTCATACCTTGTTAATTTAACCATTTAATTTAATTTTTTGACTACTTTTTAGTTAATAAATAAAAGGGTTTAAATGTATTAATACCGTCACACTAAATACATTTAGCGTTTATAAAAACGTCATATCTACCCGCTAAAGTGCACACCACTATAAATAATTCAAAAAGTGCAGTATGACCCTTTCATCACGTCGAAATTTCTTAAAAACCTCAGCAGCAAGCATATTTACCGTCGCAGTATCGAGTGCCATTACAGGTTGTGCTCAAACATTAACAAACAAACCACTATCGGCTATTGAATTTAAACACGGTGTAGCCAGTGGCGATCCGCTCAGTAATGCTTTAATAATTTGGACACGTGCAACTACTTCTCAATCAAATTTTGAAGTTACTGCTGCTTGGGAACTGGCAAGTGACTCTCAATTTAAAAACATCATCCGCAGCGGGCGCGAACAAACAGATAAAAGCAGAGACTTTACAATAAAAATAGATGTGCAAGAACTTGCTCCAAACACAGAGTACTTTTATCGGTTTATGGGTTTAAATACACAAAGCCCAATTGGCCGTGCTAAAACACTACCAATAAATAACATTGAACAAGTAAAAATGGCTGTTGTGTCGTGCTCAAACTATCCTGCTGGGTACTTTAATGCCTACACCGATGCCGCTAAACAAAAAGATTTAGATGTGGTACTGCATTTGGGAGATTACATTTACGAATACCCAATGGGCGGATACGCTACCGAAAATGCTGAAAAAATTGGCCGCCAATTAGCAGCCGATAACAGTAGTGAAATTATTACCCTTAGCGACTATCGTAAGCGCTATGCTATTTACAGAACAGACCAAGGCCTTCAAGCTCTTCACGCTGCAGCGCCTTTTATTGCAATATGGGATGATCACGAAGTTACCAACGATACCTATAAAAGTGGTGCTGAAAATCATACCCCTGATGAAGGTGACTTTTTTAAGCGCCGTGCAGCAGCTATTCAAGCCTATTACGAATGGCTGCCAATTAGGCCGCCAATGGGCGAACAAAGCCCGCAAATATACCGCACCTTCGATTTTGGTAATTTAATAAGCTTACACATGCTAGATACTCGCGTAATAGCACGCGATAAACAACTCGCTTACAGCGACTATAAAAACCTAGAGACCAAACAAATGGATGTTGCTCGCTTTGCCAGTGATTTAAATAATCCAAAAAGGCAGTTACTAGGTAACACACAACTTAACTGGCTTACGAGTGCAATAACTAAATCGAATGCAAAGTGGCAAATATTAGGCCAGCAAGTATTGATGACTAAAATGTGGCTACCTACTGAAATATTCTCGCAATCCGATCGCACCAAAATACCCCAGGTGTTAAAAGAGCTTGTTGCCATTAAAAAAGCCGTGTTAGCAAATAAAGCGGTAACACCCGCGCAACTCGCACGCGTAAATACTTTAATGCCTTACAATTTAGATGCGTGGGATGGTTACCCAAGCGAGCGCGAAGCATTATACAAAAGCGTTACTGCATTAAATAAAAAGTTAGTTGTGGTTGCAGGTGATACGCACAATGCGTGGCATGGCACATTAAAAAATGCAAAAGGCGAAAGCGTAGGAGTAGAGTTTGCAACACCAGGTGTTACATCCCCAGGTATGGAGCATTATTTAGCGCTTAATACGGCACAAGCAAAACAAATGGCAGACTCGCTTTCATTGCTAATAAACGACTTAAACTATTGTGACTTATCACACCGTGGATATATGTTACTGACGATTACTAAAGAGCAAATCACAACCGATTGGCGTTATATAGATAACATAAACTCCCCAAGTTATAACATAGTTAACCAGCATCAAAGTGTTTATAAAGGCTAATACTTTTAAAAAGAAGGTAAATGTATTATTTACCTTCTTCGCATATTTTATAAAACGTGCTTAATTACAACTATAAAGAAGCGTCCACGAAGCATCACTTCCTGGAAGGCTATTTGTATACCAATTTGCGCTGTATGCATTGCCTTGATATTGCATTTTATCGTCGGTGTTATTGTGAGTAAACGGACCACCTGAGTAATCTTTGTTCACCCAATTAGGGTATGCATTAATACCATTACAATCTGTTGAACTTACAACACTGCATCCGTTTGTATCAACACTAGTACCTGCAGGTGTATCTGGGCACTGATCAATATCATCATTCACTCCATCGTTATCCGCATCGCTTTGTGGTTCAACTACTTCAACAACGCAACCTACATTATTAACAGCTTCACCTACTGGTGTATTAGGACATTGATCAACATTATCGCTTATACCATCGGCATCGCTGTCAGTTACTGCACAACCAATACTATCAACCGTTGTACCTGCGGGAGTATTATCGCACTGATCGTTACTATCACTGATACCATCGCCATCAGAGTCTAAAGCAATCGTACTACCACCCCAACCTTTAATGATCTCTTTAACTTTAGTGCCTGACGCGGTTAGTGAATTCCAACTACCGCCTGGAGTAAATAACGATGCACCTTCGTTTTTATCGTTTAAAGCCCAGTTAGCGTGGCTAATATTGTTTGTTTTAAAAAATGCCATCCATGCATCGGTTTCATTAATATTAACACCACCATTGCCATCAGCATTAACTGTACCCCACTCTGTGGCGAATAGTGCAATGCCGTTATCGAGTGCAGTTTGTGCTTTATTTCGATACGATTGGCCATGCGTGCCAGCATAAAAATGCAGAGTGTAAGCAATATTGGCGCGATCAATTGGGTTTTGTGATGCCACATCCACATCTTGTGACCACGTAGGCGTACCAACCACAATTAAGTTATCAGGGTCGATTGCTCTAATTTTATCAATAACTGTTTCTGCGTAAGGCTTAATATCGTTAGCCCACGAGATTTGTAACGGCTCATTATAAATTTCATAAATAACATTGTCGTACTGCCCATATTTGGTAGCTACGTCTTCAAAAAAGCGAATTGCAGTTGCTTGATCGGTATGTGCTTCATGGCTATGAAAATCAATAATAACGTACATATCTTCGCTAATAGCTGCGTTTACAACAGTATCAAGACGGCTCATATTGCCCTCCCAATCAAAGTTCAAACTACCACCGGTACTCGTACCATGGCCAATAGCTGCACGAATTAATGTTGCATTAAATTCAGTTTTTGCCTTTGCTACTGTTTCTGCGGTGTAAAATTTTTCAGCGCCCCACCCCGTATTACTCCAAAATAGGCTAGGTCCTGCAAAGCTTGTGTTTTCTCCACCCGCAAGAACTTGGTTCCCACTCACCGTTAACTTCTCAACAGCGGCATTGGCCATTGCTGAGCATCCTAATAATAAAGCTAACGATAAGCTCGCCACTTTAAAATCCTTTCTTTTGTGATTATTTGAACTGTTATTCATCGTATTTCCTTAAATTGAAATTATCAGTCGTCATTGCTTGATGTAATAAATTGACACAAAACCAATACTTAATAGCTAAACAAAGTTAATTTGGCGAGCAGAAAGTATCATTTATTTATTAACATTAAATGAATAAAAAGGTACAAGGAGAAGGAATTTAATTAACTAAATATCAACAAATGAGCAATTTAACGAGGTTTGAGGATTTTACTGGGTATATACAGGCATTTACACGATGTTTACATGGTGCAGGCAAAAATCTCGGTTACAAAAAATATGTATAAAAATGGAAAAAGCGGTAATAATTATTACCGCCATCAATAATAGCTAAATATCAGAGTAAATATTAATAAGCCAACCAAACCGAGTTCTGATTAACTGGCTTATTTTTTAGTAGGCAGCGCTTTTCTGCCCAAACGATATGCATCCAGCATACTCAGCACCCAAATTATAATCATTAAAGGTACATACTTATATTCAGCGAGTTGAGCGCAGGCGTCAGAAGGTTGTTGCGCGGCTTTTAAAATGGCCGTAACCGACATGGGTATTTTTCCGTTTACAATTTCATTTGCAGTACACTGTGCAATCGCAAATATATCTTGAAAGGTTAAAATTAAAAGAACAGAGAATACACCCGCAAAAATAGCGCCTATAAGGTGTTTTTTTAAAGAAAAATGCCCCGCTCCAGGATAAACAATGGCGGTAAGTAAAGCAGCTTTTAGATCTTGTTTCATGGTTATTTCAGCTCGTAATATGTATTACACTAGACACCAACATAGTGAATTAATTCTCTTTAAAATCAAGTAAAAGCTAAAGTAGTGTATCAAATAAAGTTATTTAGAATTACTCACAGCTAAGATTGAAACTTTCAGCGTACAGCTGTACACTGAAATTAATTCCAATAGTGGTAGGAACAGTTATGTCGTTAGAAGCGCCTTATTCCCGTAAAGAAGAGAAATTAAACGTAATCAGCCATGCACTCGGTATTATATTTGCCGCATTTGTTATGTGGGATTTATTTAGCCAAGCCACCAGCACTAAAGCGTATGTTAGTACTGCAATTTATGGCAGCAGCCTATTTGTGCTGTTTTTGTCGTCCACTTTGTACCACGCCAGTATTCAACCGCGCTTAAGAGCCTTTTATAAAAAGTGCGATCACTGCGCCATATACTTATTAATTGCCGGCACCTACACTCCCTTTTTATTAATCTCATTATCCGGTGCTTGGTCATGGGCCACACTTACATTTATTTGGGCGGTGGCACTGGCGGGCGTGGCGTACAAAGTATTTGTAAAAAACGGTAATAAAAAAATATCACTCGCCACCTACTTACTCATGGGCTGGTTTGCACTGGCTATTGTATATCCGCTTTATTCAAGTGTTGATGTAAAAGCACTTTACTGGCTACTTGCCGGCGGCATTTTTTATAGTTTAGGTACATTATTTTACAGCGCTAAAAGTACCCAATTTAGCCACGCTATTTGGCATTTATTTGTTATTGCTGGGTGTGTTTGCCATTATATTTCAATTAGTAATTATGTTTATTAGGCAGGTAAAGCCAATTAGAGTGGTCTGGTTTGAGCGATAACCGGACATTCAGGTGAGTTATCATTAACTTAATAAGAGTCAGGGATACTTTCCTCTTTTTTACATGTTTATATAAGCTACATAAAGCATAATATTTATAGTTGGCAATAATTTACACTATTTGCTATTAGTATACGTTCATAAAATAAGGACGTTTTCACGCTAAAATAGGGAAGTGTCCTCTGATAAAGATGTTATGTGCAAGGAGTAAATTTTGGATTCTATGGATGGAATTGATCTTCAAGATTCTTTCGTATTGGGATGGGAAGTTTCAGAAAATCAGTTTTCCATACAACTTGAAGCAAGTATTTGGCCTTCATCAGTTCATTATGCTGAACCCAAAGCAAATGAATACACTTGTTACAAGAAAGCCGTTTTAACCTTTTCTGACTTTTCATCAATATCTTGTGTTAATGGGCAATCGGCAATCGAACCGACAACCGACATTGACGGTTCGATTGACTATGGCAACATAGATAGCTTCATTAAAACAGAGTCAGGTTTTTTCATCTCGGCATGCTTTGGTAATGTCAGTATTAGTAATGGCAAGGTTGTTTTGAATGTTTGCACATAACAAAAAAATTAAGTCACTCACTACGTTCGCTGGGACGCATACACGCGGGGCGGCTGCGCCATTATGCCCCGCATGCCTGCGCCCCTTATTTAAAAGTTAGGTATTACATGAGGTTTGGAGTCACGCTACTATTTTTAATTTTTTCTTCGCATTCGTATGCGTGTTTTAGTGGTGTTGGTTATGAGCAAAATTGGAGCGATTCAATTAACTTACTTTTTATATCTCTTGTCGTTGGTATTCTTGCAACGATTATTAGGTATTTTCAAAAAGTTAAACGGTTGTATATTCCTATAACATTACTCGTGCTCGCATGTATTCCTTCTGGATTAGAAATGTTGCGTTATGGTAATGGCGATTGTGGCTCTAGTCTAATGCAAGTTGCTACCTGGCCAATTTATACAATGTCTATTGTTTTACTTTACGAGGTTGTAAAGCTACTAAAATTAAGGCTTGGTGTAGGTAATACCTAACAAGCTGTTAAAGCAGGACAAAATTCAAAATTGTGCATATTTTCTGGAAATTACTTTTCGCTAGATAAGGTATTTGCCTGAATTAAAGATTTGTAAGTTATGTGAATTTCTATTAGCTACGGAATTTACTTAACTTCGGAAGAACTTAAATACAGAGGGTTGATGGAGTGTCTCAAGAACAAGATGCATGGGAAAAGTTTTTAAGTTTATGCCAAAAAGGCTTCATCAGTTGTACGTTTTCCGATGAACTTACTGAAGTCTGTGGTGGAGATGCTAATGTTGCTTCAGTGGTTTATTACCACAACAAAGGCAATGCATTGAAATGGATGCGGTCAAAAATGCCTGCACTTAAAGATAAAACTCCAGCATTTTGCGCAAGGTCAGATATGCCCTTACTAAAAACTGTACTAATGTCATTTCCGTGTTAATTTATCAGAAAGAAACATTTTATAAGGCCATCCACCCAAGCTCCGGTGAGTGATGACGCGTTAAGTGCTAGAGGGTGAATTTGAAAATCTAACAAGTTAAACAAAAAATAGATTTACTGGAGCTCTTAGGGTTAAAACTCGATTTGATAATAATTCACTCAGTAAGTTTGTTAAGTTTTACGCACTCAAAAAGACAAGTGGTCAAATCATGACTTCAGACATTACAACTACTGACCGTCTTCGTATGGCACATTAATGCCCTTGGAATTGAACTTGAAACTGTTTCTAAATGTTTGAACTAACAAGGAGCTTGTTTGAGTTAAAAAATGACAAAATTCACATATTATAAAAATTTATCTTTATCAGTTATTTCCATCGCATTAGGCCTAGCAATCGGGTTTGTAAATCTAAATCAGGTTAATAGTGGCTTTCCTTTTAAAAGTGACCTTGTAGAAAAAAGTGGTCCTGTTGATTGGGTTCAAGCACATGATTATGGAATACGCTTCGGGTTTGTTAATGATCCAATGAATTTTAATTACCCGTCAAAATCAAATGGGCAAGGCATTGTTGAAGAGTCTCTTTTGAAATCAAAAGATCAGCTTGTTACTATTTTATTTGAGGCTTCTGATACGCATTCGCCAATCTACTCTTCGAAGATATATCATAATTTTTTTGAGTTAAAAGTGAATGGACTGCTTGTTCGTTCTTATGAAGAATCTGAACAAGCTTGGAAGTCAGACAACAAATTGACACCTTTAATTGTTGCTCTATTTTTGTTTGGAGGAACATATATTTGGCGCAAAACAAAAAAAGAGTACAAATATACTCGATATTGAAACACAGCTAACTCTCACATCATCAGGCCAGAAGATGCAAATTTAGACTTTACATATCATGATTCATCAATATCTGCTCGTGACACTGTGCGACACCCGCATATTGTTACATTTAGCTTTACCTAAGATAATAGAAAACTTAGTAATAGTAATATTTTAGGTAATTTGTTAAAACTATATAAAGCAGAAAAATGAGCGTGACAACAGCAGAAGTATTCGTGATTAGCGCATTTTAAGATTGTTATGTGTAATGGAGTATACAGAGTATGAATATCGGAATATACATATACGATGACGCAGAAGTTCTTGATTTCTCTGGACCATTTGAAGTGTTAAGTACTGCAAATCGTTTAGGCAATAAAAATTGGAATGTATTTTTGGTTTCTGAAAAACCTGATGTTGTAAAAGCTCGTAGTGGTTTTCCAGTGCACGCACATTTCTCGTTTGAGACTCATCCGAATATTGATGTGCTTATAGTTGTTGGAGGTATACATACAGAGGAAGTTAAAAAGCCTGCTGTAATATCTTGGATTTCGAATGTTGCTAGTACATCAAAAAGAGTCGCATCTGTCTGTACAGGAGCGTTCATTTTAGCTGAAGCTAATTTACTAAATGGTTTAACAGTTACAACGCATTGGGAAGATATAGCCGATCTCAGTGCTACCTACCCGAAATTAAATGTTGTGAGTGATCATCGTTGGGTCTCTCAAGGTAAATATATAACTTCTGGTGGCATATCAGCTGGAATTGATATGAGTTTACACTTAGTGTCAGAACTATCGACCTTAAATTTAGCTGAGCAAACAGCTAAGCAAATGGAGTATCACTGGCAAAAATGCACATAACAACAGGCTAAGTCGTCGTAGTCAGCTTGCCAATAATAGTCATATCACTCCCACCGGCACTCGCGCATATTCACTTTGTCGTTTTTAAACAGTACGCCTTCTGATAATAGCTTTTCGCGCTGTTCTTGATATTTTTCGCTACCTTCAAGGAATGATATTTTACCTTGGCTATTCACTACCCTGTGCCAAGGTATAACCGAGTCGTTTGGCATCATTTTTAATAAGCGCCCAACCAACCGTGAGTTTTGCGGGTAGCCCGCAAGAGCTGCAACTTGCCCGTAGCTTGCTACTTTACCTATTGGTATGCCTGCGATAACAGTATAAATGAGTGTTTCTTTATCAATATCAGCGTTCATTTAAATACGCCTCACTAAGTACTTTAAATTGCTCCCAAATAGTACGCGCTACAGGGCCGTGGTGCACTGCATGTTGTCTAAAGGCTCTAATTTGCGCGCTAAATTTATGCTCTCGGTCAGTTATGTGTATTTCTTGAAGTAAGCCTGCTTTTATTTCAGGAGCGCAGTGTTCTAGGCTCATCATTGCCCAACCTGCGCCTGAAAGTAAAAACGATTTTAAGGTCGATACATCATCAATTTTCATCATGGCGGAGCCTTTTGAGTACGATAGTCTGTCGCTGTCGATACTCAAATCACTTTCAAACATGGCTAAACACGGATACGTTTGTAGTTCGCTATAGGTGAGCCTTTGAGGAAGTACGCCTTTGGCGCTGACAATGCCAATATCGAGCCTGCCAATTGGTACGCTTTCTAAATCGCCTGTTGCATGAAATAAGTCAAACCACGGGCCAATGCCTAATTCGGCTTGCCCACTATTTACTTGCTCTAACGAAATAAAGCGCTTCCCGCTTGTTAAGCTAAATTCGGTGCTGGTAAACAATCTAAAAGTATTACTTATGATCTCGTTGTAACTCTGCGTATGGCAAAGTTGTTCGTAACAAATTCTAAATTGGGGTTCATTTCCGAGTGCCAATTCTTTAGCAAGCTGCGCTAGCTCGTCGTTGGCATGCAGAAGTTGCTGCGCCTCGCGGTGAAAAATTCGCCCTTTTTCAGTAAGCTGTAATCGGTACTTACTTCTGTCTAGCAACTCAAACCCTATTTTTTCTTCTAGATTTTTAATAGCAAGTGTAAGCGCTGGCTGCGTTTTATGTAGCTTTAGTGCTGCCCCGCTTAAGCTTGCGCTTTGCACTATGGCATCTAAAATTATTAATTGATTCAGCTTCATATAGCACTCTGCAACATTATAAGTAAAACTTATTGAGTTTCTAAAATTTTATGATTTTTATTTTATATGTTTGCAGCGTATGCTGCACTTAATTATTTTGCCATCATTGCAACGGAGAAGACATGAAACTCTTTCGTCTATGTTTTTTAACTACGACTTTACTAAGCTTAATAGCCTGTTCTGAGCCAGAACAACAAGTTAAAGAAGAGCCCATTCGCCCTGTTAAATTATTCAACATAGGTCATGATTCTCAAACTAACATTCGCAGCTTTCCTGCTGAGGTTGTTGCAAACCAAGGCTCTTACCTTGCTTTTAGGGTAAATGGAGAACTTATTAAGTTTCCTGTGCTTGCTGGTGAACACGTTGAAAAAGGTGATTTATTAGCAAAACTGGACCCTGAAGATTTTCAGTTGCAGTTTGATGAGCGCAAAGCGCGCTTTGAATTGGCAAAATCACAACTTGGCCGTATTGAGCAATTGTTTGAGAAAAAAATCACTAGCCAATCAGAATTAGATCAAGCCACTGCTAATATGCAAATTGCTGAATCTGCATTTAAAATTGCACAAACAAACCTTGAGTACAGCGAGCTACGCGCGCCATTTTCAGGCACAGTTGCAAAAGTATTTGTTAAAAACTTTGAAAACATTCAAGCCAAACAAAATATATTGCGTTTAGAAACACGCGATTTAATGGATGTAGAAATCCAAGTTCCTGAAAAAATAGTCGCTCGTTTTCAAAAAGGCACTGATTACCACCCTACTGTAAAATTCGATGGCTTTGACGATAAAGAATACACACTTGATATTAAAGAGTGGGATACCCAAGCAGACCCTGCAACACTTACCTATAAAGTTGTGTTTTCGCTACCAGTACCTGAGGACTTTAATTTACTAGCGGGTATGACGGGCAGTGTATTTATTGATTTAAGTAAAGTAACGCGCTCGCAAGTGTCTTACACAATACTGCCAATCGAATCAGTGTTTTCTGAACCTCAAGAGTCTATTAAAGATAACGCCTACGTGTGGCTTTTTGATTCAGAAACTAGCCAAGTACATAAACAAGCGGTAAAAATTGGCCAGCTACACCGCGATGGTATTGAGGTGTTAAGTGGTATTAAAGAAGGCCAAATTGTTGTTTCTGCCGGTGTGCATTCACTAAAAGAAGGCATGAAAGTAAGAGCATGGAATAAAGAGCGAGGCTTATAATTATGAGCTTTGCACAACTCTCCATAGAGAAAAAAGTAATCAGTTGGATGTTTACGCTGCTGCTATTAATTGGCGGTACCGTGTCGTATTTTGACTTAGGGCAATTAGAAGACCCTGAGTTTACGCTTAAAAAAGCCATGGTTATTACCATGTACCCTGGCGCATCGCCGCAACAAGTAGAAGAAGAAGTAACTTTTCCTCTGGAAAACGCGATTCAGCAATTACCTTATGTTGATTACGTTACTTCTATTTCATCTAACGGCAAGTCGCAAATTTCGGTAGAGATGAAAAGCACTTATCGAAAAGAGCAACTTCGCCAAATTTGGGATGAAATGCGTCGTAAAATTAACGACCTCTCCCCTTCGCTGCCCAGCGGCGTTTACCCAAGCACTATTTTAGATGACTTTGCCGATGTTTACGGTGTTATGTATTCGGTAACCGGTGATGGCTACTCATATGACGAGCTTAAAGACTACGTAGACTTTTTAAAGCGCGAGCTAGTCTTGGTTAAAGGCGTAAGTAAAGTAACGGTTGCAGGTGAGCAACAACCGCAAGTAATGGTTGAAGTCTCAACGCGTAAATTAGCTCAATTAGGTATTGCACCAAGTCATATATTTCAGTTACTCCAATCGCAAAATACGGTTTCTAATGCGGGTAAAATTCGCGTGGGCGATGAGTCAATTCGCTTGCACCCTACTGGCGAATTTAAAGATGTAAAAGAGCTCGAAACGCTATTAATTTCAAAACCTGGTGCAAGTGAGCTTATTTATTTAGGCGATGTTGCAAAGGTTTACAGAGAGTACGCAGAAGTACCTAACAATGTTATTCGTTATAATTCTCAGCAAGCTTTGCTTATTGGCGTGTCGTTTATGTCGGGAGTTAACGTAGTTGATGTGGGTAAACACATTGACGATCACTTAGCCTCACTTGAGTATCAACGCCCTCATGGTATTGACATAAATTCGGTATACAACCAACCACAAGAGGTTCAAAAGTCGGTTGATGGTTTTATTATCAGCTTACTTGAAGCCATTGCGATAGTTATTGTAGTACTGCTGTTATTTATGGGTTTAAAAAGCGGTATTTTAATTGGTGGTATTTTACTGCTTACTGTACTGGGTACGTTTATATTTATGAAGTTGTTTGCCATCGACTTGCAACGTATATCACTTGGAGCACTTATTATTGCTCTTGGGATGCTGGTTGATAACGCAATAGTTGTAACCGAAGGGATACTAATCAACCTTAAACGTGGGCAAACAAAACTCAAAGCGGCGGTTAATATTGTTGAGCAAACAAAATGGCCCTTACTAGGTGCAACAGTTATTGCAGTCACTGCATTTGCGCCAATTGGTTTAAGCTCTGATGCCAGTGGTGAATTTGCCGGTAGCTTGTTTTGGGTGTTGTTTATTTCGCTTTTATTAAGCTGGATAACAGCCATAACGCTAACGCCATTTTTTGCCAATTTAATGTTTAAAGAAAACGAATTTAAAAACGAAGAAGGCCAAGAAGATGAAGACCCATACAAAGGTTTTATTTTTAACGGTTACAAAGCGATTTTAGATTTAGCGCTGCACTTTAGAAAAACCACGCTTATATTAATGGTTGTTTTACTGTGTACAGCGGTTGTTGGTTTTGGCTCAGTAAAACAGTCGTTTTTTCCTGCCTCTAATACACCTATGTTTTATGTAGATTACTGGCAAGAGCAAGGATCTGATATTCGCTCAACCCTAGAGGGCGTTAAAAAACTTGAAGAGTTTTTACAAAAAGAAGACCTTGTTGAAGAAGTAACAAGTACAACAGGCCAAGGTGCACCGCGCTTTATGCTTACCTACGCGCCAGAAAAATCATACCCCGCGTACGGCCAATTAATTATTCGTGTTGCCGACAGAGAAGCCGTAGCGACTGTAATGCAAACTGTACGTGATTACTCAAATAATCATGCACTCTCTGCACAGCTTAAAATTAAACCGATGGAAATTGGCCCTTCTACTGATGCAAAAATAGAAGCGCGTTTTTCGGGCCCTGATCCTGTTGTTTTAAGACAACTAGCCGCTAAAGCCGAAGAGCTGATTGGTGAAGACGAAGGTGCATATAATATTCGTGATGACTGGCGTGCACGTACTAAAATGATTCGCCCGCAGTTTAACGAGCAAAAAGCACGTCGATTAGGTATTAGTAAATCAGACTTAGATAATGTGTTGCTAACGAGCTTATCGGGTAAACAAGTGGGCGTATATCGCGATGGCACGCAGTTGCTGCCTATTATTGCTCGCTCTCCTGCTAACGAGCGCTTAAACGTAGAAAGCGTACACGACCTTCAAATATACAGCCCAGTTCTTGGTGTATTTATACCAGTGACTCAAGTTGTAGACGAATTTGATGTGCAGTGGGAAGACAGCCTAATAATGCGCCGCGATCGCAAACGAACTATTACAGTAATGGCCGATCACAATGTATTAGGGGACGAAACACCCGCTAAATTATTTGCACGTATTCGCGGCCCAATAGAGAACATGGAACTACCACGTGGTTACCAACTAGAATGGGGCGGTGAGTTTGAGTCATCAAGCAAAGCGCAAAAAGCAATATTTGGCTCATTACCACTGGGCTATTTAGCTATGTTTGCAGTAACCGTACTACTTTTCAACTCGCTCAAACAGCCACTTGTTATTTGGGCAACTGTGCCTTTGGCTATTATTGGTGTAAGTGCGGGATTGTTAGCGATGAATGCTCCGTTTAGCTTTATGGGGCTACTTGGTTTGTTAAGCTTAAGCGGTATGCTAATTAAAAACGGTATTGTATTAGTTGATCAAATAAACCTTGAATTAAGGGAAGGTAAATCGCCCTATGAAGCCGTGTTTGACTCTGGTGTGAGCCGTGTACGACCAGTTGCAATGGCAGCTATAACTACTATTTTGGGTATGATCCCGCTGTTATTTGACGTGTTTTTTCAATCAATGGCGGTAACAATTATGTTTGGTTTGGGCTTTGCTACAATTTTGACTCTAATTGTAGTGCCGGTACTGTACACCGTGATATTTAGAATTGATTACGAGCCACGTAAGTAGTTAAACATATAATTGGTTAACATTAAAAAATGCCACAGGCTCAAAATCCTGTGGCATTTTTATTTAATACCGATAAAAAAAGAAAGGCTACATATTTAGTTGTTAAGAAACTAACCGCAACACTTTTTATATTTTTTGCCACTACCACATACACAAGGTGCGTTACGCTCTGGTACTTTATCAAATACTTGTGGTGTTGATTTACTAAGCGCAAAGTCTAGTTCGCGAATATCTTCTGGTACGTCTGCTTTAACTTCAATTGAAGCAAACAGCGAATGCTCTTCTAATATGGCTTCTATTTCTGATTGTCGTTCAGCTGAGTTTACAATTAGCGTTAACGGGTGTAACTCTGTGCCTGGCTTTGCGGTACGATTTGGCGCAAATCCATTACTGTTATTTTTACCCATTATGTCGGGCTTACCCATAAAGAAAAATTTTGACATGTTACTTCTATAACCTTTCTACATTATTAAGACGGCGCATCTTAACAGCTTACCCAACATATAACTAAGGTGTACTTGCTAATGCACAATATAAATCAAGCTTTAGCGTATATACGCCTAATATAGCGACAAAATGAGGACATTTAATGGATTTAGGCAAAATTTGAATTCGAAATATAGTAAAATTATACTAGCTAGACTCAGTGGCGTTTTAATATCTAACTCAATATTATGGAAAAGCCTTGGAAAACTTTAAAATTGCAGTACTAATAGCGGGCAGCCTTTTTATACTTTTTGGTTATCTACGCTTTATAACTGACGATAATGGTAACGTGAACTTAAACAACTACCGTTTTACAGGGGGCATACTACTGGTTATTTCCGGTATGTTTGATGGCACACGCGATCTAGGGCGTGTTGATCTTTGTGGATTGAAATTTGTTCAATCTAGGGGCGATTTAATCGCGGCGCGAGGTTTGTAACCTAGTGGGCTAAGTAAAAACTGAGCAACAAAGAGTTAATCGTCCCTAGAAAGAACCCAAAGGGCAGCGCATGTTTGGTCTTTATGCTGCGTTATCGCCAATTTATGGGGAATAACCACACTACATAGGCTCCGCCTTGCCTAAAAATCAAACACGCTGCTGCAAAATCAATCACGAAAGGTCAACACGCCCTAATTAAGCGCCTGCGCTCTAAAAACTCGTTATCGGCGATTGCTGTTTATTTAGGTATACTCTTATTTTATATTGGCTTTAGCATTTAATAGCGAAATATTAAGCGCTAATTTGGGCTTTATACAAGCAACATTTTATAAGTGAATACCCTTTGACCTTTAAGCAACTCTTCAACAGCGCCATATTACTCTTAGTAACAGCACCTCCGCTGGTTTTACTTGCATGGGATGAACAAGCCGACCCCGCTTTTATCCCCAACAGTATATATAACACCTTAACATTTACGTTATTTCCAATAACGGCGATAGTGTTGTCGGTTGTTTTATTAAGGCACCTATATAAAAAATACAATAATAACTTTGAATTTAAACATACAGTTAAAAATTATATTGCTGAGCATGGGAAGTTCCGCAGCGCATTTATACCACTGTTTTTGCCTATTTTAATTTACTTATGGTTATGGACGTCAGTTTGTATTTCTGTGAAATTATGGGCCAATAAATACAGCAATAATACATGGCAGCAAGAGCATCAATTACTCGAGGTAGGTAGTTGCCCAAATGATTATGAGTACAGTTGTGCAACGCTAACTGTGCTTAGTTTACAGAACTACAGAAAATACACTTTTAGATGGTATTTAGATAAGAATAAATTGGTGACTTTACAAAATAACAATATAAATTTAGTGGGCGTTACAAGCCCACTTGGTAATATAGTACAAGAAATACAGTGGTAGCAGAATACCACTTAGGTGCAGATTATTTTTTTAAGCTAAGGGTACGCCCCGAGCTAGGTTTTGACTGTGACGACTTGTTCTCTTTAATACTTTTTGGCTTACCAACATACTTGGTTGAACGCTTTTGATAAGGTGCTTTACTGCGCTCATTTTTGCGCTCGCCATTAGCATTACTGCGATCAGAGTTGCGACTTGAATTTCGCTCAGTACTACGCTCGCCACTTTGTTCGCCTTTATTAAAACGGCGAGGATTTTCACCCTGAAAATCACGCTTTTTAGGAATCGACGGCGTATTATTTTCTGATTGTTTATTAGCATCAAGCGAATGTTCTTGAGTTTTACCTGAGTCAGAAATCGAGTCGTTTATTTGCGCCATTTCAGTATCAGATAAATGACGCCACTGCCCTACCTTTAAACCTTTTAGTGTGACGTTCATTATACGAGTGCGCTTTAACGTCACCACTTCGTAACCTAAATATTCACACATACGGCGTATTTGGCGGTTTAAACCTTGTGTAAGTACTATTTTAAATTCTTTAGGGGCAGTTTGTGTCACTTTACACTTTTTAGTCACGGTATCTAAAATAGGCACGCCATTGGCCATTTTTGTAACAAACTGACGATTAAGCGGTTTATCAACCGTAACAACATATTCTTTTTCGTGGTTATTACCCGCACGCAAAATTTTATTAACGATGTCGCCTTCGTTAGTTAAAAATATAAGCCCTTCAGAAGGTCTATCTAAACGCCCTATTGGAAATATACGCGTAGGATAATTTACCGCGCGAATAATATTACTTTGAATTTTACTTTCGGTAGTACACGTAATACCAACGGGTTTATTGTAAGCGATATAAACGCGCTTTGGTGTGGCTTTAAGTGGCTTGCCATCAACCAATACAACATCGGTAGCAGCAACTTTTACGCCCATTTCAGGCGAGTAGCCATTAACGCTGACACGACCTTGCTCAATATATTTATCGGCTTCGCGGCGTGAACAAAATCCTGTTTCACTAATAAATTTATTTAAACGTTTTAATTCGGTCATGGCACTTATAGCGTAGTAATTTTTAAGGCGAGTAGTGTAAACCACCCACACTATTTTTTCGCCCCTAATTTAAAATTTATAGGTGTTTAAGCATTAATTTTTGCTTTCGTTAATTTACGCCATACAAATTCAAGCGGGCCTTGGTTAAAATAGCGGCTGTATATAAAGGTAAATATGAGCTGCAGTGCAACTAATGACGTTGCAACTAACCAGTAGTCAATACGATCAAAATTGAGCACCCAGTGTGTAAATAGCACTTTATATAACAACAGTTGTATGAGTGTTTGGCTAATATATAAAGTAAATGCTAAGCGCCCCGCTTGTTGAATAAGCGTGCCAACGTGTGCGCTGTTATTGCAAAATTTAACAATTAAATGAATATACAGCGTAGCCATACCTAACGCCGCAAACATATTTATAAATTCCTGCACCCCATATCCTAAGCTGCCATTAAGCTGTGATGCATAAAGCCTGATTCCACAAAAAACAAGGGTCATTGCACCGCAAACTATTAATTGCTGAGTCGTTAAGCCTTTACTAAAAACGTCTTGTTTATATAAATAAATGCCAATGAGCATAAGGCCCACGCACATCCACATTGTCATTATTGGCACCATAACAAGCATTAACGTGTTCATAGCAAGGTTACTAATAAAGTAATCAATATAGTGTGGGTTATATAATTCAATAAACTGTGCTGTATCGCGGTAAATTATTTCATCGGGTACGCTAGATATAACAAGTAAGGTAACCACAGCCGACAACAAGGTAAATGCAAACCCTCTTTTTAAAAGTACGTTGCTATCACTTTCTAAATATTTAATAACAAACCATCCAGATACACCGTAAACAAATAAAATATCACCGGCCCAAAGTAAAAAACCATGCGCTAAACCAAAGAGGATTAACCAATAGAGCCTGCTTTTTATTTGCACTTCAGACTTGTAACGTTGCCACTGAATGTAAAGCCCAGCACCAAAAAGCAAACTAAACAGCGTTCTAAAACGTCCGTCTACAAACACGCTGCTAAGGGTGTGAATAATTGAGTCGCTAACAGGAGGATTAGTTAAGGAGCTATACCCATATTCAAAAATGCCGAAGGCGTAAGCATTCATGTAAACAAGGCCAAGCACGGCAACGCCGCGAATAAAGTCCATATTATAATTGCGCATTAAAGCTATTATCCGTTAAATATTATTCTTATAACTGTCAGCCCAATCGACTGACTGCTGGTAAAGTGGAGGTAGTATAGCACTGTCTATATTTAGCAAAAGTACAGCTTGTTCAAGTGCCCACCAGCTTCCTGTTTCATATGCTTTAACAACGTTCAAAATATAATAAAGTGTGTTTTTGTCCCCTAATAATGCCGTTTTTATTTCATCAGGGAAAGGTAACTTTTCAACAAGCAAGCTCATTGGTTGATCAAGGATTGCATCTAGTAACGAGAATAACCCTGTTAAAAATGCTTCGCCTGACTGACTTTTATTAGCCTTTTTTGCCACAAGCTCACAAAAGCGAGCACGTACAACACATACTTGCATTAGCTCTGCTGGCTTTTTACCCGCTGTATGAGCAGTAACAATAAGGCTCACAAACTTTTTCAGGCGTTCGTGTCCTAAATACACAAGCGCTTGCTTTAATGACGATATTTGGCTTTGTATAGGAAACACACCGCTGTTTATTAATCTTAGTAACTTATATGCGAGTGCAGCATCTAGCTCAAACAGGCTTGCGATGGTTTTAATGTCAGGGCTTTGCTTCATTATTTCTGCGTAAATAGCGACGACTAAACCATAATTATAATCAATGTCGTTTTGCTTGATCATGGTAGGCTTTGCAAAAAAATAGCCTTGAAAATAATCAAACCCCATATCAAAGGCAAGCTCATAGTCTTCTTGTGTTTCTATTTTTTCGGCTAGTATTTTTATTTGTTTATGCGCTTGTAACTTAGTAACTATGGGCTGTATTTCGCTAAGAGGTGTAATTGCAATATCAAATTTAATGAGCTTCACAAGCTTTAAAAAACGATCCCATTGTGGTTTATATACAAAATCATCGAGCGCGAGTTTGTAGTTACTATGAAATAAACCTCGGCATAGCTCATAGTTATCGTCGGTAGGTTCTATGGTTTCGAGCAGCTCAATCACAACGTCTTGACATGGTAAGAAAGCACATAAATCGAGTTTTAGTGATTCTGGTCCTATATTAATAAGCGCTTTTTTGCCTGATGTAATATGGCGTGTACCTAAATTTAATTGATTTTCCATAATAAGCCTTGCTGTTGCTTGGCCTTCTGCAATATCTGGAAAATAATTTTTTGGACTATCACGAAAAAGTAGCTCATAGGCTACTACTTTTTTACTTCGATTGAATATTGCTTGCCTTGCAACAAATACAGACACATTACCTACTTCTTAGCTTTTATATAATACTAAGTAATTAAACCCTAAGCAGGTAGATTTGTCACTAAACTTTAAAGTACAGAAACGATTTACCGGTATAAGGTTGTTATATAATCAGTTGCCACTTGTGGCCACGAAAAACGCATTTGCTCTGCGCTGTGCTTAATTTTATGCCATCTTTTAGGATTTTGCTTTTTAATTAAGAGAGTTTCGTCTAAACAGCTAATTAAATTACGCGTTTGCGTTGCCAACGTGCCTCCATTAAAGCTAAAACCATTTTCGTGGTGTTTAACAGTATCTTTTAATCCGCCAACACTGTGTACTAAACACGGTTGCCCCGCTCGCATTGCTAGCATTTGGCTAATACCACACGGTTCAAACGAGCTTGGCATTAAAAATAAGTCACCTAATTGATACATTAAATCGCCAACACCTTGCCCATACCCCTTTAAAAATAAAAGATTGGAATTACGCGCCATTGCTTTGGTAAATATGCTTTCGAGCTCTTTGTCACCCGAGCCGAGAATAATAAGTCTGCCGTTATGTTCATTAATTAATTGGCACACTTTATCAATAGCTAAAACCCCATTAACCTGCTGGCACAATAACAACACTTTTTGCTCAGTAAGACGGCCAACGCTTGTAACTAATGGACCGTTATTAACCGTTGCTTTAAATTGTTGTAGTCGTTGGTGGGCAATATAGTAACCACTTTGTAACTGCTCGTAATTGGTCATCCAACCAAACAAAGTACTCTCAGCTTGGCTATAAAAATCAGCGAGAGTTGCTCCTTCAAGTGCATTGCTTGGATATTCGCAGCCATTTAAAATACCAACAAGCTTGCCTTGGCTTGCTGCATTTTGCAGATCTTGCTCAAGCCCTTCGCCACCAAAAAAACCATGTTCGTAATTACTAGGTTCAAGAACCTCTTGGCTGTAAGTTGGCGATACAACATGTATTTTATCGCATAGATTTATTGCACTGCGCATGGGATTAAAACAATGAGGGTAACGCGGGTCGCATAATTGCTGGCCATTATAACTAAGTGATGGAAACCACGCCTCTAAGCTTGAATCATCATGTTTGAAAGGCCTAATACCTTGCAGTGCAATATTATGCACTGTGAAGGCAATGGGTAAGGTATTAAGTGAGCTATAACGTGGCTCAAACTTAAGTAAAACTGCAACGCAGGCACTGTGCCAATCATGTAAATGCAGCGCTGTAGGGCGCTTTAATACACCTTGTAATAACGCTTCGCAGACGGCTGCGTTAAATAGAGCAAATTTAGTCGCATCAGTTGCAAAAGGCCTCCCCGGTGCATCATTACAATATACACTGCCTGATTCACTAAATAACGGGTGGCTAATAACAATTTGGCTTACATTATTTTCGGCTTGTTGTACTTTAAAAATGGTTAATACATGGGGTTGAGCATTAAATGCAACGGTTACTTCACCTATATAAATACGCTCAAGCGGCTCAAACCCGTAATCAGGAATAACAACATCAACCGTTATACCTTGCTTTGCGAGAGCCTTAGGTGCATCGCGTACTACATCTGCCACACCGCCTACTTTTGCGCCTGGTAACGCGTCATTTTCTGCTGCAACCATTAATACATGCATTAATTTATTATTTCCTTTAAACCTGTGTGAGCTTGCTCACAAATGAGCAAGCTATGTTGTCGTGCTTATCTAACTTGTTGTTACGCTAGCTTTTTATTTTCTCGCGCTTGGCGTTCTAACTTTTTTGCAAGCTCAGTGAGCATATCACGTGTAACAAGAACGATACCTTTTTTAGATACCCTAAAGCCGTTTTCTTCATCTGTTTTTTTGTCAAAACCTATTTCAAGACCTGCCGGTATTTCACAGCTTCTATCTATTATTGCGCGTTTAATTTTACAACCTCGGTTTATAACCGCACCGGGTAAAATAACCGACTGCTCAATGGTACAAAATGAGCGAACGTGAACGTTAGAAAACAACAGGGATTTTCTAACCGCAGAGCCCGAAATAATACACCCACCCGAGACTGTTGAGTCTAAAGCCATACCACGTCTATCTTCATCATCAAAAATAAACTTAGCAGGTGGTAGTTGCTCTTGATAAGTCCATATTGGCCACGTTGGATCGTATAAATCAAGTTGTGGTTCTGGCATTACCAGTTCCATATTAGCTTCCCAGAACGAATCAAGCGTACCTACATCTCGCCAATAAGGTTGCCCTTCTTGGTTTGGATCTCTAAATGGGAAGGCAAATACATTATGCTCTTCTATAATCGCTGGAATAATATCGTGACCAAAATCGCGTCCAGAGCCTTCATTCTCAGAATCTTTTTTAAGTTGCTCAAACAAAAATTCAGTATTAAAAATGTAGTTCCCCATTGATGCTAAACATGTACCTGGCTTGCCGGGTACGGAGCTCGGCATTGCTGGTTTTTCATCAAAACGACACACTCTATTTTCTTCATCAACGGTCATTACACCAAACGTGTCTGCGGCTTCCTCTACTGGGACTTCAATACAACACACAGTCATATCTGCGCCTTTTTGCACATGTTCAGCCAATAAAGCACCATAGTCCATACGGTACACATGATCTCCAGACAAAATCATCACATATTTAGGAAGCTCGTGACGAATAATATCTATGTTTTGAAAAACAGCATCTGCGGTTCCACAATACCAATCATCACCTTGGCGCTGAGATGCAGGTAGTATTTCAACCGACTCTCCTAGCTCTTTTTTAAAGTGCCCCCATGCGCGGTTTACATGGCGTATTAATGAATGTGATTTATATTGTGTAGCAATACCAACACGTCTCACACCCGAGTTAATGCAGTTTGATAGTGGAAAATCGATAATTCGATGTTTACCACCAAAGTAAACTGCTGGCTTTGCTCGCCAATCGGTTAACTCATGCAGGCGAGAACCGCGACCGCCTGCCAGTATTAACGCGTAAGTTTCTCTGGTTAGGCTACTTATGTAGCGATTTGCATAATTAGGCATAATACTCTCTCCATTTAGTCTAGGCTGTTAGTGGCATGGCTTTTAGTTGTCGTTAAGTCTGTTTCACTAATATTGAGGGGTTCTAAATGCCAAATATCTTCACTGTATTGGCTTATGGTTCTGTCACTTGAAAACATACCACTGGCTGCTGTATTTAAAATACTCATTTGTGTCCAGTAGGTCTGATCTGCGTAAGCTTTATCAACTTCTTTTTGAGCTGCTACATAACTTTCAAAATCGTGAGCAACAAGCCATGGATCGTGCGGGCTCTTAATTGCATTTGTTATGTCGTCAAATAAGCATGGTTCAAATAAATTAAAATGCCCGCTCTCGAGTAATTGCATCACATTCTTTAAATCGCTATTTTGCGATATTAAATGCTCTGGATTATAACGTGATTTAATATCGTCAATTTCGTGCGCTTGTGCGCCAAACAAAAAGAAGTTATCAGCACCAACAGCATCTCTAATTTCAATGTTTGCGCCATCCAGCGTGCCTATTGTCAATGCACCATTCATCATAAATTTCATGTTGCCAGTACCAGACGCTTCTTTGCCTGCGGTAGATACTTGCTCTGAGAGATCAGTTGCAGGACAAATAACTTCCATTGCGGTTACGTTGTAATTAGGCAAAAAGGCGACGCGTAAATATGGCGCAGCTTGAGGGTCTTTATTTATAACCTCTGCCACGTTATTAATAAGCTTAATAATTTTTTTAGCCATGTAATAACCCGGTGCTGCTTTACCACCTAATAGAACACAACGAGGAACAAGCCCTTGGGTATCCCCACGGCGAATACGGTCATATAAATGAATCACATGAAGTATGTTTAATAGCTGACGTTTGTATTCGTGGATACGTTTTACTTGTACGTCAAACATCATTGATACATCAAAATCGATATCGCAGCGCGCCTTAACTAAATCAACTAAACGTTGTTTGTTTTCACGTTTAGCATTTTGCCACTGCTCATGAAATGCCTTGTCGTCATAAAAACGACGTAGGTCACTAATTTTTGAAAAGTTTTTAACCCAATCATGGCCAATTTTTTCACCAATTAATTCACTTAATACTGGATTACAATGCGCAAGCCATCGACGAGGCGTTACACCATTTGTTTTGTTATTAAACTTATCTGGCCACAGTGCATAAAATTCTTTAAATAATCCCGCTTTTAACAGTTCAGTATGAAGTGCTGCTACGCCATTTACAGAGTAACTACCTACAATAGCTAAATAAGCCATACGAATTTGCGGCTCATCACCCTCTTCAATCAGTGACAATGCACGTTGCTTTTCAACATCTCCCGGCCATTGCTGTGAAACTTGTGCTAAAAAGCGTGCATTTATCTCGTAAACTATTTCTAAAATGCGTGGCAATAATTTTGAAAACAACGAAACAGACCATTTTTCAAGCGCTTCAGGAAGTAGCGTATGATTTGTATAGGCCATTGTTTTAGTTGTGATTTTCCAAGCATCGTTCCAATTTAATTCGTAATCATCAATTAAAATACGCATTAGCTCTGCAACAGCAATACTTGGATGCGTGTCATTTAACTGAAAAACATGAAAATCAGCAAAGTCACTAAAGCTCTCGCCATGTTGGGAAACCCATTGGTCTATTACGTCTTGAATACTCGCCGATGATAAAAAGTATTGTTGGCGTAACCTAAGCTCCTTACCATTTTCGCTGCTGTCATTTGGATACAGCACCATGGTGATCTGTTCGGCTAGATTTTTTTGTGCGACGGCTTCTGAATAACTGCCCGCATTAAATTCGGTTAAATTAAATTCATCTGTTGCCTCTGATTTCCACAGACGTAGTGTATTTACGATATTGTTTTTATACCCAGGGACAGGTACATCGTACGGTACAGCTAATACATCTTGTGAGCCCATCCATTGACGGTGCTCTCTGCCAAATTTATCTGTGTAACTTTGCACATAGCCACCAAACTTCACACGTTTTGCATGCTCTGGTGCGCTTAGCTCCCATGGATGTCCTTCACGTAGCCAGTTATCTGGTTGCTCAATTTGGTTACCATCTTTAATCGATTGATTAAACATGCCGTATTCGTATCGTAGGCCATAGCCAATAACAGGCAACGCTAAACTAGCACAGCTATCTAAAAAGCAGGCTGCAAGGCGCCCTAGCCCACCATTTCCTAGGCCAGCGTCGTGCTCGGCGTCTTCAATTGTTTCTATTGTTGTGCAGTACTCTTGTAGTGCTGAGCTTACTTGTTCATCTAAATCTAGATTTAAAACAGCATTACCTAGCGCACGCCCCATCAAAAACTCAAGAGAAAGGTAAGCCGTTTTGCGGCGTTTCTCTTGCTTAATTTGTTGATTCGTTTCTCTGCAGCGGGCCACAAGTCTGTCGCGAATAGTAAGCGCTAATGCGTGATACAAATAATGCTGCGATTCACCCACCTTATCTCGGCCGAGGGTATAATAAAAATGCCGTGTTAAGTCATCTTTAAGCGTACTTTCATCTATAACAGGACCTTCTTGCCAGCCCTTTACTACACACACTTGTTCACTTTGTTTAGCCATGACTTACATCCTCTAAATTGGCACTAAAAACCCAACTACTTTGTGCTGAAATTTCAACCATCGCATCTTCATTACTGCTCACAGATGCATTATGTACACTTGATAGAATCATTTGCCACGGCGCATTAATTGGCGATGGGGGCATTTGACAAAAAATTGTTTTTTCACTGGCATTAAATACAATCAGCAATGCATGATTGTTTTGCTTATCAAGTAAGCTATACATTAAAAACTGTCTGGTATCTTCATGCCAGTGAGCATCAGTCATGGTTTTACCTTGTTCGGTAAACCACTTAACGGTAAAACGCTCGTCTATATCATCTAAAAATACACTGTGTTTAAACGCACTGTGCGCACGTCTAATTTTTAATGCATCATCAATAAATCGTGTTAACGAATGATTAAGTTGAGAATCTTTCCAGGCAAGCCAACTAGTGCGATTATTTTGGCAATAAGCATTGTTATTCCCCCCTTGCGAGTGCGCCATTTCGCTACCAGCAGCAATCATGGGAACACCTTTTGAGAGAATTAAAGTAAGTAAAAAGTTCTTTTGTTGCTGTAAGCGCAGTGCGTTTATTTTAGAGTCGCTGGTAAAACCTTCTACCCCACAGTTAAACGAATGATTTGCACTGTGCCCATCTCGATTTTGCTCGCCATTAGCTTCGTTATGTTTATGCTCATAACTCACTAAATCAGCAAGGGTAAAACCATCATGACTCGTTATAAAATTAATACTATTGAGCGGCCCACGTTGGCTGTGCTCAAAAATATCAAACGATCCATGCAAACGTTTTGCAACGCTTGCAATAATGCCTGTTTCACTTTGCCAAAAACGTCTAATTACATCGCGATATTGATCGTTCCATTCTCGCCATGGCGGCGGAAATGCACCAAGCTGATAACCACCTGGGCCTATATCCCAAGGCTCACTTATTAACTTAACTTTGTTAAGCACAGGGTCTTGGGCAACTACTTGTAAAAAAGTATGTGCGGAGCTAAAGCCTGCTTTTGAGCGGCCTAAAATGGTCGCTAAATCAAACCTAAAACCATCAACTCCCATTACTTCAACCCAATAACGAAGGCTATCAAGTACAAGTTGCAGTGTTTTAGGGTGGTCAATATTTATGGTATTACCACAGCCGGTATCGTTTATATATACGTCAGGCTGGCCCTCTACTGTGCGGTAATAGGCTAAGTTATCAAAGCCTCTAAGCGATAGTATAGGGCCATCCGCCCCTGCTTCAGCTGTATGGTTGTAAACAACATCTAATATGACTTCTATGTCTGCAGCATGGAGCTCTTGAACCATTTGCTTAAACTCGTTTATATCATCGTTTACCAAATAGTCTTTATGGGGCGTAAAAAAGTTAAGCGTGTTGTATCCCCAGTAGTTTTGCAAACCTTTCCCTGTTAAAAATTGCTCACTAATAAAAGAATGAACAGGCAAAAGCTCAACGGCTGTAACACCAAAGCTTTGTAAGTGTTCAATAAAGCTTGGGTGGCTTAACCCTAAAAACTTCCCTTGTAGAGATTTGGGAATTTTAGGATGACGACACGTTGTACCTTTTACATGACACTCATAAATAACCGTGTTTGACCAACGGTGGTTAGGCTTTTTATGCCTATACAACGTAGGAGCCGCTACTTTTGATTTAGGTATATCAATCGCATTATTTACAGTGCTTTTAGTACCGATTGGCATTTGCCCGTAATGGCGTTCACTCCAAGTAAACTCACCAAACAAGTCTTTTGCATATGGGTCTATCAGCAGCTTATTTTCGTTAAACAGTTGACCATTTTTAGGGTTATATTCACCCTCAACTCTAAAACCATAAAGCGCACCGGCGTTTAATGGCGAAATATGAATACTCCAAATACCCCCTTCGTTGATATTCATCGCCATTTTTAGTATTTCTGAATGGCCACTTTTATCAAACAGGCATACATAAGCTTGGCTCGCCCCAGGCGCATAAAGCGCGAAGTTGACCCCATTATCAATAACACTAGAGCCAAGTGGTTCTACATTACCGGGTGCTACATCAAATCGGTTACTCATCATCAACCTTTTGTAAGTAAATAGTTGTTAAGCCACCAATGGCAATTGAAATACTGTGTTTAAAGCCATGATTTGATTCATTTGTAGCGTGAACTATCTGCGATGAATCTTTAGTTACCTCAACGCCAGAGCCAAAAAACTGAGTATTGTCTGTATTTAAGATAACCTTGTAACGCCCTTTACTCGGTACGCCAATAATATAGTTTTCATATGACGCGGGGGTAAAATTAGCAATAACAACCACAAAGTCTTTTGCGTTTTTAGCATAGCGGACAAAACTTAAAATACTCTGCTGATTATTATTGTTATCTATCCAGGTAAAGCCAGCCGCACTCGAATCAAGCTCATACAACGCGGGTTGGGTTTTATAAACGGTATTGAGCGCTTTTACGGTGTGCTTTATACCGCTGTGGCTTTGGTGCTCAAGTAAATGCCAATCGATAGAATGATCGTGCCCCCACTCTTTTCGCTGTGCAATTTCACCGCCCATAAATAAGAGTTTTTTACCCGGGTGTGCCCACATAAATGCGTAATAAGCGCGTAAATTTGCAAATTTTTGCCAATCATCGCCTGGCATTTTTTCAATTAACGAGCCTTTACCATGTACTACCTCATCGTGGCTTAATGGCAATATATAGTTTTCGCTAAACGCGTATACCATCGAAAAAGTCATTTCATGATGATGATGCTGACGATATAAAGGGTCGTGCTGCATGTAATGCAAACTATCGTTCATCCAACCCATGTTCCACTTATAACCAAAGCCTAAACCGTTGTGCTCAACACTTTGGGTGACACCCGGCCATGCTGTCGACTCCTCAGCCACCATCATAATGCCTGGGTTGTTTTTATAGCTGCGCATATTGACTTGCTTTAGGCACTCAATTGCACCTAAGTTTTCACGCCCGCCGTAACAATTAGCAACCCACTCGCCTTCTTTTCGGCTGTAATCTAAATACAACATAGAAGCTACGGCATCTACACGCAGGCCATCTAAACCAAATTGATGTAGCCAATACATAGCATTTGATATTAAAAAGCTTTTAACTTCAGGACGGTCGTAGTTATAAATGTAGGTATTCCAATCAGGATGAAACCCTTGGCGCTTATCAGCATGCTCATATAAATGGGTGCCATCAAATCGATGTAAGCCATGCGGATCGCTTGGAAAATGCCCTGGTACCCAATCAAGCAAAATACCTAAATTAGCTTTGTGGCACTGCTCTACAAAGTATTTAAAGCTGTTGTAGTCGCCAAAGCGGCTGGTAGGTGCAAATAATCCAACAGGCTGATACCCCCACGAACCATCAAACGGGTATTCACTTATTGGCATAAGTTGCAGGTGAGTAAAATTCATTTCAAGGGCATAGCTAACGAGTTTGTCGGCAAGCTCTGTGTAACTTAAATAGCGGTTGTTTTCAGCGCGTTGCCATGAGCCTAAATGCACTTCGTAAATACTAATTGGTGCATCTATATGGTTACGCTTTTGTCTGTTTTGAAGTGCCTGCTCGCCAAGCTTCATAGGTTCTGGTTTATACTGCAGTACACTTGCAGTGCCAGGTGCTTGTTGCATTTTAAATGCATAGGGGTCGGCCTTTTCGAGCACCTCTCCACTTTGCGCGGTAATTGCAAATTTGTAGCACATGTCAGCTTTAAGGCCTGGTACAAATAACTCCCATACACCACTTGCAGGATGAAAGCGCATAAAGTGGCGATTCGCTTGCCAAAAGTTAAACTCACCAATAATAGAGACACTTGCCGCATTAGGCGCCCATACACAAAAACGTACACCGTCTACGTTTTGTTGAGTACTAAAATGTGCACCAAAATGCGAGTAAGCATGTTCAAGGCTGCCTTCGTTAAATAAATACATTGCCTCTGCATCAAGTGTGCTTTCAAAGCTGTATTCATCATAAAAGGTAACGCTGCTATCTGTGTACTGAGCAATGCATTCATATGGCGCAGTGGGCAAAGCATCAACTTTGGCTATAAATAAATCACTTTGCTGGTAGCGTTTCGCCTTAATACTTTTATTATTTAATGTAACACTTACGCTTATTGCACAAGGTAGATAAAAACGAACTTCAACCTCAGCATCCGTTTTATGTGCCCCTAAGAAGCTAAATGGGTCTTTAAATCGCCCTGTATTTAATGCGTGTACTTGTGCATCGTAACTATTTTCATTAGTTGTACTGCTCATTTAACCTTTCCTTATTGAATCGATAGCAGCTAAAAGTGAGGCATTTTTGGTAAAAATTTCTTCACTGGTATGCGTTAATACACGTCGCCAATTAGGATATTCTTTATCTGTCCCGGGGATATTAACCGGATACTTCTGCTCATCTAAGTCATCTATTTGTATTGCAAATAAACGCGATTGAGAGCCTGCTAAACACAATGCAAGTGCGCTATAAACAGTCACTGCTTCACTATGTAATAAAAGCTCAGTTGTATTGCCATGGTGATTAATAAAACGTAGTAACCTTTGTTGCTCTTCTATTCGCTGTTGCTTTAGTTGCTCGTATTCATTGCAAGTTATAAGCTTATATTGTTGCTTAATATCTAAATCATCATGTTGCCACCAGCCTGTAAATGGAGGGACATCGTGATTGGCTATCATTAACAAACAATGTGTTGCTAGCTCATCTACCGATAAAAACTCTCCACTGTGTTGTTTCTCAAAATAAAATAAGCTGTTGGAAAAAATACCGCTAGATGCCAAAGCTTCCCTAACCTCTGGCGGTACGATGCCTAAATCTTCACCAATAACAATACTCTGATTAATATGCGATTCAATTTTTAAAATGGCAAGTAAATGCTCAAACGGATAATAAACATAACAGCCGTCTTGTTCGCCATTGCTTTCAAAGCACCACCATAGGCGCCTAATAGCCATTACGTGGTCAATTCGAAGTCCACCTACGTTTTGCATGTTTGCGCGAATGAGCGAGCGGTAAAATTGGTAGTGATTATTACTAAGGCTTTGGGGATTGAGGGCTGGGAGGCCCCAATTTTGACCTGCTTCAGCCCATGGATCGGGTGGAGCGCCTACACTTGCACCTTGGCTAAACAACGATTGCTGATTTTTAAATTCAGCCCCATCGCCAGCACAACCAACAGCTAAGTCGTTTATTAAGCCAATAGCCATGCCTCTCTCTGCGCAACTGTCTTGACACAGTGCCAGTTGCACATGCGCTTGCCATTGCAGGTAATAAGCAAATATTAGGTTATCTGATTCGAGGGTATTTAACGTAGTAGAATGAGTATTACAAAAATCAGTAAACGCTTGGCGACGCTCATCACTTGCCGTTAATTCAAACTGATTATAAAGCGCTTCAAATAACGTATACTTTATACGGCTTACATTTTCATAATCTATAAACTGATCATTACTTTTAATAAGTGCAGCGACATCATCTTGCTGCATAATGGCGTCAAGGTTTTCGTTATTTATTGCGTCTTCGCTTAGTACGATAGAAATATAAAGAGGATTTAATAAAGCGCGACTATTAGGGCTATAAGGACTGGCTCGCTCTGGCATATCAGCAAATAACAAATGCAGTGGATTAAGTAATATGTAATCCATGTTTTGGGAGCTGCATAGTTTTGTAAGCGCTAATAAATCGTCAAAGTCGCCAATCCCCAAATTCGCTCTGTTTTTTAATGTGTAAAGCTGAATAGATAATCCAGTGCGCTTTGTGTTTTCCACTTGATAGACTTGCTCAGGCACGCACCAAATTTGTGTAATAGCGTGTTGCTCACCTACTCGAACATTAGCGTCATGATAGCCAATTGGCATATTATCTATGGGTAGTGCCAGCTCAATATAGCGAACGCCATGCAAGTAATATTCACCAGTGACAGCCAAGTTATAAAGATTATCAAATGCTAAATGCATTCCAAGTGAAGGGACATCAATGTTAGCGGCTAAATATTGCTGACGTTCATCTATACGAAGCTTTAACAAACATGTACTTTGCTCAACTAAACTCACACTAGGTACTAAAGCAAGCCAAAGCGATGCATCTAAATCATAAGTTAGTTGAGCTATTCCTGCTTCATTATTTGTATCAACACCACAACATTGCAAAGCACGTTTACGCGTTTCTTCGCTAAAAAATACCTGTTCACCTGTATACTTAGTGAATTCAAAGCCAATACCATGCAGGTAAAACAACTGCGAAAGAGCATCCATTGAATCGCCTTAATTAGTGCGTTGAGTATTTACTATGCTGTTTTCTGTGCCAAATGTATTGCCGATATAACCGTCAGCTTGATGGTCGTTATCCCAAATGTCTCCGTTAATCAGGTAACGAAAGTGAAATTGTTGATCGATAGGTAAGCGTTGCTTAAATTTAAACACACCTTGTTTTTTATAAAGCTTCATTGGCACTGGTTTCCAATCATTAAATTCACCTAATAAGCAAACTTCTTCTGCCTCTGGATGAGAAAATTCAAAAGTAACTTCAGCTTCATCTTTTGTTTTAAAAAAACGTTTATTCAACATAGCAGGCTCCAACTAAACCAAAAAGGGTACTTAATCTTTGCCACAGGCCATACAACTAAACAAAAAGGCGATGTGGTAACCATCTAAAAATCATTAAACGTGTTATTAGTTAAACAAAACTTTATTTACGCTTTATTACAGTGCAAATAATATTTCAATTGCACCAAAAAGGTGCATTAACCTTATATACAATACGCTTTAAATGATACTTAACATACAGAGCAATATTCAAACCAACAAACTATTAAAAGCCTCATTAGTTCAATATATAAATATTTATAGCTGCAAATATCCGAAGAAAATTTAAAATCCTAAATTACTTTTTTTATATTACTTCATCATGGATAATACACATCATTCTAATACTCTGAAATATCATTAATTTCATGTTGAAAAAAACCATTTTAATAACTACCACCATCATTTTTTTAGTTGTAGCTGCATTTATTGGTACCTCAATTTATACCCTATACAGTAAAAAAGAAATTTCAGTTGACCCTAAATTAAAAGAAATATCAGGAATAGAATTTGATAAACAGCAACGTTTATGGGCTATTAACGACGGAGGCAATGAACCAAAGCTATACAGACTCAATAAAGACGGTTCTATTGCTAAAGAAATTTTAGTTGAAAACGCTAAAAACATTGATTGGGAAGACATGACCCAAAACAAATTTGGGCACTTCTTTTTAGGCGATTTTGGTAACAACAAAAACGATCGTAGATGGCTCACTATTTATAAAATAGAAAACCCGATAGATATAAAAACAGATACGACTCAAGCAGAAATAATTAAGTTTACCTACCCCGAAATGGATGGCAGTCCTATAAAGCCCAATAACCGTAATTTTGATTTAGAGGCATTTGTAGCTCTAGGACGTCACTTATATTTATTTACTAAAAACCGCACAGAGCCATTTGATGGTATTACTAAGGTTTATAAAGTGGGCGATCATGCTGCTAATTTTAAAGCCGAGTTAATAGATTCATTTAAAACATGTACCACTTTAGAAAAGCTATGCTGGATAACATCGGCTGCTTTAAGCCCTGATCGTAAAAAGCTGATATTACTTGATTCAACCAGTATTTGGTTATTCGAAAATTTTGAGGGTGATAAGTTTTTTTCTGGCGATGTATCAAAAATTGACTTAGGAATAGTAACTCAAAAAGAAGCTGTCACTTTTTTTGATGACAATACTATTGTATTTACAGATGAAGAGTTTAAAGGTATTGGCGGTAATGCTTATTTTATAAAGCTTGATGAAGCCAAAAAAGAAATTATAAGAAAAAAGCCGACCTCAGAAAAAATACATCCATAATATAATGTTAGCTAAGCAAAAGTTCCAAAGCTTAGCTAACTTATGTAAAAGGTATCGAGTTAGTTACTCTTTTCGTTTGACGAATGGAGTGCTATTTCTACATCAACACCTAAAATCAACACTCCAATATGATTATTATTATCATCTAAAACAGGAAAACTTAGCTGTACTTGAAAATGATGTGTTGATGCATCATATGTAACGCTATCAAAGTTATAGTCCTTTGACTGTTTAAATATTTTAGTAAACTTATTCTCATCTCCTTGCCAGTAATCACTGGTTAACTTACTTATTGCTATATTTTTTCCTTGGCTATCAGTCAATATAAGCTCAGTAACAACACCTTTAAACTGCGATTGCCATTTTTTAAATACCTTAGATAACGGTAAATCAAGCATAGTTAACGCATCAGCATGCCCAACGTGTTTACTTTCTTTTATCCATAGCTGGTCTCGTTTCATAATTTCAGGCTCACTCAAAGGAGACTCATTACTTATTTGAACTTCTTCGACTAAACTAGGTAAGTTTAATAAGGTTTTAGCGCTACTGTAGAGCCTATCAAGTATTTGCGTTTCTTCACTTTTTGATAGTGAAAATGGAGCTTGCGCACAAGTATTTATATTTTCATCGAACTGCTGCATAAATTCAGGAAGGCGTTTGATAAGGGAATGCGAAGCAAATAATCCCAAAGGTACATATCTAAAAAATTCTTTTTGGTACTCGTCTTTATTGATCCCTAGCTTAGAGGCTGCTAATTCAAAATCGTCTAAATCAAGTAGGATTCTATCAATCCGTTTATGGTGCATTACATTTACTATTTCTTCTAATGAATTTACTTCTACCTCAGCAATAATATTCTGAGTTTTAAACCAATTTGCTTGATAACTTCCTCTTACTGCACCATAACGCATTTTATTTTTTGGTTTATTAATGCTCTCTGGGTGAGTAAACCAGTACCAGCTTTCTAAAAAAATGGGGGATGATATACGTCCATAAGCTTTCATTTCAGGCATTAAATGGGTTGTGAAATATCCATCTAAGCGCTCTAACTTTACTTCTCGACGTGCACGTAACCATGGCAAGGTTTGTAGCTGAAAAGGCGCTCCCATTTCAAATAAAATACACTCGACTTGGTTGACTGCATTATTAGGAGCTGTGGTGGGTAAGTTTGTCCCAAACTGGAGAGGCCCAGTTAAACCTAACAAAAGAGTGAAAAGATATGCGGGCATAATCCATTGCTAAATAATGTACAAATTAAAACAAGTATAGTCATGCATATAAAAAAGTATTAATTTTCTTTACAAAATTTTGTACCTTATCAATAGCTTCAATATTTAAATCTATGATTTATTGCTATTAACTTATAAAAAGCACGCTTAAATATTTAAATTAATGCATTTATATCTAGGGTCTGTTTATCTTTGTGGATAAAAATTTGTTCAAACTAGGTGCTATTTAATTGCGGCGCAAGATTTATAAGCTAGTGTGCTCGATAACTGCTCCTGCGTTATTCTAATTGCTTACATCCATGTAAGAATAAATAAAAACCGAGCAAAGCTTCCGCGCCCTGCTCACGCCCCCTACCCTGCATCTATGTAGGCAACCAAGAGAAAATAGCGCCTAGGAAGAATCTTTTGGGGGCTGTTAATTTAACCTTGAAGGTTCAACAGACCCTAGCCTTTTTATTATTGACCTAAAGTATACCGAGTGTTCACTTAACGACTAAAAACAAAGGAACTACCCAACCCTAGCGCTTAAATTTAGTTTCTAAAATTACAGAAGATGTTGTTCGCTCCACCCCATCAAGATTTCCTATATCGTCCAACAAATGACTAAGCTGTTCTAAATTTTGAGCTTGGACCACTGCAATTAAATCAAACTCACCACTTATGGCATAGAGCTGTGAAATAGCATCAATTTGCTTAAGCTCAATGTTTGTTTTAGTTGTTAATTTTTGTCTTACTTTTATAGACACATGAGCTGATACCATTTTACTAAGGTAGTCGTCACCGTAATCAACGCTATAGCCTTTAATCACACCGGTTTCTTCTAATTTGAGCATTCGGCTTTGTACTGTTGAACGAGATAAGTCAAGCATTCGTGCAAGATCAGAAATACTCGCTCTTGCGTTTGTTTTTAGTACAGAAAGTAGTTTCTCGTCTTGTGGAGTTATCATAATGGTTATTTTCTTCGTTATTTTGACTTTTATTTTAATCATTTTTCACAAAATAGCACTGCAATTTTAACAGCTAACCTTCGATAATGACCTCTACAAGAAATAATAACGTGTTTGCTGAAGAATAAAGGCTATATTCTTCTTTGAGTTAGCAACTAATCTTTTATCTAAGCCCATTAAATTTAGGTGTAAAAATGCAAGTAACAAGAGACTTATTTAACGACGTAATGGTACCAAACTATAATCCATCAGCAATCATTCCAGTTCGTGGTGAAGGTTCACGCGTTTGGGATCAAAATAACAATGAGTTCATTGATTTTGCCGGTGGTATTGCCGTTAACTGTTTGGGTCACTGTCATCCTGCATTAGTTAAAGCATTAAAAGAGCAAGGCGAAAAAATTTGGCATTTATCAAATGTTATGACCAATGAGCCAGCACTTCGTTTAGCTCAAAAAATGGTTGAAGCAACATTTGCTGATAAAGTTTACTTTGCAAACTCAGGCGCAGAAGCAAACGAAGCCGCTCTTAAATTAGCTCGTCGTTATGCATTGGACGTATATGGCGCTGAAAAAACGCAAATTATTGCATTTAATAAAGGTTTCCATGGTCGCACATTCTTTACAGTAACTGTGGGCGGGCAAGCGGCTTATTCAGATGGCTTTGGTCCAAAACCTGCTGACATAGTACATTGTGATTTTAACGATATAGCGGCATTTGAAGCGCTGATCAGCGATAAAACATGTGCTGTTATGATGGAACCATTACAAGGTGAAGGCGGTATTATTTCACCAACAGATGAATTTGCTAAAAAAGTACGCGAACTTTGTACTAAACATAACGCGTTACTTATTTTTGATGAAGTACAAACGGGTGTTGGTCGCACAGGCGATTTATACGCTTATGAAGGTTTAGGGGTTGTTCCTGACATTTTAACAACGGCAAAAGCATTGGGTGGTGGTTTTCCTATTGGCGCTATGATCACTCGTACACCTATTGCTGAGCATTTAAAAATTGGTACTCACGGTTCTACTTATGGCGGAAACGCACTTGCTTGTGCTGTGGCCGAAGCGGCATTTGATACAGTAAATACACCAGACGTACTAAACGGTGTTAAAGAGCGCGAGCAATTATTCCGTGACGGATTAAACGCAATTAACGAAAAATACAACGTATTTAGCGAAGTACGTGGTAAAGGCTTATTAATTGGCGCAGTACTAAATGACAAATTTGAAGGCCGCGCACGCGACTTTTTAGTAGCCAGTGCTAATAATGGTTTGATGAATCTTGTAGCGGGTATGAATGTAATTCGTTTTACACCGTCTTTAATTATTCCGTTTGAAGATATTAAAGAAGGCTTAGCGCGCTTTGAAAAAGCCGTTAGCGACGTAGTAAACGGTTAATATAGTTTAAATTAGCACGCCTACAGGCGTGCTATTGGAGCAAGCAATAAATGCAAGTATTACGTCCTATTACTGCCAATGATTTTGACGCGCTTAAACAAATAGCGATTGAATCCGGTCATGGGTTTACCTCTTTACCTGTGGACGATGCACAGCTTAAAGAAAAAATTGAACGTGCTGAAAAAAGCTTTGCCAAAAACATTAACCAGCCACTTGATGAAAGCTATTTATTTGTTTTAGAAGACAGTGAAACAGGTGACGTTATTGGCACAACCGCTATAGAAGCCGCAGTAGGTTTATCGGTGCCTTTATATCATTATCATTTGGGTAAAACAGTACACCACTCGCCTACTTTAAATGTATATAACACCGTTGATATTTTAAGCATGTGTAACGACTACACTGGTTGCTCAGAAATATGTACATTATTTTTGCGCGAAAATAGCCGTAAAGGTTTAACAGGTCGATTTTTATCTCGTTCACGCTTTTTGTTTATGGCTCAGCACAGCGAGCGTTTTGCCGATACTGTTATCGCAGAAATGCGCGGTGTTAGCGACGAAGACGGTCATTCTCCTTTTTGGCAATGGCTACAAGAGCACTTTTTTAGTATCGAATTTCCACAAGCGGATCACTTAGTTGGCTTAGGCGATAAGGTGTTTATTAGCGAGTTAATGCCTAAATACCCTATTTATGTGAACTTGCTTAGTAAAAAAGCCCAAGCAGTTATTGGGCATGTGCATGAAAAAACAAAACCTGCGCTAAAATTATTAGAAAAAGAAGGTTTTGAGCACAGAGGCTACGTTGATTTATTTGACGCAGGCCCAACGGTTGAAGCAAAGCTTGGTAATATTCGCAGCATTCGCGACTCTCAAGTTTGCCCTATTACTATTGGTGAGCTTGATCACATATCACAAAATAGCTCTGATACGCTGGCTGTATGTAATCAAGGCGTAAGTGGCTTTAGAGCAACATTTACCAAAGAAGCACACTACAATCATGCAAAACATACCCTCGTCATTAGCCAAGATGTGGCTAAGGCACTTAATTTAAGCCAAGGAGATGCAGCGCGATTTTTCCGCCTGTAAATAATTTATGAATACACACCTAATTAATAATCAGTGGCATGTGGGACTTGGTCCAGCATTTGAGTCAATCAATCCAAGTAATGGCGATGTGGTATGGCAAGGTAATGGCGCAAACACTGATCAAGTAAATTCAGCTATAAAAGCAGCTAGAGCCGCGCAATTACAATGGGCAGACAAACCACTTAAAGAGCGTATCGCCATTTTAGAAAACTTCGCAGCACAATTAAAAGAACACAGCGAAGAATTTGCTACTATTATTGCACGCGAAACGGGTAAGCCATTATGGGAAACCCGCACCGAAGTGGGCGCAATGACAGGCAAAGTAGCTATATCTGTAAAAGCGTACCATGAGCGTACAGGTACAACCGAAAACCCAATGCCCGGAGCTAAAGCGTTTATTAGACACAAACCGCATGGCGTTGTGGCTATTTTTGGCCCATATAACTTTCCGGGGCATTTGCCAAACGGGCATATTGTTCCTGCAATTTTAGCCGGTAATACCGTTGTATTTAAGCCATCAGAATTGACTCCGCACGTTGCAGAATTTACCCTCTCACTTTGGTTAAAAGCAGGTTTGCCAGCGGGTGTTATCAACCTTGTCCAAGGTGAAATTGAAACAGGTAAAGCACTTGCATCTCATAAAGATATAGATGGCTTGTTTTTTACCGGTAGTTCAAACACAGGTCACTTATTACATAAACAGTTTGCAGGACACCCTGGCAAAATTTTAGCACTTGAAATGGGCGGCAATAATCCTCTTATTGTAAAAGATGTGAGCGATATAAGCGCCGCTGTACACGATATTATTCAATCAGGCTTTATTACCTCAGGTCAGCGCTGTACGTGTGCACGTCGCTTATTTATTGAAAAGTCGCTCAATGGCGATGCTATTTTAGAAAAGCTAATAAGCGCAACTAAAAACATAGTTGTAGACGACAGCTTTGCTACAGAGCAGCCTTTTATGGGTGCAATGATAAGCGAAAAAGCAGCACTGGGTATGGTTGCCGCACAAAGTGAATTAGTCTCAAAAGGTGCGCAAATCCTTGTTGAACTTAAGCAATTAAAATCAGGCACCGGTTTTGTAAGCCCAGGCATTATTGATGTAACAAACATTACCGATATGCCAGATGAAGAACATTTTGGACCGCTTATTAAAGTGTATCGTTACAACGACTTTGACAGCGCAATTATTGAAGCTAACAACACAAGCTTTGGCTTATCTGCAGGTTTACTTAGCGACAGTGAAGATGATTACACTCACTTCTTAAAGCGCATCCGTGCAGGTATTGTTAACTGGAACCGCCCTATTACGGGTGCCTCTAGCGCGGCTCCATTTGGCGGCATAGGCGCCAGTGGTAATCACAGAGCAAGTGCCTATTATGCCGCCGATTATTGTGCATACCCTGTGGCGTCTGTTGAGTCAGACAAAGTGAGCTTACCGCAAACCCTAGCGCCAGGCTTGGTAATTGAATAAGCAATAAAACCAAAATTTTAGATTTAAGGATTTAACATGCATACTGATGTAAACACATTATTTGAGAGCCTTTGGAAAAACTACTTAAACGTAACACCATCGGCAGACAAAATTCATGACCTTTTAGGGTCAACGCAAAAAGATGACATTATTAACGATCATATTGCGCTGCGTACGTTTAATATTGAAAAAGTGGGTCTTGAAAAGCTCGCTGCTCACTTTTTAGCTATTGGTTACAAAGAATGTGGTGAGTACCATTTTGAAGCTAAAAAACTCTATGCAAAGCACTACGAGCATAGCGATCCTAATCAGCCAAAAGTGTTTATCTCTGAACTATTAGTAGAAAAATGCTCGCCAGAGTTACAAGCCATCGTGACAGATATGGTAAGCCAAATTGACGAAAGTGCAGTTACAGCAGACAACTTTTTATATTCAGGCACGCATTGGCAAGTAAGCACCGATACTTATAAGCAGCTGCTAGCTGAAAGCGAGTATGCAGCGTGGATGTCGGCGTGGGGTTACCGCGCCAATCACTTTACCGTAAATATTAATACGCTTGCTAAGTTTGATAACATTCATGATGTTAATCAAGCCCTAAAAGACGCCGGCTTTTCGCTTAATACGTCAGGCGGTGAAGTTAAAGGCTCACCAGAGGTGTTACTAGAGCAATCGTCAACACTTGCTGATGAATACTCAGTTACCTTTAGTAATGGTGATATGAGCATTCCTAGCTGCTTTTATGAGTTTGCTATTCGTTACCCTAAAGCAGACGGCGAGCTTTATACTGGTTTTGTTGCAGCCTCAGCTGACAAAATATTTGAAAGCACGAACGCTCGATAGCAAAACCTAAAGTACCTTATTTTAAAAAGCCCGTTATGGGCTTTTTTTATGTCGATGTGTCGATAAGTTATATTGATTAATTATAAAAATAGCGGTTTATAATCGTTTTCTAACTTTTCAAACGACAAGTCGCCAATAAAACGACCGAAGCTCAACCAAGTTGCCAAACCGCGTAAATCTTTAAAGTGTGGTGGTACAAATTGTGGACTCTCTATTACACCTAAATCATGAAGCTGCGATATTAATCTAAAATCATCTATCGATATTTTACCTACCAGTAATAAAGGAAGTCTATCTATTCGACCAAGCTGTATTGCAACGCGTATTAAGTTATAAACCAGTACAAAGCCTTTAATGTAAGCAATATCTTTTGTAAAAGGCAAACCTGTTGGCGTACTGCCTCTAAATACACGCTGCGCAAGTGTGTAGCTGTCATCTTTTGATAAACCTTGCGCTACGTAATCACGGTAAATGTCTACAAACTCGGCGCCATCTATTACCTTTGTAACGGCTTGAATACGATTCACTAATTTAGATAAACGCCTTGGAGTTGATTTTAAAGTAATAATTTCGGTAAGGACCGCTAAGCCTTCTTGGGTAATAGTGGAGCTTGGCGTGCCTTTACTCAAACACGTTAAATAAGGCTGAGCTAAACCATTTTGAGTGGTACCGACGTGTATCCACCCTTCGTGAACTTCTAAAATATCAAGTTCGCGCTGAGAAAACTTAACATCTTGATTAAGCTTTATATTATTAGCACCTGCGGCTGCATCACTAACAATACCATCGCTAAGCATTACCTCAACGTTTATGCCTGCCATACTAGCAGTTACTTGCTCAGACAGAATACGCACTGCATCAACAGCATCAATATTTTTAGGGTCGTCAGGCAGTATGTCGGCTATAAGTAAATTTTGCAGCGGTTTATCTAGCATATTAGCTAGCTCAGAAAGTGAGGGCTCACCGGCATGAAATAAATCTTTAGGGTGACCAAATAACTCCACCGATAAGTCATGAAACTCTGGTGTGCCACGATACTCAAGCATACTTAATACTGTTTTATACTCTGTGCACATTTTTCCCATGTATTGAGCTATGGGATTTAACTGCCCCAATTGGTTAATAATGTTACGGTGCAAAGTAGAAAACGCTTGGCGTAACTCGCTAGGTACAAAACCAAGATCGCGCTGTTGATAGTATGCACGATCGATCAGTGGATTTTTTTGACATTTTTGTCTAAAAAACTCCTCTTTAGTTTGTTTATCCCAATTAATAGCATCGAGTATCCTAATAGGCGTTTGCAATGCAATTAATTGATCCGATAACTCACGAGTTTTTAGTAGTAACGCCTTGTCTATCATGGTGTAAGCTCAACAATAAATGAATTTTGAGCATAATTTAAAAAGGCCAAATTACAAAGCAATATCACATTTTTTTAGCTATTGTTTTTAAGATGATCGACCCTCATATCTATATCGTATTAGCTTTTTAATAAAAGGTATAAAACATGAAAAACGAACTCGACAATAAACAGATTTTAGCAGTATATGAACGCATAATTCAAAAAGGTGAAATGACTGATGAAGGCAAACATTATCAGGGAGTTACTGCATATTCAGACGTAGACGGTTACACCGTATATCTACAAGGTAGCGGCGTAGAACTGCGCTTTGGTTTTCATAATACTTACCACCTTAACTACGAGCATGAAAAGCATAAAGACGACTTTTTGAAAAAATTATATAACATTGCAAACGAGAGCTAATGCACCCACGAAAACTAAGACACCGCCCGACCAGTAAGCTCAATACTACTTTTATTAATCAAGTAGTAGAAGAGCTTAAAGCTAATCCAAGTAAAGTCTCTATTATTCAAGACAACCTAGAACAGTACCGTTCTCAAACTCATTTAAAGCGTGGTTTTTTACTGGCTATAGAGCGCTTTGATTGGGTATTTGAAGCAAGCAAAGATATTGATTTCATTTGCCAGCAAATTTTAGCTGATGACTACATTGGCAATAGACTAAGACGTTACCCCCTACTTTTTAAAGGCGTTATTAATAATGCCTAACCTTTCAATACCAAGCGCTTTAAAGCGATAAAACCACAAAGTTTACTCTCCATATAAATTTATTAGAGCACTAAGCAATTGCAGGTTTAGTTTTCTTTTGTATCAAAATAATACTATTAGTACTCTAACTATTATTATTCTAATAGTTTTTTGACATTTTATTCATTTATTGCTGTAAACAAATCATTACTATTATTAAATTTAAAAATTAAATTCTCAAGCTACTGTTTTAAATAAAATTAAACAAATAAAAACCACATCTTCTTTGTCCTATTAATTGCTCTTTTATTAATGATTAATCTACATTTTGGCATCTAGGTATTTACTTCAGCCTTGAATTGTTAGAGCTATTACCTTAAGCTTATGTTTATTGAACGTTCAATTAATAAAAATTATGCCTAAAGTCGGAATGGAACCTGTCAGACGTCAGCAGCTAATTGACGCAACTATAGAGTCAGTTGCTACTAAGGGACTACAAGGCACAACTATAAACAGCATTAGTAAAAATGCAGGTTTGTCGTCAGGTATCATTAGTCATTATTTTAATGGTAAGCAGGGGTTAATTGAAGCCACGGTTAGATACTTACTAACAAGCTTAAAGCAAGGCTTAATAAGTAAAGTAAATCATCAAACCACTGCCATTGAGCGTTTAATGTTTATTATCGAAGCCAACTTTGCGCTTGTACAACAGCGTAATGATACAACCCGAACGTGGTTAAGTTTTTGGGCGCAATCGATGCATGATGAAGAATTACACAGACTACAAAACGTAAACAGTAAACGCTTGCAAAGTAATTTAGCATTTTCTTTTAAGCAATTAATGCCTATTGAGCAAGCAAATCAAGCTGCAGAACTTAGCGCCGCAATGATCGATGGCCTATGGTTAAGAGCAGTACTGAGTAAATCAGACAATAATCAGTTTAAACACAGTGAAAAGTTAGCAAAGAGCTATGTACTTTCACTTATCAAGCAATATGGAGCCTAGCGTGACTACACCTGTCTATCAAAATTTTATTAACGGCCATTTTCTTGCAAACCAGAGCGGCAAAACATTTGATGTAACAAACCCAGCAACGGGTGAGGTTATTTACGCAGTAGAAATTGCCGACGAATTTATTCAAAACGCAGCCATTGCCAGTGCAAAGCAAGGTTTTGCACAGTGGTCAGCAATGACACCTATTGAACGTAGTCGTATTTTATTAAAAGCAGTGGCTATTTTACGCGAGCGCAATGATGAGCTAGCACTTGTAGAAGTACTCGACACCGGCAAACCAATGCAAGAAGCTAATTGTGTTGATATTGAAACCGGCGCTGATGTAATTGAATACTTTGCAGGCCTTGCGCCAGCACAAGTAGGCCAACAACAAATAGTTGGTGATGACTTTTACTACACACGTAAAGAGCCATTAGGTATCTGTGCGGGTATAGGTGCATGGAACTACCCACTACAAATTGCATGTTGGAAGTCGGGCCCTGCCCTTGCTGCTGGTAATGCATTTATATTTAAACCATCTGAAGAAACACCACTTGGCGCTATTAAACTTGCAGAAGTGTTTGTTGAAGCTGGTGTACCTGCAGGTGTGTTTAATGTTGTTCAAGGCGCAGGCGATGTAGGCCAGTGGCTAACGCAGCATAGCGATATTGATAAAGTATCGTTTACGGGTGAAGTAGGCACAGGTAAAAAAGTAGTAGCGAGTGCTGCCGGTACGTTAAAAGATGTCACGATGGAACTTGGTGGTAAATCTCCACTATTAGTATTTGATGATGCCAACATAGAGCAAGCGGTTAGCGCTGCTATGTTAGGTAACTTTTATACGCAAGGCGAAATTTGTACTAACTGTACACGTATTTACGTTCATAAAAATGTATATCAGCAGTTTATTGATGAACTTAAAGCGCGCACTGAGAAAAACATTATTGCTGGCGACCCACAAGATTTAAATACAAACTTTGGCGCACTTATCTCTAAAAAGCACCAAGAACTAGTAATGAGCTACGTTAATAAAGGCATCGAAGAAGGTGCAACGCTATTAACTGGTGGTACAACGCTTTCACCTGAATCTGCACCTAATGGCTATTTTGTAGCACCAACTGTGTTCATTGATTGCAACGACGATATGACAATCGTTAAAGAAGAAATATTTGGCCCTGTAATGAGCGTGCTTGTTTTTGACGACGAAGACGATGTTATTGCACGCGCTAACGCAACCCACCTAGGCTTGGCCGCAGGCGTATTTACTAGCGATATTAAACGTGCGCACCGCGTTATCCATAAGTTACAAGCCGGTATTTGTTGGATTAATGCATACGGTAACTCACCTGCTGAAATGCCTGTTGGCGGTTATAAGCAATCGGGTATTGGCCGTGAAAATGGTATACAAACTCTTGATCAATACACGCAAACTAAGTCTATTTATGTTGGTATGGCCGACATAGAAAGCCCATTTTAAGGCGCCCTACTATGAGTAATCATTACGACTATATTATTGTTGGCGCGGGTTCGGCGGGTTGTGTTTTAGCAAACCGTTTATCTGAAGATTCAAGTAACCGCGTGTTACTACTTGAAACTGGCGGTAGTGATAAAAGTATTTTTATAAAAATGCCAACCGCGTTATCTATTCCTATGAATAGTGACAAATATGCATGGCAGTTTCATACGCAGCCTGAGCCTCATTTAGATAACCGTGAGATGCATTGTCCTCGAGGCAAAGTATTAGGCGGCTCGTCATCTATCAACGGCATGGTATACGTACGTGGCCATGCAAAAGATTTTGACGAATGGCAGCAACACGGTGCAAACGGCTGGGATTACCAATCGTGTTTACCGTATTTTCAAAAAGCAGAAAGCTTTTATCTTGGTGAAAATACTTACCGTGGTGGCAAAGGCCCGCTTGGCGTTAATAACGGCAACGAAATGAAAAACCCGCTTTACCGCACCTTTATCAAAGCAGGTGTACAAGCCGGTTACGCGTCTACAGATGATTATAATGCATCGCAGCAAGAGGGTTTTGGCCCAATGCACATGACCGTAAAAGACGGCGTGCGCAGCTCTGCTTCGCGTGAGTATTTAGACCCTGTTAAATCACGTAGTAATTTAACAATTATTACAGGTGCACTAGCACAGCGCGTGATTTTAGATGGTAAAAAAGCCACAGGCATTGAATACAAAGTAAATGGCGACGTTAAAACAGCACATGCTGCAAAAGACGTAATATTAAGTGCAGGCCCAATCGGCTCTCCACATATTTTACAACTCTCTGGTATTGGTGATACTCAATCGCTTGAAAAAGCAGGCGTTGAAGTACAGCATCATCTACCAGGTGTAGGTCAAAACTTACAAGATCATCTTGAGTTTTACTTTCAATACAAGTGTAAGCAACCTATCACGCTTAACGGCAAACTAGGCATTGTTTCAAAAGGGTTGATTGGTGCGCGCTGGTTATTAACGCGTTCGGGTTTAGGTGCAACGAATCATTTTGAATCGTGTGCGTTTATTCGCTCAAAACCAGGTGTTGAATGGCCAGATATTCAATATCACTTTTTACCAGCGGCTATGCGTTACGATGGTAGAAGTGCATTTGCAGGTCATGGTTTTCAGGTACATGTTGGTCATAACAAACCAAAAAGTCGCGGTAGTGTCACTATTGCTTCTGCGAACCCTGAGCAACCACCAACCATTTTATTTAATTACCTTGAACACCAAGACGATATTGAAGGCTTTAGAGCGTGCGTTCGCTTAACACGCGACATAATCGAACAAAGTGCCTTTGATGAATACCGCGATGAAGAAATTCAACCAGGTAAACATATTCAAACAGATGAAGAAATAGATGCCTTTGTACGCCAAGCCGTAGAAAGTGCCTACCACCCTTCTTGCTCATGCAAAATGGGTGAAGATGATATGGCCGTTGTTAATTCAAATACGCAAGTACATGGTATTGAAGGACTACGTGTTGTTGACTCATCTATATTCCCAACAGTTCCTAACGGAAACTTGAATGCGCCTACTATTATGGTTGCCGAAAAAGCAGCTGACATAATTTTAGGTAAAGAACCATTACAGAAATCGGATGTGAATGTTGCCATAACAACAAACTGGCAAGAAACACAACGTAGTACGGAGATCTAACTTTAGCCACATGCTTAGGTTTAGTCTCGTCGGGCTAAACCAATGCGTGCCTTGCAGTGGCACACGATGTAAATAGGTTACGTTGTGTTAATGCGAGAATAAAACAATAAAATACGGAGTGCTTATGAATTATTTTTATTCATTACTGGAGGGTAACAATGACTATTTGGCTTAATGCAGGCATCATTTTTACCTTACTTGCTATTATCACTATTTTAATTAAATGGGGTAATGTTCGCGTAGTAGGTGTAACACCAGTTCGAACCTTTACCTTTATAGCAATACTATTTACTTCTGGCCTAGATGTTGGCCTTATTATGTTTCCTTTAACTGAGTTTGCAGGTTATGCAGACATAAAAGCAAGCCCAGAATACGCGTTTGCAAATCCACTGGCTATTGAGTTTGGCTACTGGGGATTTTTGATCTGGGGATTTTACTTTCTTACGTGCTTTTATTTCTGTGTAATAGAACCTAAAGTGAAATTTTTCGAAATTCCTTGGGTTAAATTTATCAATAACGTTGTAATTATTGGTACATGTGCATTTACCGCTTATTTACTGCTTACGAACCTACCATGGTATTTACCCGAATTAGGCGATGGAACAAGTATAGTTTCTGAGTTTTATTTAATTGTATTCGCGGCTATTTGTTTTGCTGTGTACTCAAGTACTGACATTAAATATGTACGTATTTTAAGTATTTCTACTACGTGGTTATTCTTAGCCTTAATCGCCTTTATGTGGGCTGGCGCATTTGTAATAGGTGATAGTCAAATGTCAGCATTTACAGATAACTTAGGTTCTATTGGTACTTACTTTGCAAACATTAATGAATTTGTTTTACCGCTTAATGATTACCATGAGTTTTACTTATTCTGGTGGTTTGCGTGGAGCATAATGATTGGTCAATTTACATCACGCTTTGTTGGTGGACTTAAAACATACCAAGTATTAGCTGCAATGTTGATTTTCCCTTCTATTCCTATTGCGATTTGGTTTAGCGTACTTTATCACTACCATGAAGCGGGCATCCCAACTCAAGGTATTAAAAACTTCGCTATGGTATTTGTAGGTATTGTATTTGTAATTAACTCACTTGATTCGTTAGTGCGTTTATATACAGATAACCTAAACTTTACCGTAAAGCGTTTTGGCAAAATGAAATACATAATCGGAAATGTTGTTGCTCTATCATTACTTACACTATTGTTTAAATTAGAATTTTTACAAATTCAGTGGGTAGGCGCATTAGTTATCGGCTTGTTCTTTATCTGTGCAGCCTTTATTGGTTACAGTAAATTTAAAACAGTAACGAATATAGATAGCTCACCAAAAGCAAACGCAATTGATTACACAAAAATAGACACAGTACACTAGGGATTAATAATGAATAACAAACTAAAACAACTTGTAGTAGCACTACCATTTGCACTTTTATCAACAACTGCAGCAGCTGATTGGTCAACAACAATCACTGCAGCGTCTGACTACACTTTTAATGGTGTAACACAGACCGATAGCGACCCTGCAATTCAAGGCAGCTTAGATTATGCCTTTGATAGTGGTGTTTACGCTGGTGTTTGGGCCTCAAACGTAGATTTTGGTGACGACACTGATTTTGAGCTTGATGCTTACTTAGGTAAATATGTACAACTTGATGAGCAATTTAGCGTTGATTACGGTATCGCTTATTACACTTATCAAGGTAATAACAGTGACGGTAACTACGCTGAAGCTTACACTAAGTTTGGTTATGCAAGTGAATACGGCCAAACTGAGCTTAACTTTTGGTATAGCTGGGATTACTTTGGAACAGGTGCGGGTCATGTAATTTCAATGGTTGCTCACACTTATGAACTAGCTCCAAATCACGCACTACGTGCAAGTTTTGATATTTCAAACTCACTTGATGGTGAAAAGTGGGCTTGGGATACAAACCAGAAAAAATCGTACAAGCACTACCGCCTAGCTTATCAAACAAGCTACGAAGGTTTTGGTATTGAAGTGGCTGCTGAAAACACTAGCTTAGATTACGATTATGCTGATGAGCGTATTGTACTTGCTGTTTCACGCACATTTGATCTTTAATACATTAATTACTGATTAAACAAAAAATGCCACTCTATTTAGAGTGGCATTTTTATTTGTAAAATAACTAACTAACTA
>NZ_JACJEO010000023.1:0-81782 GCF_014164115.1 Pseudoalteromonas sp. SG45-2
GGGTTTTCAATTCAATTCAATTCAATTCAATTCAAAAATACTATTCCAAATATTAGTTACGTTAGTAATATCTTGTAAAAACGTTTCTCGCGGGATCAATTTGCCTTTTTGCTCCAAGCTCAACACGTGATAACACGAGCGATAATCAATATACGCTTTTATCAACTGCTGCTTTTGCTCTTTAGTAATACAACCTATATTTGCCGCATCCGTTAATATCCTTACGTTATCTGAGTAAACTGTAAGCTGTTCAAACTCGTTTGCGTGTTTAAGTACTAAATATTGCGTAATAAACTCAATATCAGCCATGCCACCAACATCTTGTTTTAAATCAAATTTCTCAGCATTTCCCTTCGCTAGATGGTCGCGCATTTTTTCGCGCATTTTTATTACATCAGCTTTTAGCACGGTATCATCGCGTTGCTGGCAAAGTATATTTTTACGAATTTGTGAAAAACGATCTATCAGATCGTTTTGACCTAAAATTAATCGAGCCCGAACAAGTGCTTGATGCTCCCACGTCCATGCTTGAGTTTGCTGATAGTGATTAAAGCTCTCTAAATTGATAGCCAATAAACCAGAGGCTCCTTCAGGACGTAATCGTGTATCAAGCTCGTATAAAATGCCCGATGCAGTACGGGTATTAAATAAATGCATTAAGCGCTGAGCGAGCTTTAAATAAAACTGGCGAGAATCTATTGGTTTTTCACCATTAGTTAGGCTTGAACCATCATGATTATGCACAAACACCAAATCTAGATCTGAGTCGTACCCGACTTCTAAGCCACCTGTTTTACCATATGCAATAACAGCAAAACCTTTATTTTCATCATCTGTGCCAGGGGGCATACCAAAGCGCTTAACAGTGTTATGCCATGCAATATTAACAGCTTGGTCAACAATCGCCTCTGCCAGTACGGTTAAATGATCGCTTACTTTCATTACGTCAAGAACACCGGTTGCATCGGCGGCAGCAATTCGTAATTGATGCGTTTGCTTAAATTGCCTAAGCGACTCCATTTGCAGTTCTAAATCGTCATGCTCTATTCGTAAAAAATACTGTCTTATTTCATCTTTATACGCTGTGAGCGGGGTTGGCTTATAAAGAACTGCGGGGTCTATTAGTTCATCAAGTAATATGGGGTAGCGAGAAATATGCTCCCCTATCCATTTGCTATGACAACACAGTAAAACAAGTTGCTTTAATGCACCTTGGTTTTCGTAAAGCAATTCTAAATAGGCAGTACGCGAAATTATCTTATTAAAAATTTGGCAAACCATTGTGAAAGCTGCTGCACTGGCATTAAAGTCATTTAATTGATTTAGTAAAACAGGCATTAACTTATCAAGAGTGTCACGCCCTCGGTTACCTATATTTACCTTAGACAGCCTTAATTTAAAATCGTTAAGGGGTGCTTGCCATTCATCTCTGGCCTCTTTTAAAAAGCTCACATCACCATGATCCCAAGCACTAATAAATGCGCCTTCACAGGTATCAAGTGGCACGGTTTCCTCGCCAATCACAAGTGCAAACTCACCGTTAACTTGTTTCATCACCTTTTCTATAGTGTTTAAAGTGGCAGAAAAATCAGCTTGTTCTAATAATAAATTTAAGCGCTGCTGATTCAATTCATCATCGGGGAGTGTTTGCGTTTGCTGATCGTCAAATATTTGAAGGTACTGCTCAACTTTACGTAAATAAAGGTAATTGCGCCTCAGCTCGCTTGCTTCTTGCTCATCTATAACTTGGTTAAGTGCCAACTCATTTAATGCTTTGAGTAAAGATTGGGTTTGTAAATTAGCCTCTCGCCCACCTCTTACCATTTGCAGGGCTTGCACTATAAATTCAACTTCACGAATACCACCAGCGCCTAGTTTTATATTATTAGTTAAGCGTTTACGGCGAACCTCTTGTGCAATCATTAACTTCATTTTACGCAAGGATTCAATCACCGAAAAATCAATATACCGGCGGTAAACAAACGGCTTTAAAAGCTTAATAAATTCATCCCAATACTTATTAGGAGTGCCAATTAAGCGCCCTTTTAACATGGCGTAGCGTTCCCAGTCGCGCCCTTGTTCTTGGTAGTAATCTTCAATGGCATTAAAGCTCATAACCAAAGGGCCGCTTTCGCCAAACGGGCGTAGGCGCATATCAACTCTAAATACTTGCCCATCACCGGTGGCTTGGTTAAGTGCTGCAATCAGTTTTTGTGCAACTTTGGTATAAAACACTTGGGCCTCAAGGCTTCTGCGGCCACCTTGGGTTTTTGTGCTGCGCGGATACGCAAAAATAAGATCAATATCAGAGGAATAATTTAGCTCCTGTCCGCCAAGCTTCCCCATCCCCAATACCATTAGCGGCATTGCTTGGTTTTGCCCATCAAGCGGTTCACCATTTACTTTTGCCACCTGTGCATGCGCCCATTGGTTGGCGCTATTAATTAGCATGTCAGCCAGTTGGCTTATATAATTAATACTATCGGCAATGGGGTTATTACAGCATAAATCTAAAAAGGCGACTTTAAGCCAGTACTTTTCACGATATTGACGAAGTACTTTATGGCACTGTGCTTCATCAAGGTCAGCTAAATTCAGGTTTTTAAAAGGAGAGTCTATTACTCTATTTTGTATTTCGTCTTTGCATAATAGCCAGGTATTTAAATCAGGTTGTGACTCTAAACTGCGCCAAGCAAAGTCGCTTAATGCTAATAACCTTACAACTTCACTTTGTTTACTTTGCTGCGGGTATAACTGTTCAAAGCGCATCAAGCCAAGTTTTTGTAATTGAATAGGAAGTTGCTTTACGTTACTCATCAATCCTCTCTTTTATATCATCAATAACCGTACTAGAATGATTAAAACCTAGAAAGGTTAACTTAATTAGGATCACCATGTCATATTTGTCTTTATCTAACACTAGTTTTATTGCGATTGCCATTAGTTTTGCGGTTATTTGCATAACTATTTTTTGTTTACGAGTTGTCACTCAAATCAAAGCAAAACAAGCGCTTAAAGATGAGTTAGCGCAACACGACAACTTTGCCATGGGTATTAGTTTTGCATCTGAAATATCGGTTGTTATAGCCACTATAGCCTTTTTATTTGACGAAATAAGCGTAAGCACTGCACAGTCAAACCCGTTAAAAGTGTTAATTATTATTGTTCTCTTATTCACTTTTATAAAAGTGGGCCATTTAATTCACAGAAAATGGATACTCCACAGATTTAATGAAGAAGCTGCCATACTAAAACAAAATGTATGTGCTGCATTGGTAGACTCAGGAATGTTAATCGCTAACTGTATTATTGCTCTGGGCTTGTACACGTGGACGCACACCCAAGGGTTTAGCAACTTACTTATTGCTTGCGTTAGCTTTTTTACACTTCAGGGGATGTTTGCACTTGATAGCAAAATACGAGAACACCGTTTTGCAAAAGCAAACCAAGGTGCGTCACTACAAAGTAACTTTAACCTAGAAAATACATCTATTGGTATAAGATATGCTGGAAAATCAATTGGCTTAGCGTTGGCTGTATATGCTGGTTTATCTAGCGCAGCATTTCAAAACGGTAAAATGGTTGAAAACATATTTACACTTGTAATGCATTGCGGTGTAATGTGGATACTACTTTACGGCTTAACGTATGTGATAAAAGTTATCTCTTTACCAAATATTGATACGGCTCTTGAAATAGACCATCAAGATAATATTGGGGTAGCATGCATAGAATTTGCTGTTTTTTGTGCTATAGGTTATTTACTTATTAGTATGTTTTCTCTTTAGACCTTTTTTACTGAAAATACAGCAATTAAAACGTCTGCATTTAAGTAATAATGGTAATTACTTAGATGCAACAAGGTCCTAGCTCTATGCCGCCTGAAATAACGAACTATTTGTTAATTGACATAGACAACGAATTTAGCCGCGCATTTGCCGAATACTATGTAAATAGTAATGGCATAACAAAAGCGAGTACACTTATTGCTGCAGGCAGTAATACCCGCCAATTAGTAAAAATGATGTTTGACGAGCTTATTAAAGACTACAGTTATTGCGATCTTGAAAACGAAATAAGCGTTTCTGAGTTAATTAATTATTTAAAAGATCATCACGATTTACACGGAGTCCTTTTCAATAGCACCGATTATTTACTCGCAAGTGATAAGCAGCGCTTTATTTATAACTCCTTACATGAAGAACGCTTTTTAATAAATCTTGATGATACAGGCTATACACTCAGCCGGGTTACCGACGAGACGTTAACGGAACCTTCGCAAAATCATCACGATATAGCACACACCCCACAAGATTTAATAGATCTCGCCGAACAACTTAATAAAAATAAATAATTGCGCACAGCCCCCAGCTTACTTACCATAGCAATATATATTTTACGCTATGTAGTAAGTGACGCCCTATGCGAGTTCCTCATATTTATCAAACATCGAGTATTGCCCTAAACACCCCTGTAACTTTAGATGACGATGCTGCAGGGCATATTGGCAGAGTGCTGCGCATGAAAGTAGGCGAGCATGTATCTATTTTTAATGGCGAAGGTGGCGAATACCTTAGTGAAATAATTGAGGTAACAAAAAAAACAGTCGTCGTAATGCCATTAGAACTTAACCCTCACGATGTAGAATCTCCACTTAAAATTCATTTAGGTCAATGTGTATCTCGTGGTGATAAGATGGATTTTACAATTCAAAAGTCAGTTGAACTAGGTATTACCGAAATCACCCCTATTTTTAGTCAGCGCTGTGGTGTGAAACTAATGGGCGATCGTCTTGAGAAAAAACACCAACAATGGCAAAAAATTGCAATTGCTGCGGCTGAGCAGTCAGGGCGTAATTTTGTGCCAATTATTCACCCACCTATAGATTTAAAACAATGGCTTGCACAACAAACCGATGCAATTAAGCTCACTCTTCACCCTCGTGCTGAGCACAGCATTAAAACCATTACGGTACCTAAAGATGGCGTACGCTTTTTAGTAGGCCCAGAAGGTGGCTTTACCGACGATGAAATGGCACTAACCAAACAACTAGAGTTTGTAGATATTCGCTTAGGCCCGCGCGTTTTACGAACGGAAACAGCCGCTTTAACGGTCTTAAGTGCATTACAACTTCAATTTGGCGATTTAGCTAATTGAAATAACTAAAAGCACCCTCATATAAACAGTAACATTTATAGTAAGGCACAGCGCATGGCAATTAAGTTAGGTATTATTTCAGATCCTATTAGTGGATTTAACATCAAAAAAGACACCGGTTTTGCAATGATGATGCAAGCGCAAGAACGTGGCTACGAAATTTATTATATGGAGATGGACGATTTATCTCTTCGTAAAGGCAAGTCGTACGCTACAGCGTCTAAAGCGCAAGTGTTTAATAATGCAGAAAAATGGTATGAGCTTGAAGAAAAAGCCACTATAGCCCTTGCCGATCTTGACGTAATTTTAATGCGTAAAGACCCTCCTTTTGATACTGAATACATTTACGCGACGTATATTTTAGAACGTGCTGAACAAGAAGGTACGTTAATAATTAACAAGCCACAAAGCCTTCGCGATGCTAACGAAAAGCTGTTTACAGCATGGTTTAGCGAGCATACGCCAGACACACTTGTTACACGTAGCCAAAAACAAATTCGTGAATTTTTAGCACAGCATAAAGACATTATTTTAAAGCCGCTTGATGGCATGGGTGGCGCATCGATTTTTCGCATCAGAGAAGACGATGCCAACATTGGTGTAATTTGTGAAACGTTAACCGAGCACGGCAGCCGCTTCGCAATGGTGCAAAATTACATTCCAGAGATCAAACAAGGCGATAAGCGCGTACTAGTAGTTGATGGAGAAGTTATTCCATATTGTTTAGCGCGTATACCACAAAATGGTGAAACACGCGGTAATTTGGCTGCAGGCGGTCGAGGTGAAGCCCGTCCACTTAGCGAATCAGATTTAAAAATAGCGCAAGCTGTTGCACCAACGCTCAAAGAAAAAGGCTTAATATTTGTAGGTTTAGATATTATTGGCGATAAATTAACTGAAATTAACGTAACTGCACCAACGTGCGTACGCGAAATTGAAGCTGCTTATGATATTTCTATCACAGGTATTTTATTTGATGCAATTGAGCGTAAATTAGGTAAGTAATTACCACAATAAAAAGCCCATTAGTTTAAGCCTTTCATGCAATTAATGGGCTTTTTATGTCAATTTAAATAACTATGCCATACTCAAAGTTCATTAACTAAAAAGGGTGAAATCTATGCAGTCATTAGAAAATCATTTTTTAATCGCGATGCCGTCAATGCAAGACCCTTTTTTTAAACGTGCTGTTACCTATATTTGTGAGCACAATGAAGATGGGGCTATGGGCTTGGTAATAAACCAACCTATTGATGTTACTGTTGGCGAACTTTTAGATAAAATAGAAATTGATAACGACAAAACGCAAAACGCAGCAAAAGTAAGTGTGTTTGCAGGTGGGCCCGTTAAAACTGACCGTGGTTTTGTACTGCACTCTCCCCAATCGGGTTATTCAGCAAGTCAAAAACTCAGTAGCGATATTATGATCACTACCTCAAAAGACGTTTTAGCAAACTTAACCACTGCACAAGCACCAGAGCAGTTTATTATTACACTTGGTTATTCAGGGTGGGAGCAAGGACAACTCGAACAAGAGTTACTTGATAACAGCTGGTTGATCATAGAAGCCGATCCGAAGATCATTTTTGATACCCCCGTTGAAAAACGATGGGAAAAAGCAGTTTCAATGTTGGGATTTGATATTAGCCAACTCAGCCCTGAAGCTGGTCACGCATAATAGTAACTAACCCTTAGCAAACTTAAACAAGATACACATGACAAAAAAATCGCTTAAGCCGCAAGGCGAACGCACTGTAATGGGCTTTGACTTTGGCACCAAAAGTATTGGTATTGCTATTGGGCAAGAGTTAACCGGCAGTGCGTCTAGCCTTAAGGCTGTAAAAGCACAAGATGGCATTCCTAACTGGGACCATATCGCCGTACAAGTAGCCGAGTGGCAGCCTGACTTAATGGTTGTTGGTTTACCACTAAATATGGATGGAACATCACAAGAGGTTACCTTTAAAGCAAAAAAGTTTGCCAACAGATTGCATAATCATTATGGCATTCCTGTGCAAACACAGGATGAGCGCTTAACGACAGCGGATGCTAAAGCGCGACTTTTTGAAAGTGGCGGCTATAAAAACTTAGGTAAAGGTAACGTAGATAATATGTCTGCGGTTATTATTTTAGAAAGCTTTTTTGAATCTAGTTACGGTGAATAAACTGGCTATATAAACAACCCTTTATACAAATAAAAAAAGCGCCAATTGGCGCTTTTTTATTAATTACTTTTAAATTATTGATCGCTATTTTTATCATCAAGGCCATCAATAGTAACGCCCTGTAAAAAGCCCGCACCTTGTTGTTCGTTATTGCGCAGTTTTATCATTAAGCGTAAATCATTTGGCGAGTCAGCATGGTGCAGTGCATCAGCGTAGTTAATTCGCTGCTGTCTGTACAACTCAAATAACGCTTGGTCAAAGGTTTGCATGCCCATTTCTTTCGACTTAGCCATTGCCTCTTTAATTCCGCCAATATCACCATTTTTAATCAGTTCAGCGACCATTGGTGAGTTAAGCAATATTTCAATAGCTGCAACACGGCTTTCACCATCAGCAGTCGGCACTAATTGCTGAGCAACAATGGCACGTAAGTTAAGTGCTAAGTCGTACTTAAGCTTATCGTGTTTTTCTTTTGGTACTAAATGCATAATACGGTCAATCGCTTGGTTCGCATTATTAGCATGTAGTGTTGCAACACACAGGTGCCCGGTTTCAGCAAAGCTTAGGGCGTATTCCATGGTTTCTTGCGATCGAATTTCACCAATCAAAATAACATCTGGAGCTTGGCGTAATGAGCTTTTAAGTGCCGACTCAAAGCTTTCTGTATCAAGTCCTACTTCGCGCTGAGTAATAATACTTTTACGATGCTCATGAACAAACTCAATCGGATCTTCAATGGTCAGTATATGACCTCGTTGATTACGGTTTCGATAACCAATAAGTGCAGCTAGTGAGGTCGATTTACCCGTGCCTGTACCACCTACAAACAAGACAAGACCGCGTTTAGACATAATTACATCTGTCAGCGTAGATGGCAGACCTAAATCACTCACATCAGGAATTTGCGTCACAATACGGCGAATAACCATACCTGCTCTATCGCGCTGCCAAAAAGCAGAAATACGAAAACGCCCTTCGTCGGTAGCAATCGCAAAGTTACATTCTTTCGTTGTATGAAATTCTGCTTTTTGCTTTTCGCTCATTGCAGATTCTACTAACTCAAGCGATTGCTCATCAGTCAGTCTATCGTCACTGAGAGCTGTTAGTTCACCGTTTATTTTTGCACTTACAGGTAACTGACTCGATACAAATAGGTCAGAACCCTTTTTCTCAATCATTATGAGTAAAAAGTCGTTTAAAGATAAAGCCATAATAATTTCTTACCCACCAAATTGTGTTTTGTCTTGCGCTTTTTCTTTCGCTGCCGCATTTGTAACAATACCGTGATTAACTAAATTAGTTAAACACTGATCCATTGTTTGCATGCCCACAGACGCACCGGTTTGAATAGACGAATACATTTGTGCAATTTTATCTTCACGAATTAAGTTACGAATAGCAGGGACTGCAATCATAATTTCGTGTGCTGCAACTCGCCCACCACCAATTTTTTTAAGCAGTGTTTGTGAAATTACCGCACGTAAAGATTCAGATAACATTGAGCGCACCATAGCTTTTTCTTCACCTGGGAATACATCAATAATACGGTCAATAGTTTTTGGTGCAGATGTTGTATGTAGCGTGCCAAACACTAAGTGACCCGTTTCGGCAGCAGTCATTGCAAGACGAATTGTTTCTAAATCACGTAACTCACCCACAAGTATTACATCAGGGTCTTCACGCAATGCACTACGTAGCGCGTTTGAAAAGCTATGTGTATCGCGGTGAACTTCACGTTGGTTAATTAAACTTAATTTATTATCGTGAACAAACTCGATTGGATCTTCTATTGTTAGAATATGGTGATGTTTATTTTGATTTATATAATCGACCATAGCGGCAAGTGTTGTTGATTTACCTGAACCCGTTGGCCCTGTTACTAACACGAGTCCACGTGGGGTATCAGAAATTGTTTTAAAAATATCTGGCGCACCTAAATCATCAAGCGTTAACACTTCACTTGGTATGGTACGAAATACCGCAGCAGGCCCGCGATTAGAGTTAAACGCATTCACACGAAAACGTGCTAAATTAGGCACTTCAAACGAAAAATCCACTTCGAGGTTTTGTTCGTAGTCCTTGCGTTGATTATCGTTCATAATATCGTAAACCAGACTGTTTACGTCTTTGTCTGCAAGGGCTGGTATATTAATGCGGCGAACATCACCGTCTACGCGTATCATAGGTGAAACACCCGACGATAAATGTAAATCGGATGCTTTGTGTTGCACACTAAACGCTAATAATTCGGTAATATCCATTTATGACTCCACAACTAACTGATAAATATATGGTTACAATAGCAGAACGACTCACATCCGCCTACGCTAGAATTGCAGACGCGGCAAAAAACACACAGCGAAACACTAACGAAGTTACTCTACTAGCAGTGTCTAAAACTAAACCAAGCGAAGATATTATTGCAGCTTATGAGCATGGTCAGCGCGAATTTGGTGAATCTTATGTTCAAGAGGCTATAGATAAAATAGCTCAACTACAGTCATATAGCGACATCATTTGGCATTTCATTGGCCCTATTCAATCAAATAAAAGTGCATTAGTAGCTGCTAACTTTGATTGGGTGCAAAGTGTTGATCGCATAAAAATAGCAAAGCGATTAGATTCCCAGCGCCCAGACGATAAACCACCTCTTAATATACTTATTCAAGTAAATATAAGTAATGAGGAAGCAAAGTCAGGTTGCCGCCGCGATGAAATAGATGAACTTGCAAATTTTATTAACCAATGTGAGCACTTAACACTTCGAGGTTTAATGGCAATTCCCGCTAAAAGCGACAAACTGGATACGCAAATTCAATCTTTTGAGCAATTACAAACTTGCTTTGATAAACTAAAGACCCAATATCCTCAAGTAGATACTTTGTCGATGGGTATGAGTAACGATGTTGAAGCTGCCATTAGCGCAGGCTCAACCATGGTAAGGGTCGGCACAGACATTTTTGGAACACGAACTTAAAAGGTGATAACAGATTTATGTCAGATAAAAAAATCGCATTTATAGGCACAGGTAATATGAGCTACGCCATTATTGGTGGCATGGTAAAAAACGGCTTTAACGCAAGTAACATAATTGCGACTAACCGCAACCAAGAAAAGCTTGAAAAGGTAGCATTTGATTTCAAGGTGCAAACCACCAGTGACAATAACGAAGCCCTGCGCGATGCTGATGTAATTGTTTTGTCTGTTAAACCACAAATGATGGGCGATTTATGTAAATCGTTTCAAGAGTCGGGCGTAGATTTTAGCGATAAACTGTTTATTTCTGTTGCTGCGGGCTTAACTGTAAAACGTTTGCGTGAAATGCTAGGCCAAGACGTTAAAATGGTACGTTGCATGCCAAACACGCCATCTTTATTAGGTCGCGGAGTATCAGGTTTATATGGTGCGGGCGAAACACCAAGCGAACACGAATTTGTACAACAAGTTTTTGAATGCACGGGCATTGTTGTATGGGTGGAAAAAGAGTCACAAATTAACGATATTATTGCTGTAACCGGCTCATCACCTGCTTACTTTTTCTTATTTATGGAAGCCATAGAAGAAAAAGCAAAAGCGCTGGGCTTTAACGATGAAGACGCTCGTCGCCTGGTACAACAAACAGCCCTTGGCGCTGCCGAAATGGCACTTAGCCAGCCTGATATTAGTATTTCGCAACTACGTTCAAACGTAACATCTAAAGGCGGCACTACTCACGCAGCTGTTGAGCACTTAAAAGACGAAGGCTTAACTAAAACCGTTGGCGATGCAATGGATGCGTGTATTGCGCGTGCAGAGCAAATGGAAAAAGAACTTTAAAACCACTTTTTATTGAAGGTTACACTATGAATGCCATGCAATTTTTAATCAGTACCCTGTTTGATTTGTTTTTAATGGTGGTATTACTGCGCTTTTGGCTGCAGTGGGCAAAAGCCGACTTTTATAATCCAATGAGCCAGTTTGTGGTTAAAGCCACTTCGTTTGCGGTAAAGCCACTGCGTAAAATCATTCCGGGGTTTGGCGGACTTGATTTAGCATCTCTGTTGCTGGCATTTATAGTGGCTGTAGCCAAAATTAGTACTTTAATGCTTGTTATATATAATGCGTGGGCAATACAGCCTGTACTTATTCAAGCACTTATAACGGTACTAAAAGAAGGCCTTAATTTAGTATTTTGGGTACTTATTATTCGCGCTATTTTAAGTTGGGTTAGCCAAGGTTATAACCCTATAGAAGCGGTTTTCCACCAGCTTACTGAACCAATGCTAAAACCAATTCGTAAAATATTGCCATCAATGGGTGGCTTAGATTTATCAGTTTTAGTGCTTATTATTGGTATTCAGTTTTTGCAAATGCTGCTTATGGATTTTTTAGTCTAATATAGATTTTTTAATTAGAGGCCCAAAGGCCTCTTTTTTATATGTTTTGAGGAATACATAATGAACCGTTTAATTAAGTTTTGTTTTATTGCTTGTTTAGCATTTGCATTTAACGCGCAAAGCGAAGAAATGCAGGGCGCACAATACAAAGAGCTTGGCCCTTGGCAAGTCCATTACATCGCCTTTCCTTCTACTTTTATTCAGCCAAAAATAGCAAAAGCGTACAACCTTGAGCGCAGTGGCTACAAAGGGGTTGTAAACATTTCTATATTAAAAAATGATGCCGATAAAACAGCACAAACGGCAAAGCTTACAGGCACAGCTAAAAACCTACTAGGCAACAAACAAACGCTTACTTTTAAAGAAGTAAAAGAAGGTGAGTCAATTTATTACCTTGCCCAAGTTGATTACACCAACGAAGAGATTTTACGCTTTGAGATTGAGATACAACAAAATAATCAATTTCAAAAATTACAGTTTCAGCAAAAATTTTACGTAGATTAATAACATGACCAAAACTTTAGTACTTGCTACAGGTAATCCTGGCAAAGTAAAAGAGCTAGCTAACATGCTAAGCTCTTTGAATATTAATGTAGTTCCACAGAGCGATTTTAACGTAGATGAAGTTGCCGAAACCGGCACTACCTTTGTTGAAAATGCCATTATTAAAGCGCGCCATGCCGCTAAAATTACTGGCATGCCTGCTATTGCCGATGACTCAGGTTTAGAAGTTGATGGCTTAAATGGCGCGCCCGGTGTTTACTCAGCCCGTTTTGCAGGCCCAGGTGCCAGCGATCAAGATAACATTGATAAGTTACTTGTAGATTTAGGTGATAACCCTATTCGCAGTGCACGCTTTTGGTGTGTACTGGTGTTAATGCGCCACGCAGACGACCCTACTCCGCTTATTTGTAGTGCTAGTTGGGAGGGCGAAATTACGCTCACTCAAAATGGCAACGGTGGATTTGGTTACGATCCTGTGTTTTTTGTAGCAGAGAAAAATTGTACGAGTGCTGAGCTTACAAAAGAGCAAAAAAATGCAGTGAGTCATCGCGGACAAGCGCTGCAAAAATTATTACTAGAACTACAGCAAAAAGGCGGCCTGTGAACCTTCCACCACTGAGCTTATATGTGCACGTGCCTTGGTGCGTGCAAAAATGCCCGTACTGCGATTTTAATAGCCACGGACAAAAAGGTGAAATACCTGAAGCTGAATATGTTCAACACTTAATTGATGACTTAAAAGCAGATTTGCACTTAGTGCAAGGACGTAAAATTCACAGCATTTTTATTGGTGGCGGCACTCCGAGCCTATTAACTGGTGCAGCTTATACCCGTTTATTAAATGAAGTCGACAACCTAATTGGGCTTGAAGAACACTGCGAAATAACCCTTGAAGCCAACCCTGGTACAGTAGAAACAGGTCGCTTTAAAGATTACGTAAAAGCAGGCATTAACCGTATTTCTATTGGCGTGCAAAGCATGCAAAACGACAAGTTAAAAGCACTTGGTCGGATTCATGGCAGCGACGAGGCAAACTATGCAGCGCAACAAGCTAAGGAAGCCGGTTTAAATAGCTTTAACCTTGATTTAATGCATGGCTTACCTGGGCAAACACTTGATGATGCACTGAGTGATTTAAAACAAATAATAGCGCTCGATCCACCGCATATATCTTGGTATCAATTAACTATTGAACCCAATACTCAGTTTGCTTCAAAACCCCCTACCTTGCCACAAGATGAAACACTGTGGGACATTCAAGAACAAGGGGTTGAGTTACTCGCGCAAGCAGGTTACGTGCAATACGAAATATCAGGCTATGCAAAACCGGGCTATCAATGCCAACATAACTTAAATTATTGGCGTTTTGGCGATTATCTCGGTATTGGCTGCGGCGCACATGGTAAGGTTACTGATGCAAATACAGGGCTTATAACGCGTACCGAAAAGGTTAAACATCCACGCGGCTATATGGATTTAATTAAACCGTATATGTATAAAAGCTGGCATGTAGAGCAAGACGATTTAGCGTTTGAATTTTTTATGAATCGCTTTCGCCTTGTTGAGCCTTGCCCAATTAATGATTTTAATAAACTAACAACACTGCCGCTGCAAAGTCAGCAAAGTGCATTAAACCAAGCAATAAATAAAGGTTTATTGACTCAAACAGACAGCCATTGGCAGGTAACCTTAAAAGGTCATCGCTTTTTAAATGACCTGCTAGAATTGTTTGTGTAGCGCTAAGGCACTGCACAACAATATAAAACTAATAAATATAAATCACCCTAATGGGTTTCTAACAACAAAAGGGAAAACAATGCGTAAACTCACTTTTATTGCGGCCGCAGTAAGCGTTGCACTACTTGCTGGTTGCCAGCAAACAACACAACAATCTACTTCAGCCCCTATTGCACAAACAGTTCAATCACAACAAAGTGAAATAGACAAAGCCAATGCATTTTTTGAAGATACATTTAACCGCGATGTAATGAGCAGCCCTGTATATCAAACATACATGGGGATTAAGCAAGATTACGATAAATGGGACGATGGCAGCGAAGAAAGAAAGCTTAAAGATTTAGCACAAACAAAAGCTGACCTAGTTACATTAAAAGCAATTAATCGTGATTTGTTAGATGATGCAACAAAAGTTAGCTACGACTTAAAAAAACAGGATCTTGAAAGCTCAATTGCTGACTTTAAATGGCGCTACCATAATTACCCTGTGAACCAGATGTTTGGTACGCATTCTATGATCCCTGCGTTTTTAATTAATCAGCACTCAATTAGTAATGTAAAAGAAGCTAAAGACTACATTTCACGCCTAAATGGTGTAACTGGTGTTATTGATCAGCTTATCGCTGATTTAACTGTACGTGCAGAAAAAGGCATCATAGCCCCTAAATTTGTATTCCCGCATGTTATTGATTCAAGCAAAAACATTATTCACGGTGCACCGTTTGAAAAAGGCGATGATTCTACATTGCTTGCTGACTTTAAACGAAAAGTAACAGCGCTTGAAATTAACCAAAACGAAAAAGACTCATTAATCAGCGATGCATCAGATGCATTAAAATCGGCTGTTAAACCATCTTACTCTAAGCTAATTAATTACCTAGCGCAGCTTGAGAAGCGTGCTGATGATCGCGATGGCGCATGGAAATTACCAGATGGCGAAGCGTTTTATAACAACGCACTTAAGCGCACTACAACAACAGATTTAACGGCTAAAGAAATTCATGCAATTGGTTTATCTGAAGTGACACGTATTCATGATGAAATGCGTGAAATTAAAGATAAAGTAGGCTTTAAAGGCGACTTAAAAGCGTTTATGCAGTTTATGAAAACTGACAAACAATTTTACTACCCTAATGATGCACAAGGTAAGCAACGCTACCTTGATGAAGCCACTGGACTTATTGATACAATGAAAACACGCTTAGATGAGTTATTCATTGTTAAGCCAAAAGCTGATTTAAAAGTAAAAGCAGTTGAAGCATTCCGTGAAAAAGCTGCGGGCAAGGCATTTTACCAACAGCCAGCTCCAGATGGTTCACGCCCAGGCATTTACTACGCTAACCTTTATGACATGGAAGCTATGCCAACATATCAAATGGAAGCACTTGCTTACCACGAAGGTATTCCGGGTCACCACATGCAAATCGCTATTTCGCAAGAACTAGAAGGCGTTCCTAAGTTCCGTAAATTTGGTGGTTACACAGCGTATATTGAAGGTTGGGGTTTATACTCAGAGTTCATTCCTAAAGAAATGGGCATGTACTCAGACCCTTACTCAGATTTTGGTCGTCTTTCAATGGAGCTATGGCGCGCATGTCGTCTAGTGGTTGATACGGGTATTCACGCGATGAAGTGGACTCGCCAAGAAGGTATTGATTACTACGTAAATAACACGCCTAATGCAACATCTGACGGTGTTAAAATGGTTGAGCGTCACATTGTAATGCCTTCACAAGCAACGGCTTATAAAGTGGGTATGCTTAAGATTTTAGAGCTTCGTGAAGACGCTAAAAAGCAACTGGGTGATAAGTTTGATATTCGCCAGTTCCACGACGTAGTGCTTAAAAATGGTCCTGTACCACTAAATGTACTAGAGAACTTTGTTAATGAATGGGTAGCAAGCAAAAAAGCTTAAAACCAATTTAAACAATTGCTTTAAATATGAAAGGTCGCATTTGCGGCCTTTTTTGTTTTATAGTAGTAAAAAAGATTTTTGGAAATAATAATGGATTTAAGCATACAACTACTTAATGCGCGTATTTCAAAGCAACAGTTAAATGAGCTCGATAACGACTTTAAGCAGTTAAGCCCTGCTCAGCAAACTTTGCAGCTTAACCATTTATATGACAGCGCCCAACGGTTAAGTGTTAAGTATGACTTTATGCAAAACATAGCAACGCGGATATTAAGCTCTAACACAGCGCCTTCTCCATTTATTAATCAACTCACTAATATTGACGCATTGAGCTTTTTTACTCCTGCGCTGAAAGTAAATAAAGGCTTTTTAGTACAAGATACACAAGGAAATAACGTACTGCACAATGTGTTTAAGCATGCCGATGCTACAAAGCTGCCATTTAACTATGTGCGCTCTTTGATGTTGTTTGAATCAAATGATGAGTTAGCTAAAGCGCTGGCGCAGCCCAACTCTCATGGCTTAACACCGGTTGCCTGCTACATAGCCTATGCAAATAAACCTAGCACACCGGTAAAGCATGAATTTTCAGCTTTGTTAGCATTAATGGAAATAGAGCAAAAACAAAATCCTAATGCTAAACAACAGCTTGCCAACGTAATAAAAGGGCAAAAAGTTAACGAGACCACAATTTTACTGAGCGCCGCTTATTTGCAACGCTCAACGGCGCAAGTTGCTCACTTAATCAAGGCGCTTTAATTCACTCACAACTTCTGTACGCACACTGTCTATGGCATGTGTAATAGATTGCGCAGCACTTTGGTGATCAACCATATTTGGCCAATTTGTTTGCCAGACCTTTTGTAAGTCTTTTGTTTTTAAATGTACTTTATCAACGGCTAAGTAGCTTAAGTCATGAATTAAGTTAACTTTAACCCAGCCTTTTCTGGGGCTGCCATCTATTTTGTTATTATCGTAATGTGCTGCAAATACAATAAGCTCAAGCTCGGCTAGTTCTTGTAAGATTTGAAAGCTAGCAATGCGTGTATTGTTGTTATCTTCACTTGCCTCCATCCGCCATGCATTATAACTAAAGCCTATAAACGCAAATACTACGCTCGCTATAGCAGTGAAAAAATACGAACGGGGCGCCAGTACAAACTGACCATATTTAGACTCTGACATATTATTTCCTAGAGCCTGTTTATCTTTCGAGGTTAAATTTGCAGCAGTATGTTTGGTATTTAGGCAAGGCAGAGCCTATGCAGTGTGGTTATTTCCCATAAATAGGCGGTAACGTGGAATAAATGCCAAACATGCGCTGCCGAAGGGTTCTGCCTAGGGACAATTTACTCTTTGTTGCCTACATGGATGTAGGTAAGGGGCGTGAGCAGGACGCGGAAGCTTAGCTCGGTTTTTACTTAGCCCGCTAGGTTACAAACCTCACGCCGCGATTAAATCGCACCTAGATTGAACAAATTTTAATTCTGAAAGGTCAACAGGCCCTAGTCATTTAAGTAATATTCAACACTGGTTACCACTCTTATATTTTTTATTTGCGGTGTGTTTGAATCTCGATTACTGATACTAAATTGCCCTTGGCGAGCTGTTTTTATTTTGCCTAATTTTGAATTAGAGTCTTTAGCAAATTTATTAGCGACTTCACGCGCTTTTTCAGTTGCTTCTTGCACCATCGCAGGCTTTACATCATTGAGGCCAGTAAAGATGTATTCAACTTTTGTTTCGTAGCTATCTTGCACTATTGCGATATCTTGTTTAGCAAGTTGGCTTACTTTACTCAGCGCGTTTTGCACTTTATCTGGCGCAGCAGAATAAACAATAATATTTGAGCGCACTATGTATCTAAATTGTTGATTTTCATTACTGTATTCACGTGCTTGCTTATCAATAACTGACTGGCTACCTATTGTTATTTCATCGTCGTCAAAACCATGGAGTTTTAAAAAAGCAGTTACCGCATCATTTTTTTTCTCAACTCGGCTTACTAATTTTTCAAGGTTATTGTCGGCATCACTAAATTGCAGAGGCCAAATTACCGTATCGGCTATTACTTCTCGCTCGGCCAATCCCTTAACCTGCACAGTACGTTCCATCCCTTTCACACTCAAAGCGGTACTTTTTAAAATAAACCCTAAGCTAATTAAGCCTATACTTAAACAAATAGCCGCTATAACAATGTAAAAACCGGGGGTTTTATTCACAATAATCTCCTTGATTGATATCAATAATAAGCATCGAGACGCTCGAAATAACACAGTAAACAGGGTACATTGAGACTATAAATAACGCAAAATTTAATCAGCCTAGGAAAAACCATGAGCCTTAAGCGTATAACCCAATTTTTTAACCCAAGCTCAGTGGCCGTTATTGGCGCCTCTAACATATCAACTCGGGCTGGTTTTGTGGTTATGCGCAACTTACTTCAAGGTGGCTTTAAAGGGCCAATAATGCCTGTTACTCCAAGCCATAGCGCAGTACATGGCGTACTTGCTTACCCTTCTATTGCTGACTTACCAAAAGTACCCGACCTTGCTGTTATTTGTACTAACAAAAACACCTTAATTGATATTATTGAGCAGCTTGGAGAGCTTGGCTGTAAAACCGCTATTGTTATTGCCGATGGGCTGTCTGGGGAGCAAAAAAGCGCGCTTAAAGCATGTGCTCAAGCCAAGCAAGTTACTTTGCTTGGACCCAACTGTTTAGGCTTGCTGATCCCTCATATTGGGTTAAATGCGAGCTTTTCACATACCGTGGCAAGCCCAGGTAAAATAGCATTTGTATCACAATCAGCAGCAGTATGCTCAACCATTTTAGATTGGGCTAAAAACAAAGAAATTGGCTTTTCATATTTTGTATCAGTAGGCGATTGCCTTGATATAAACTTTAATGAACTACTCGACTTTTTAGGTCGTGATGCTAAAACCAAAGCTATTTTACTCTACATAGATAACATTGAAGATATTCGTGGCTTTATATCAGCAGCAAGAGCCGCGGCCTTTAGTAAGCCTGTAATTGCGATTAAAACAGGTAAAACAACTGCGGGCGCACTTGCAGCCGAAATTCACACCGGTGGAAAGCAAAGCTCTGACGCTGTTTACGATGCGTTATTTCAACGAGCGGGTATGCTGCGTGTAAATGATTTACGAGAGCTATTTGCAGCGACACAAACACTCGCCATGCATCCAAAATTATTAAAAGTAGAACAACTGACAATTTTAACTAATGGTGGCGGCCCGGGTGTTATGGCTGTTGATGAGCTAATTCAAAGCTCCGGTAAATTAGCAGAACTAAGCATTGAAACCCGAAATGCGCTAAATAAAGTCATTCCACAATCAGAAACCACCTCAAACCCTGTGGATATTTTTGGCGACTCAGCACCTGCGCGTTATAAGCAAGCATTAGAAATTTTACTGCACGCAAAAGAAGTTAAAAACTTACTGATTATCCATACTCCCTCAGCGCTTGCGCCCAGCGAAGACTACGCCAACATTATTGTAGAAACCTTACAAACATTACCCAAAATGGCGCGCCCTTACGTTATAACTAACTTTATGGGTGAAGACGCATCTTACGCCGCCAGAAAAGTGTGCTCAAACAACGCAATACCCACTTATCGTACGCCCGAAGGGGCTGTAGGCGCATTTATGCACTTGGTAACGTATCGTCGTAACCAAAAGCATTTAACGCAAACACCTGAGTCGAACACTGATGACGCTAAAATAAATAAGGTGGCAGCTAGAACCCTTATTAATGAGTTTTTAGATGATGGACAAAGCTACTTACCTACTCATCAGGCAAGCCAAGTATTGAACCACTATGGTATTAAATGCATTCAAACTGAGGTCGCTTACACCCCAACAGAAGCCAAAGAGCAAGCCATAGAGCTTGGTTTTCCAGTCGCATTAAAACTGATTAGTCCAAGTATTGCCTCAAAGTCTGAAGTAGGTGGGGTGGTGCTTAATTTAAACGACGCCAACGAGGTTGAACAAACTGCTTTTGCGATGCTTATCCGTATTAAAAACACTTATCCGGATGCTGTTATTGAAGGGTTTTCATTACAAAAAATGGCGCCGCGAGCAGGCGCAAATGAGCTGCGAATTGCAATTAAAACCGAGCCTAATTTTGGCCCAGTTATATTATTAGGTGAAGCAGGCACCGGCCTTGAATATGCACAAGCCGCCGTTGCTCTGCCTCCACTGAATATGAACTTGGCAAAGTATTTAATTGCCGCAGCGCACGACAAAGGCGTATTAAAGGAGCGCATACTCCCCGAGAAAGTTGATAAGTATCGTTTATGTGCACTGCTAACGCGTATTTCTCAGTTAGTTATTGATCAACCCGATATAAGCTCAATGGAACTAAATCCTATACTTGCCAGCAATGGGCAGTTTTTAGTGCTCGATGCCACTATGACACTTAACCGCTATCAAGCTCAGAGCAATCGTAAGCGCTTATCTATTCGTCCCTACCCTATTGAACTTGTTGAAGTGGTAACACTTAAAAATAACACTCAAGCTACGCTCAGACCGATAAAACCGGAAGATGAACAAGCTCATAAAGTATTTGACGAGTCACTTAACAAAGAAGACAGATATAAACGCTTTTTTGGCGAGCTTCCACAGTTTAACCACGATCAACTCGCTAAAATGACGCAAATTGATTACGACCGTGAAATGGCGTTTATTGTGTGCCAACGCTTTGAAGGTAAAACCCGTACACTGGGTGTGTCTCGCGTCATTATGGACCCCGATAACCTACATGCTGAGTTTGCTATTGTAGTACGCTCAGACTGCCAAGGCTTAGGGCTTGGTCGTATACTAATGAGCGCTGCAATTAATCACTGCAAACGCCAAGGTGTAGAGTCGATTGAAGGCATAACCTTACCAGAGAATACAGGGATGATTGAACTTGCCCGTAAGCTAGGTTTTAAAATTAGTCGCGACTTTGAAGAAGGCAGTATTAACATGGTACTTAAACTTAAATAATGAATGAACCGCAAACTTTACGCCAAAAAATGGCTTGCCTGTTTGAAGGTACAGGTCAATATCAACGTTCAGGGCATATTCTTGATATTGCACTCATTAGCTTAATAATGATTAACGTTGTAGCCATTGTTATTGAGTCAATCCCAAGTGTGGCAGAGCAGTATTACTACGAATTCTTAGTTTTAGAAATTGTATCGGTCGCTATTTTTGCTATTGAATACTTAGCCAGGCTTTGGGCCTGTGTAGATAAAACACAATATGAAGCAATGGAAGGCTCAAACAGTAAACGCAGATTAAAGTATTTTTTATCACCACTTGCGTTAATCGACTTAATAGCGATTTTGCCAAGCTTAATGATGTTTTTATTTCCTCTCGATTTACGTTTTTTACGCATACTCAGATTATTAAGAGTATTTAAACTCACTCGCTACTCACGCGCCATGCAACTACTTTTAAAAGCCTTTAACGATGAAGGTAGTTCATTAATGGCTGCTTTTTTTATAATGGCCGTTGTGCTTATTTTAGCTTCATGCGGAATTTATTTAATTGAGCACGATATACAACCCGATAAATTTGGCTCTATTCCTGCGGCTATGTGGTGGGCAATGGCAACACTAACGACCGTTGGTTATGGCGATGTAGTACCTATAACGCCATTGGGTAAGTTTTTCGGTGGCGTTATCACACTACTGAGCATGGGTATGGTCGCTATTCCTACCGGATTACTGGCATCTAGTTTTTCAGAACAGATACGTAAACGCCGTCAGTTTTTTGAAGACGCTGTGCACGAGTCAATTCAAGATGGCACACTTAATGACACCCAACAAGTACACCTAGAAGAGCTACGCCATAAGCTAGGCTTGAGTAAACTTGAAGCTAATAAGGCCATTAAAACGCAGTTAAATGAGCATAACAGCCATTTGTTTTGCAGACACTGCGGTAAAAGGCCCTAAATCCGTGCGACTATTCTCAATTGAATATATCACTCCAATCGCGATTAATAAGCGCGAGTACTTCGGTATTAGGTACCGGTTTACTAAATAAATACCCTTGGAAATGCTTGCACCCTCTCGCCTTTAAAAAAGCAAGTTGGTGCGAGCTTTCTACGCCCTCAGCGACACACTCTTTACCTAAACTATCTGCAAGCGCGAGTGTTGATTGGATAATGGCCTCATCATCAGAGTCTATGCCTATGTCTTGTACAAAGCTTCTATCTATTTTAAGTACATCAATAGGGAAACGCTTTAAATAAGTAAGTGATGCGTAACCTGTACCAAAATCATCCATGTACAATCTACAACCCAACTTTTTAAGTTGTTCCATGCTGTGCAGCGCTTCTTTTGAATCACGCATTAATATTGATTCGGTTATTTCAAAAACAATTGCCTCAGATGATACACCTGAATTATTTAACGCTTTTTTAATTTCAGGTACGAGTTCTTTAAACTCAAAATCTAGTGCTGATAAGTTAATAGATAAATACAGGTTAGGTGAGGCTTTTCGCCACTCTTTTAACTCCAATAAAGCGCGCGCAAAGGTCTGCAGCATAATTTTTGTAATTAAGCCTATCCCCTCTGCAGCCAGCGAAAACTCTTGAGTTTGTACTAGTTTATTTTCGGGCCAACGCAGCAGCACTTCAAAGCCTTCTGTTTTTTGGCTCTTAGCATTAATAATAGGCTGATAGTAATTACAAAACTCTTCTTCTCGATACGCTCTAGTAAGCTGAGATTCAAGATGCAGCGCTCTTTGAACATGCTGGTTCATCTCTTGCTTATAAAACTGGTAGCGCCCTTCTAAAGAGTCTTTTGCATGATATAACGCTATGCTCGCAGCTTTTAAAAGTGCGGGGCCTTGCTCTGCGTCATCTGGCGATATCGACACACCAATACTTAAATTAACGTTTACAACTTGACCATTAATCGCAATATTTTGATTCACGCAATCCATCAACTTAGTACATATTATAAGTACTTGCTCTATCTGATGAATATCTTCTACTAACACGACAAACTCATCGCCACCAAATCGTGCAACACTATCCGATGGTCGCAAAGAGCACTTTAAGCGCTCAGCAACTTCCTTAATTAGCTCATCAGCCGCTTCGTGCCCTAATGAGTCATTAAAGTATTTAAAACGTTTAATATTGATATGTAACAAAGCCACTTTGCATCCATGCAGTTTTGCTTGTTCAAGGGCGTGTTCAACGCGGTCATTAAATAATGTACGATTTGGCAGCCCAGTTAAGGCATCGTAGTTGGCCAATAGGTGCAGCTCGTTTTCAGCTGATTTTTGTGCGTTTATATCGGTTAAAATAATGACATAACTATTAAGGCGCTGCTCGTTATCGGCCACTGCACTTATTTTCACAAGTACATGACGCGATTCACCATTAGCTAAAACCACACTGTCTTCGCACGAAAAATGCTCCCCAACAGATAGCTTTTGCATAATGCGTAAATAATCAAAACGATTGCTGCGCGATATACCTAAATTTAAAGTCCGGCTAGATAACGACTCAGCGGTGAAGTTAAAGGCGGTTTGCAGTGATTTATTAGAAGCCCGAATATTTAAGTTTTTATCGAGTATAAACACCCAATCACGTGTTTGCTCAAATGCTGCCGTAAATAGTAAAGCGTGTTCTTCAAACACCATCTCACGGGTCATATTTGTATAAGTACCCGCTACTTTTTGTGGAGTTTTATCATCCCACTCAACTACTTTTCCAAAGTCCTTATACCAGCGCCAATAGCCTTTTGCATGGCGCAGGCGGTAGGTACAATTAAAGTAGCCTTTATCGGTAGATAAAAATTCAAGCCACTCTAAGCGAAATAGCTGTTTGTCCTGCGGATGAATTTTAGATAAATATTCATCAAGGCTTACGGTTTCATTTTCGTAGCTTAACTCACTCGCTAAGCGGGGTTGGTAAATGCTTGGGTTGCTCGACTCCCAATCCCAGACACCCGATTCGCTGCCTTCAAGTGCTAATTTTAAACGCGCTTCGCTTTCTTTACTTTCTTTATTTGCTGCCAATAAAATACGCTGAATTTTATTACGGCGCATAACCCACATAGCAACAAAACCAATAAACAGCATGGCGTAAAGCACCATAAAATAAGGTGCACGCCAAAGCGGATACTTTACTTTTATTTTTAAAATAGCAGGCGAGGTATATTCGCCAGTCAGGGGGTCTTTAGCCCAAACTTTTAATTGGTAATTACCTGGATTCAATTTTGGAAACAATACGCGGTTGTTATTTCGAGTATAACTTTTTTGTCCGTTATCGAGTTGATACTCATAAATAATGCGTTCTTGATTACTAAATGCCATAGCCGAAAATGCCACTTCAAGCCCAATATCATCATGGTTTAACACAACCTCGTTAAGAGGCTGTTTTAAATCAAGCGATAGATCTCGTGACATTAAATCAACTCGCGTAATATTTACGTGATCAATAAGTGACTGGTAATTTTGGTTTTCCATTGGGTGAAAATAAGTAAAACCTTTTAAGCTACCATACGCAATATGGCCATCTTTAAGCTGTGCCATGGCGTTACTATTAAACTCAGCAGAGAGTAACCCTTCTGACGTAGAAAATTGTTGAAAATGAAGTGTTTCTGGGTTTAATCGCCAAATGCCTTTATGGCTACTCATCCAGATCATGCCATCATCATCTAGCACCATATCGTAAAGCAATGTGCCTAATTTATTCTTCTCTAAATCGATTGTATGTACTAATTGATAAGTAGATGCGTCAAGGCCTATCAAGCCAAAATTAGAAAGTGATATCCACAATATATTGTTGTTATCAATTAAATAAGAAAGCACGCTAATGGCTACGTTTTCGTGCTGCTTTGGCACTTTGTAAATCATTTTAAGTGCTAAATCACTTGGGTTTACTTGATATAAAATTCCAGCATTAAAAAATAGTGGCGAGTCTGGCTTATTGCTCAACGCGGGTAAAAAGCCATGAGCTAAAAAGGGTTCAAACTGGTCAAACTGGCCACCCAGACGCGTTATTACTTGAGAATCTATATTGTATATAAATACCCCATGATCTGAGTGCACAAAGTATAGATCGCCATTTGGCATGAGTGTAACGCCATGCACTCTACCAGTAATCAGCTCTTGATCAGCAGGGTTATGCACTTTTGGTTCGCTAACTTGATGCGTTACAGGGTCAAAAATAAATAAACCACGGTTTGTATAAAGCCATAAATTATCTTTATAGGGCGTTATTTCATATACGGTAAACTCAGTGGTGAGTAAGTCGACTTTGTAGTCTTTTAAATAAGCTTTACCAATATTTGTTTTTAAATCAACCTCGGTAATACCGTTATGCGTTGCAAGCCAAAGCTTGTCTTTATATTCGGTAATCCCCCAGATAGAGTGATGTGATAAACCATCCCCCCCGAGCAAAGTGCCATCGACATTATTAAAATGATAGCTGTCGTGAGATAAGTAAAACGCTCCATCAGTCTTAGTCGCAACCCATGTACCACCCGATTTATCTTTAGCCATATCAATAATACTGGTATCGGCAAGTGTGTACTTACTTTTGGCTATTCGAGTATTTTTAATCAGCTCTTTTGTGTTTAAATCAAATTTAAACAAGCCTTTGTCGGTAGCTAAATCTATTGTTCCGTGTTCGTTTACTATGCTCCAAACATTTAAGTCACTTAGTAATACCTTACTTTTAAAAGGTAAATCTGGGCGTTCAAACATTTTTGATAAGTTACTAATATCAACTTCGTATAAGCCTTGTACCGCCCCTACTAACAACTGTTTATTTTCACCTAATGCGAAAGACTTCACATTATTTTGGTAAATATGCTCAGCTTCACCTTTTAAATGCTGTAGAGGTCTAACTTGCTCGGTGGCAATATCAAATACGTATGCACCATGGCTTGTACCTATAAATATATAACCATTGTAGGCAAACAGCTTTCTCACAAGGGTATTTTTATATTTAGCCGGAAGCTCAAAAATAGTTGTTATTTTTCCGGTTGCGATATCAAGCTTTGCAAAATCGCGGCCTCGCCCAATCCAAAGTGTTTTTTTATCAACGGCCACCATACTAAAAACAGACTGATTGATAATTTCTTCTTCACTGGTCGGTTTTTCTAGAAATTGCTGATATGAATCTGTTACGGGGTCGTATCTAAACAGGCCTGCAAGTAAAGAGGCTATCCAAATGTGCCCTTGAGGGTCTTGGTAAATACGATCGATGATCGCCTCTTCTAACTCACCATTAGGGCCGTTTATTGGAATAACTTGATAGCCATCATAACGATTAAGCCCGGCCTCTGTCGAAAGCCAAAGGTAACCGTTAGTGTCTATAAGCATTGTATTAACGTAGCTTTGTGATAAGCCTTCGCTAGGAGATAAACGTTTTACTTGTGCCCCTACTTGGCAACTTAGAATAGTTATTAAAACTACAAAGCAACTAATGATCCCATTAACGTATTTACTCATGCTTATTCCATATTATTATTTATTATTATGGGTACTCTAGAGCGACTATATTTCGATGTTTGTAAGTATCAAAAAGTACTTGTAAAGCAAGAGTATATGTTAACACCTGGTTAAAACCAATAGCACAATATAAATCAGCTACGTTTTCATATGCGAAGGTCTTTATCTCTCTATTTTGCGACTTTAAGAGTGTTGAAAGCAATTGTTTTGCAATCCCTTTACCGCGATGTTCCAGCGCAACAAACATGGTAGATAAAAATAAAAACTCTGTTTTATCTTGTAACCTACATGCTGCCACTATTTCATTATTATAGTAAGTAACCCATACCTTATCTTGTTTATTAGCACGCCCTCTTACGCTGTGCTTTTTGTAGAATTTATTCACAAGTGGGGTTTTTAGTTCATTTAACACTTCAACTTTATACATTTTTATATCGATATTTAGCTAAGCATTAGCGCTAAATACTGTTCAAATTTTTGTTTCAAAACCATTTGCTCTGCCACTGGGCGGCTGTGGATTGTGTTGTAAACTTGCTCTCTCGTTTTTTTATTACGCTTAATTTGATACGCCCAAAAAGACGCTTCATAATCTAACTGAATTTGATATTTTTCTTCACGTGGTAATAGGCATAAATTAAAACTCACAATACTTCCTCATTCGCTTTTAAGATTATTTGATTCCCCCTCTAAACTGGGCAAGAGGTAATCTCCTTGTTATTATACGCGTCTTATTTTATTTATTTCTGTAGTAATTGGAACTGATAATGAATAGACATTTTAGTATCTTGTTATTATTGGTAAATTTATTTTTTAGTGCCTCTTGTTTTAGTCATCAATACAACCTCACTTTTAATCGTCCGCAAAGTACACCTCAAGCTGATTATGCCCTCGAGCTATTAAAGTTAGCATACGCAGATATCGGTTTTAAAATACATATAATCGATTTTAGTCACCAAAATGCTTTGCTCGCTGCAAATAATGGCGTACTTGATGGGCAGTTAGGAAGAGATGCAAGCGTTGAAGAAAATTACGAAAACTTAATTAGAGTCGATTATGAGCTATTTAAGTTTGACTTAGTATTATATAAAAACTGTTTACCTAACAGTTTAGAACAGCTCGATAGCGTCGCAATCGTTGATGGCTACCCTGTGCAAGAACATTATTTAGCAAGCACGCAGTTTGCAGGGAATATTATTAAAGTTAAAAGCATGAATACCCAACTTAATTTGCTTGCTCAGAAAAAAGTACAGGGAGCTTTAATGATTAACTTTATAATGCAAAATAATGAGCTCCCGTCACCTCAAGGCTGTTTTGTAAAAGAAGTATTGAGTACTTATCCGCTTTATCATTATTTAAATAAACGTAATGAAAACTTAGTAGAAAAGCTTAAAATGTCATTAATTAACCTAACTAACAATGGCACTGTGTACGCACTAAGAGCTAAATATGGATTAAGCTTTTAAAAGTCGAACCCTTGCTGCTGCGCCTGCGTGCTTGGCACTGCATTTTGCTGCTTTTTTTGAAGGTAGCGCTTGTAGCGCTGCTGGCACAAACTAAGCACCTTCTTTTTTTGGTCGTTCGATAAGGTATTCCACGAAAAGCGCTCATCCCGACTACGATAACACCCTTTGCAATACCCTCTGTTGTTAACTAAGCAAATACTTTTGCAAGGACTTGGAATATCAAATATTTCAATTTGTTGCATGCATAAGTACCGCCCAGTTGAAGAGGAGGTATTAGTATAGCGTTATTTTTGAGCAAAAAAAAAGCAGCAATTTAATTGCTGCTTAGTTTTGTTGAGCTGGGATTATTAATACTCACAGCTATTGGTATTTATCTCTGTTTTACGGTGAAATGGCTTAGCGTACATGGCCAGCACTAACGGTTTTAACTCTTCTGGTACACAGGCTAAACGCTGTTCAAACGTCGCTGTATCTGGAGAGTCTATTACCGCCTCTTTACAGCCACCAGCAATGTAATTACCTGGGTGCAAATAAAACGAATCTACAATTTGCCTATCAATTGTTTTAGCAAGCTCTTCAGCACTATCACATTTAGATTCGATTGGCTGTCCAAATGCTAAATGCACATGCCCTTTAGCTGAACTAAAACCTTCAACAATACTGGCAATATCTTCACCCGCTGACTTAATATATTCACCATGATGCTGTTTATGATAAAGCTCTTTAGCCTTAGCAATTGCACACGGTTCATATTGATAAGAAATAGAAACAGGCACTATTTTTAACTCTTTAATATAATCGCCAAATTCTTTCTTTTGTTTACGTCCATTTAATTGCAACATTTTTAAAAGGGCAGGATCTGTTTGATCAAAACCGTCTTTTGCACGTCCTTCTTTTTGTGCAATCCAAATAGAATTTCCACCGATTAAAGAGTCATAGATATATGACGATAACTGGGTTAATGCTTTTAACATTTCTTTTGGTGCTTTAGCAGAGCGCTTAACAATGAAACTTTTATTTAAACGCATAAGCTCAGTAATGTAAGGTATTTGCAATAAATTATCGCCAATAGCAATACGCACTGTTTTCATTTTATGCTGATATAAACCCCAATTAACTAATGCAGGATCAAGCACTATGTCTCTGTGGTTTGAAATAAATAAATAGGCCTGATTAGCGTCTAACTGATCTAGCCCAGAAAAGGTAACTTTTGATGTGGTGCGCTTCACTAGTTTATCTAAGTATTGCGCCACTTCATTTTGCACATCTTCAACGGTGCTTACTTTGCCCCATTTTTTGCGTAACTGACTTCTTACCATTGGACGTGCAATAAAAGGCACTGCCGATAAAAAGCGCGGTAAATTATACTTTGCTATTACATCAATAAACGCATCATCGTTAATCAAACGTGTAAGCGACGCCGCAACTTCGTCGTCGTTGTATGGGCGTATATCTGCGTATTTATCTTCTAATTCACTCATTACTACATCTACAATGTTAAAAAACGGCACGCTAAAGCGCACCGTTTATGTCTATATCCGATTATAACTCAGCCAATCTAAAATGCGAAATAACCAAAAAAACGATTTTTTATTTTAGCAACTTGCTTTAAAGCCGAGTTTAATTACCTTCTATGACCACAGGCTTGCTTATAAGTGCAAAAAAACTGATCAGTCTAGCAAAATACCATGTTCTCAATCTGCTAGTGGGCAGACCACTACTACATAGCCCTCTAATCATTTGGTAGTAATAGCATTAACAAAGCCTTTCTTTCGTAGTACCTTAAGCCCATATTTTAGATTTTTGTTGGATCGTAAGCCTCTTTTTTACGATTTTAACTCTTTCAGATCCACTTATTTTAGGGCTCATAATGAACATTACTATTCTTGATAACGCAACGTTAGCTAAAACATCTCTTTCGTGTATAGAACAACTTGGTAAATTAACGACTTATGAACTTACCAACCCAGAGCAAGTTATTGAGCATTGCCAAGGCGCTGATGTATTAATCACTAATAAAGCAGTTTTGAATCGCGATACGATTAGTCAGCTAACACAGCTGAAATTAATTTGCGTAAGTGCAACCGGTACTAATAATGTTGATTTAGAAGCCGCTAAAAAATTTGGTATTGCCGTAACTAATGTAGCTGGCTACTCAACCCCTTCAGTTGTTCAACATACATTTTCTTTAATTACTAACTTACTGGGTAACACCCACCGCTATCAGGCGGATTGCCAGCAAGGCGCATGGCAAAAAAGTGAAATGTTTTGCATACTCGATTACAGCTTTAACGACTTGCAAGGTAAAACATTTGCCATTATAGGCGGCGGTACGCTAGGCAAAGGCGTTGCTAAAGTGGCTGAGGCATTTGGCGCTAATGTTATTGTTGCAGAGCGTAAAGGGGTTAAATGTCGCGATGGTCGTACGCCTTTTGAAGACGTCATTAAAACAGCCGATATAATCAGCGTACACTGCCCGCTTACAGATGAAACACGTGATTTAATCGCACTTAATGAGCTTAAAATGATGAAGCCAAGCGCTATAATTATTAATACAGCACGTGGTGGTATTATTAACGAAGCCGACTTAGCAACAGCGCTTAAGCAAAACCTAATTGCTGGAGCGGGTGTTGATGTACTAACTAAAGAACCTGCTGAAGCTTCAAATCCACTTGCTAATTACACAGGCAATAACTTATTACTTACTCCACATATTGCATGGGCAAGTACTGAATCTATTGTGCGTTTAATTAATGAAGTAAGTTTGAATATTGCGGCATTTACTAAAGGTGAATCACGCAACCGCTTGGTTTAATCATTTTATTGTAGTAATCAAATAAGCTAAAAAGTGGCTGTTTTTACTAATATATTTAATATTTTATTAGATAAAAACAGCTTAACTCACTTAACAAACTGATTCATAACAACTTATCAATATGGTCTACTCTTTGCTTTAATACAGTTAATAACCAATTAAAAATCTTATTAAGGTAAATAAAAATGAAAAAATCACTTTTAGTAGCCGCTTTAATCGCTCCATTTTTAACAGGCTGTGTTATTGCCGTGTCAGATGGCGAAGCTGAGACTCATTGGGCAGGGAAAAACTCATCAAGCTGGCAAGCACAGCATAAAAATAATCGTGAAGTTATATCGGAGCTAAAAATGGATAGCAGCTATCAGTCTGTTTTAACGCAATTAAAAACGCCTAATTTCACTGAGCTATTAAAAAAAGATGATGATGTATACCAAGTACTTTTTTATGTAACGCATAGCAAGCATTCAGATTCAAAAACAACAAAAGATGAATGTACGCCACTTGTATTTAAAAATGATAAGTTAGTGGGCATTGGTGACACCGCTTTAGGTATGATCACGCAGTAACCAATAAAAAATGTTTGATACAAAAACGCCAATATATGAATATTGGCGTTTTTGTATATTAAGTTTTTAGCGTGCGACTATTCTATCTCTCCCTGCATCTTTAGCGGCATATAAGCCTAAATCGGCCTCTTCTAATAATGCTTGCTCAGCATACACTTTACCACTTTGTGTAGTGGCAATACCTATACTTATAGTGATGTGGTCTGCATTTAATGAAGCTTTATGTTCTATATTCAAAGCATTTACAGCATTGCGTAATTTATTAGCAAACTCCATTGCCTCGTGCTTATCAATTCCTGGTAGCACAGCAGCAAATTCTTCTCCGCCATAACGAGCAATAAAGTCACTGCCACGTTCACATTGAGCTGCAAGTGCTTGCGCAACATTCTTTAAACACTCATCGCCAGCACGGTGTCCATAGCAATCGTTGTAACGTTTAAAGTGGTCTATATCCATAAGTAACACCGATAGCGGTGTTCCACTTCGCTTGCTGCGGCGCCATTCTCGAGATAAGTTTTCATCAAGGTAGCGTCTATTTGGTATTTCAGTTAAGCCATCTATCGAAGCTAGCATTTCTAGCAAATCATTTTTTTGCTTTATGAGGAGTTGGTTACGCACTCTAACGCGAACAATAGAAGGACTAAATGGCTTGGTTATGTAGTCCATTGCACCGAGCTCTAAGCCCTTTGCTTCATCATCATGGCTACGATTGGCTGATATAAATATAATAGGAATAGACTGAGTTATTGGGTTTTCTTTAAGCTCCACAAGTACTTGATAGCCGTCAATTCCAGGCATAATTACATCAAGGATTATTAAATCAACTTGCGCTGTTTTTACAAAGGTCAGTGCTTTTTCACCACTTTCAACTAAGAACACGTCGTGTTCTGCTTTAAGTGTTTTTTCAAGTACTAATCTGTTGATTGGATCATCATCCACAATAAGTACTTTAGCTCTTTTCGACATCCCTAACCCCTAGCCCTTTTATAAAAACAATTACCTGTTCTAGCTGTATGATAAGCTCTTGTAGTGTAATCTCAATAGGCTTATTAGTTGTTTTAAGCGTTCTTTCACACAATAAAGCACAATGTGATAATCGTCTAAAACCTAAATTACCTGCAACACCCTTGATACTATGCACTAAACGTACCAAATCATCCTTATTGGTTGTTTCTTCTAGTTGCGATAGCTGGGTTTCACACAAGCTAGCAAACTTATCAATCATCGTATTAAGTAGTTTTTCATCCATACTAAACTGCGTTAAAGCAAATGATTTTTCAAAAAAGCTTGGTTTAACTAAGTTTAAATCAGCAATTGCATCAATAAGTACTTTAGCAACAACCGGTTTAGTTAAATGTTTATTCATGCCGCACTTTAAAGAACGTTCTACATCAGCAGGTTCACAATGAGCCGTTAAAGCAAAAATAGGCAGTTGCTTTGCGTCAAACTGTTGACGAATCAAAGCGGTTGCTTGACAGCCATCTATTTTCGGCATTTGCACATCCATCAATATTAAGTCAGGCTTCAAAACTTGCAATAATTCCATACCAATTGATGCGCTTAAAGCCGTAACAACATTTACGTTTGCTTGGCGCAGAACACTGCTAATTATTTCTAAGTTAAGCTGATTATCATCAATTGCTAATACAAGTAGACCCGATATATCAGCTTTACTTTCAGTTGCACTGTGTACTGCGGCACTTGTATTAACTATAGGCTTTTGCTGAGAGTTCAAACTAAATAGCCTTTGCCCTAATGCCGATGCTTTAACGTGATGCGCAGCTAAGTGCTCGCTTGTCGGTAAATTAAGTGTGTGCTGATGATTAATAATAATTACCGATGTTTCTTTAGCTGATAACGAATCATTAATCGCTTCAACATTTAAAAGTGCAGGTAAGTCAGCTGCATCAATTATTATTTTTTGAGTATTAGAGAGCTTAATTGGGTATTTTAGTACCTCATCTAAATTAATATTAGCAAGTTCGTTATATGCATTTGTCACCTGCTTAAGCTCTTTACTTTGATCAGATAAAATAGCCAATGTATTAGTCGGTAACACTGTGTTTTTAGTGGTATCAACTAAAAAGCTAATACTGAAATAAAATTCGCTGCCGTGGCCTTTTTTACTCTTTAAAGCAATCTCCCCACCCATTAACGATACTGCATGTTTAACAATAGCTAAACCTAGCCCAACCCCTTGGTGTATTCGGGTTGAAGATTCATCACCTTGAGTAAAAGCATCGAATAAGCGACTTTGATCAGCTTCATCTATACCCATGCCAGTATCGATTACTTTAAAGCAAATATGCTGTTGCTCTAGGCTATCGCTTTCAATAAGTTCCATTTTTAAAGTAATGGAACCTGTTTTTGTAAACTTAACGGCATTAGTTAATAAGTTACCTAATATTTGCTGCAAACGTATACTGTCGCATATCAAATCAGGTGCTATTAGCGGGTCAATATCAATAACAAATTCAATACCTTTTCCTTCGCACAATGGAGCCGTTAAGCTTTCACAAATATCCACCAGCTCAACCATGCTAAAAGACGCTTGTTTTAAATCGGTTTGCGAACCTTCAATACGTGCAAAATCAAGCATTCTATTAAGCATTAATAACAAGCTTTGTGCTGCATGCTTAGCTTGATCTGTTTGTTGTAATTGCTTTTGCGTTAAGCCTTGCTCTATTAACATATCAAGCAACCCTAAAACAGCGTTCAAAGGGGTACGTATTTCATGGCTTAAATTGGCTATAAAGCGGCTTTTAGCTAGGCTTGCTCGTTCGGCATCTAGTTTTGATTTAGTTAATGCACTCACATCCTGAATGTGTATAACATAATAAGCTGGATCGCGGTTTTCATCCCAGACAAGCGATACACTTAGTTGCAACCAGCTTGTTAAGCCCCCTTGAGCAAGCGTTAAATGGTATACGCGTTTTTTGTCATCTAGCAATTGCGCTAAAGTGCTTTTTATTTGCTTCCATTGGGAGTCATCAAATAATGCTTTCAACTGCTCCCCAACTAGTACTGGCTGATCAGAAAACTGCTTTCTTGCTGCTTTATTTACTTGCAATATGGTGTGTTCAAGCGAGAGTAAAACCACGCAGTTAGCCGCAAATTCAATTGCACTTCTAAATTTAGATTCAGATGATTTTAAGGCCAATAATGTTTGTTGCTGCTCGGTAATATCGCGACCAATGCCCATGGTTCCTAACAGGTGTTGGTGCTCGTTATAAAAAGGTGCAATAGTAAGTTGATACGATTTTGTATCGGTTTCTATTCGCTGTTCAACACTATTTCTGTTTTGTAATACTTGTTTTTCAAGCGCATTTATTTGCTGATCATTGTCACCTAAATCATCTACATATTTACCAACTAATGCAGTTTGATCTTTACCGATATATGCCTCAAATGCTTTATTGCATCCTAAGAATGAACCATCAATATTTTTAAAGTAAATAAGGTCTGGCACACTGTTTAGCATAGTGTTGAGTAAAGCTAAGTGGCGCTCTTTCGCTTCGTAACTGCGGCTTAGTTTTTCTGATTGCAGCTGAACTTGGTCGTCCAGAGCTTTATTTGCACTTTGTAATGAATCAACTAACTGTTTGTTTTTAGTAAATACACGCTTCACTTTAGAAAACCAAGGTTGCCAGCTCAGTGGTACTTTGTAATTTAGCTGCTCTTCTTGTTGTGTCCCGTTACTCTCAAGGTATGACATTAAGTGAGTCATCGGCTTTATAAAAATGCGCTGACTTAACCAAAAAAACACGCCAAACATAATACTTAAAAATAGCGTTAAAAAAGTAAACTCTAGTAATATCTCATACTTAATTGAGCTTATTAATTGGGGTTTGTGCTCGTAAAATACTGCGTGAATAGGTAACTCATCCATAGGCTGCATAAAGTAATTACTATCACTAGTTAATACTGTTTTTTGACTCTGATGATCGGCCAAGTCTGGCCAATAATTTTTTAACGCAGTCGCTTGCTCTATTATCTGTTTAGAGCTGGCGATAATTTGATGCGATTGGTTCATAAAAACGTATTCACCACTGTTCGGTGACACCTTTTTTAACCATCCAGAAATTGCTTGAACATCATAAATTAAAATAATGTAATCGGCTGAGCCAGTGCTTCGTTGTCGACCAATAGCAAAATACGAATTGTCATTCACTTTAACAATAGGGCTTGAAGTAAGTTTGTTTTGCGCAAATTTTGGCTTAAATTTTCCATTTAAAATTTCAGTAAGCATAAAACTTTGGCTTTTGTTGTGCCTGCTTACATAAGCAAAACCATTATCATCAACATACGCTACAGCAGATAATGACTGCATTAACGCAAGCGTTGTATTAAACGAAGGCCCTAATGTAATAGCCTGCTGCCACTGCATTAATGCCTTAGCAGATAACGCAAACTCACCTTTACCTACAATTTCCGTACTTTGATCAATAAAATGACGATAATAGTAACCATCATATTGATTTATGCCTTCGAGCAAATCTTGATTTATTTTGGGATAAGTCACTTGCTCGTATAAGTTAAACATGGTGGTAAGTAGATTACTCACCGAGTCCATCCCGTGAGTAACCTGTGCTGAAACATTTGTAAAGTCAGCTTGGCGTTTTTCAACCGTCCGCTCAAGCTTTATATTATATAAGTGCAAGCACAGTAAAAAAACGACAATCAATGGCACTAACAGCGCAATAAATAATGAACGATAATAATGCTTCAGAGGTAAAAAATTCAATGTACTGCCTGCCATTTGGCTCGAAAATCAATCGATAGACTATCGAGCCAATTTGTTAAGCGCAAGTTATAAATTTTCTTCTGCAAACGACGCTAAGCGACTACGCACAACACCGTTGAGGTTTATTGTTGCGCTGCCTTCAAAGTTTTTAAAGCGCTCTACTATGTACGTCAAGCCCGATGTTACTGGCGTTAAATAGTTACTATCAATTTGCGCCAAGTTACCTGTACAAATTAATTTAGTACCTTCGCCGCAGCGAGTAATAATCGTTTTAAGCTGAGATGCCGTTAAATTTTGGCTCTCATCTAAAATTACCACTGCATTTTGAATGCTACGCCCGCGCATAAAGTTAACCGATTTAAACTGTACATTAGCCTTCTCCATTATGTAATTTCGACTCGATATTGGATTTTCGTCGCCTTTGTGCAATACCTCCAGCGTATCAGTGATAGCTGCAAGCCATGGCGCCATCTTTTCCTCCTCAGTGCCTGGTAAAAAGCCTATAGACTCTGCTATTTCTGGCGTATTACGGGTAACTATTACTTTATCGTAAATACCTTTTTCGATCACCATTTCAAGGGCGCTGGCAAGTGCTAACAAGGTTTTACCACACCCTGCTGGTCCTGTTAAAATAACAAGCTCAATACTTGTATCCAGTAGTGCATCTAATGCCATCCCTTGATAAATATTTTTGGGCTTAACGCCCCATGCTTGTTGATGCATTAAACGCTCAACACCAATATCTTTGAGCATTATGTGCTCGTCATCGTACGATTTAACACGCGCCGCAAACTGATCCCCTCCATCAAGTAAATATTCATTACAAAATACATCAGGGATTAAGTTTTTAGGCACATGATGAAACGTATCGCGTCCGTGTTGCTGCGTATTACACTCCCCTACATGATCCCAAAAATCACCTTCAATTTTTTTATAACCACTAGTGAGTAAGCTTATATCGTCAATAAGTTGGTCGGTGCGGTAATCCTCAACATATTTAAGTCCGGCGCCTTTGGCTTTTAAACGCATGTTTATGTCTTTTGTAACAAGTATTACTTTTGAATCACTGTGCTGCTTTTGTAAGTACACGGCGCAATTGATAATACGATGGTCGTTTTCGTTACCAGGCAAACCAGAAATAGAGTCGGCAAATAAATGGTCGTTTACAATAATGAGGGTACCTGCAGAGCTCGCTTTTGCCTTTTTGTTACTCGGCAGCGCCACGCCTTGTAGCATTTGTTCGGGCGTTGCATTTTTAAGAACTTCATCTAATCCACGAATAGCGACGCGCGCATCACGGCTTACGTCGTGTTTTCTGTCTTTTATATGGTCAAGCTCTTCAAGCACCGTCATCGGAATTACAACGTCATGCTCTTGAAAAGACAAATAAGCGAGTGGTTCGTGAAGTAGTACGTTGGTATCTAGCACATACATTTTACTTTCAAGGTTCGAAGCTTTTTCCATAGCACTTTCCTTACGTTTTATGATTTTTATGCTATACCAAAATAACTAAGTAAAACGGGCAAAACTTAAACCTGCAATACTTAATTGCTAAGGCATAATGTAAGTTTAGTCTATTTGTCATAAAAGTCCGTTTTATTACAAACTGTAATTAGTTTTGATTTACCTAAAAAAGAGTCATAAACAAGCTGTTTTAATAGTAATAATTAACACTTACAAAATTAATTAAAAGTGAGCCAAATAGCGCCTTGCAGTGGTGTTAGCTTACAGGTAACATAGCCGCCTTTTTCATCATAGACGAGACATACATGAATTTTTCCTTAGGTCAGCGTTGGATCAGTGATACAGAGTCAGATTTAGGATTAGGCACCGTTGTTGCCATTGAAGGCCGTCAGGTCAGCATATTATTTCCTGCCAGTGGTGAAAACCGTGTTTATTCTAGTGCAGAGGCACCTGTTACCCGTGTGGCATTTAATCCTGGCGATGTGATCAAAAGCGTTGAAGAATGGGAATTAGAAGTAGAGTCTATTGAAGTACAAGGCGAGTTACTTTGTTATCACGGCACCCGTGTTGATAATGGCGAAACGGCTAAACTTAAAGAAACCTTTTTAGATCATTTTATTAAGTTTAATAAACCACAAGATCGTTTATTTGCAGGCCAAGTCGATCGTTTTGATCGCTACACACTTCGCTACCAAACGTGGTTACATAAATTTGAACGTGAACAATCGCCTATTAAAGGCTTAATTGGTCAACGTGCTAATCTTATTCCGCACCAGCTTTATATTGCCCAAGAAGTGGGTAAACGTTTTGCCCCACGCGTACTTTTATCAGATGAAGTAGGCCTTGGTAAAACAATTGAAGCGGGCATGATACTACATCAACAAATTATTAGTGGCCGTGCAAGCCGCGTACTTATTGTTGTACCAGAAAATCTACAACACCAATGGTTAGTAGAAATGCTACGCCGCTTTAACTTACGTTTTTCTATTTTTGATGAAGAGCGCTGCGACGAAGCGTTTGCAGATTCTCCAAACGTATTTGATACAGAGCAACTAGTACTTACCAGCCTTGAGTTTTTAACCAAGAAAAAACGTTGGTTTGAACAAGCAACGCTTGCTGATTGGGACCTTTTAGTAATAGATGAAGCCCATCACCTAAGTATCAATAACGGCAAGCCAAGCTCAGAATACCAACGTATGGCAGAGCTTAGCCAAGATATTCCGGGCCTTATTTTGCTTACAGCAACGCCTGATCAACTTGGTCACAGCAGTCACTTTGCGCGTTTACAATTACTCGATCCGGATCGTTTTTACGACTACGACGTGTTTAAAGAAGAAGAAGCAAATTATAAAGACGTAGCGCAAGCTGCAAATCAATTACTGCAAGAGCAAGCTCTGGACGACGCAGCCAAAGCCACGCTAATTGAGCTATTAAAAGAAACCGACATTACTGATATTCTTGAAAAAGCACAGCAAGGTGATTTACCAGCGCGTAAAGAAATACTTAACATGCTACTCGATCGCCACGGCACAGGTCGTATATTATTTAGAAACAGCCGCAGCGGCATTGACGGCTACCCAAGCCGTAAATTACACGCCTACCCAATGGCATTACCAAAGCAGTATAAAACGGCTATGTCGGTTCTTGGTAACATGGGCGGCATTCAAAACCCTGAACTAAGTGCACACCGTGCTCTGTTTCCTGAAAAAATATTTCAAGAATTTGAAGGCGAAAGCGCAAGCTGGGGTTTATTCGATCCACGCGTAGATTGGTTAATCGACACCCTTAAAACACTTAAGCGCGAAAAAGTACTGCTTATATGTGCCAAAGCTGAAACAGCTATCAGCCTTGAGCAAATACTGCGTGAACGCGAAGCAATTAAAGCATCGGTATTCCACGAAGGTATGTCTATTATTGAGCGTGACCGCGCTGCTGCATTTTTTGCGGATGAGTACGATAATGCACAAATATTACTGTGTTCAGAAATTGGCTCAGAAGGTCGTAATTTCCAGTTCTCGCATCACTTAGTGTTGTTTGATTTACCACTGAACCCAGATTTACTAGAGCAACGTATTGGTCGACTAGACCGTATAGGCCAAACACAAGATGTGAACATTCATGTGCCATATTTTGAAAACACCGCTCAAGAAGTACTGCTACGTTGGTATAACGAAGGTCTAGATGCATTCGAATCTACATCAACAACGGGGCAAATGCTTTATAAAGAGTTCCGTGATGACTTACTTGAATATATTTCTGCGCATAACTGCGATGAAGACGAACTCGATCCATTACTTGAGCAAGTAGCACAACAAAATGCGGTACTGCGTAAAAAAATGGAAAGCGGACGAGATCGTTTACTAGAGCTACATTCATCGGGTCAAGGTGCTGCCGACTCGCTTGTGACTGATATCGAAAAACTCGATAACCAGTTTGAATTGCCAAGCTACATGATCAACGTGTTTGACACATTTGGCGTAAGCCAAGAAGATAAAGGCGAAAACACCATTATCTTAAAGCCAACGGAACATATGTTAAATGCATCGTTCCCATCGCTTAAAGAAGACGGTATGACGGTTACCTTTGATCGCGACACTGCACTTTCGCAAGAAGATGTACACTTTATCAGCTGGGATCACCCTATGGTGCAAGGCACCATGGATATGATTTGTGACGACGACTTTGGTAGCGCATCAGTAGCATTACTTAAAAACAAAAAGTTACCGCCTGGTACCTTTTTTGTTGAGCTTATTTTTGTTGCAGAAGCAATGGCACCAAAAGTATTACAAGTTGGTCGCTTTTTACCGCCTACACCAATTCGTATATTGCTCGATAAAGCAGGTAATAACCTAGGTGAAAACGTGGCATTTGAAGGCTTTAATCAGCAGTTATCAGCCGTAGGCCGCCAAACAGCAAGTAAGCTTGCCGGTGCATTGCAAAGCGCTGTTCACCCGATGATCACTACCGCTAAAGATATGGCACAAGAAAAACTTGAAGTTATTCGCGCAGCGTCACTTGCTAAAATGCAAACATCACTCAGTGAAGAGCAAGAGCGACTTGTTGCCCTGAAGCAAATTAATCCGAATATTCGCCAAGAAGAAATTACCTTCTACGATAAGCAACGTAACGACCTAACTACGTATATTGAAAAAACGCAGTTACAACTTGATGCAATTCGCTTAATAGTAGTTTCACACTAAATATTTAGTTTTTAGTCTTTTGAGCCGACTCCAGAGTAAATTTAGAGTCGGCTATTAAGCTTAATTGATATAAATAGCTGTACCTTTTTAAACTTCATTTAAAAACCACGTGTTCTTATTTTACTATGAGCCAATTCTACCCTCTCTAGCTATATATTAAGTCCTTTGTTGGACTGTTGATTTTGCCCAACATAACCGTATCTAAAAACTCAAGCTGCACTCTATACAACTATTCTGTGAGATAGTTGATAGGTTTATTTTCCCTTGCATAAAGTTGTTTTTTTGTTAACCTACTCGCCTTCCATTTTAGTCTTTTTGAGGTGTTTATGGCGTTTCTATCTCGTTCGATATTGGCGTTATCCATGGCGCTCTCAAGCACTAGTGTCTTTGCTCAAGCCCAATGCGATGTTGAATTACGTCATGGTTTAATTATTACTGACGATGCAATTCGCATATTAGATAAAGGCCAAACTCGTGTCCAAATTAATAACAATAACCAACTGTTTATTCGCGGTTATTGGGTTGATTTAAGCGATGACGAAAGCAAAGTACTCGAACAGTTTAGTAATGGTATTCGCCACACAGTCCCCGAATTAGTAAACCTTGCTACCGATGGTGTTAACTTAGGCTTAAGCGCTATTGAACACGTAGTTGAAGGTATGTCAGACAAAGAACCTGAAGTACTTAAAACACAATTGCAGTATGTAGAGCGCGCGCTAATGGATAAGTTTAAGCGCGGAGATGACTTCTTTTTTATAGCCCCTCAATCACTTTCGCAAATAGATGATTTTTTCACTAAAGAGATCAGCCAGCAAATTCACTCTGCTGTTCATGGATCGTTAGGTGCTATTTTGGTATCACTTGGAGATGCGTTTAAATCGCGTGAAGGTAATATAGAAGATCGCATTAACGACATGGGGCAACGCATGGATATTATCTCAAGAGAAATTGATAAATCGCTACAAAAAAAGGCGCATCAATTAGAGCTTAAGGCTTCTGAGTATTGCGAATGTTTAAATGCACTCGATGTAACCGAGTCTCGCTTACAGGCAATAGTACCTGGTATGGCCGATTACGATTTAGTGCAAATAAAATCTTAGAGTACGTATTCGTTTTTAGAATAAAATAACACCGAGTATAAATATACTCGGTGTTTTGCTTTATGATTGATTGAATGATTGATTAAAACTAAGCGCTTCTACTTTTTATTCTAAATTGGTGAGCCCGGTGGGATTGGCAGCACTTTAAAGTTGTTTGGCCATTGCCCTTTAATTAAAAACTGATTTACTTGCTCAGCTAAATATTGCTTAAACGCACTCTCGCCAGTACTTGTATGGCTCAGCATTGAGTTTTGGTTAAAGTCTTCACTTAACTTAACTAAGTAGTAACGTAGCTGCGCCTGTACTTCAGGGCTTGCACTATCGCTTGCTACTAAATCAGCCATGGCTTTTGCAGTTAAAAATTGCACGCGCTGAGTGATTTTACCTGTCATCGTATTAGGTGATGACGCGTTAAACACTTGGCCATATAGCTCCTCAAGTAACTCATCTAAACTATAAAAGTCATTACTACGTGCTTGCTGCTGCGCTAGGCGGTTTAAACGCTGTGCGTTTAATAAAAGCGACAAGCTGTGCTGCACTGCAACCTCGGGTAATGCCATTGCATCGAGCGTTAACCCTGTGCGCCCTACTATGCTCTCGCGCGACTTAGACTCGCCATACGCTTTTGGCGGAATTAGTGATAGTACCGATTCAGGAAGTAATAAGTTACTTGGCTTAAGCGTTGCAAAAATAGCGTTTACCGCTTCTTGCTGTGTTTTTTTATTAACGACTTGTGCGCCTTTTACGGGTGAATCACCACGTGTTTCGTATTCGTAATCAACACCGGCTATAAGTTTCACTGCAGCCTCAACCTGAAAACGGTGAAACAGATAAAGCGGAACTAGTTTTTCCTCTAATTGCGATAATGAGTCGCCCGTTTTAATATTATTAATACCAAACTGCGAAAGCGCTTTTTTACGTACGTCGAGTACTCGTAAAAGCTCCTGAGAAGGATTAGTGCCGTTATCCCATAGATGAGCTGTTGGATGTGCGCCACCTTTAGCACGAGCATCACTATCTGATATAAACTCAAGGCCTTTAGTTTTGTTCTCCTTTAAAATAGCAGCAAGTTCTGCGCTTTCATCTTGGTTAGTGAAATCGCTATAGCCATATTTAATTACTTGGGTATCCCACACGCCCATGCCTGTTGCATAGCCGCGCGTTACATCAAGCTTACCTTGTTCATTAAAACTAAGTAGCGGATGTGGGTAATCCATTACAGAAGCTCTATCACCTACCGATGCCGCAAAGTTATGAGCAATACCTAACGTGTGACCAATTTCATGCGCGCTTAATTGGCGAATCCGATCAAGCGCCATTGCTTGCAAGTTTTTAGCAACTTCATTGCCTTTTAAATAAGGAGCAGCGAGTGCTTCAGCTATTAAAATATCTTGGCGAACACGCAATGAGCCAAGTGTTACATGCCCTTTAAGTATTTCACCTGTACGTGGGTCAATTACAGAACTACCGTATGACCAACCACGCGTTGCACGGTGTACCCATTGAATGACGTTGTAACGAATATCCATAGGGTCGGCGCTACTTGGCAGCACTTTTACTATAAATGCATTTTTATATCCTGCAGCAGTAAATGCGTCGTTCCACCATTTCCCACCTTCAAGCAAAGCGCTTTTAACGGGCTCTGGTACGCCAGGATCAAGGTAATAAACAATTGGTTTAACAGGTTCACTAATAGGTAAACTTGAGTCTTTTTTAGTTAAACGATGGCGCGGTATATAACGCACGTACATAGAGTCACCAAGCGGCGCTGCGTAATCTTTATGTTCTATACTCCAAAAACCTGATTGCGGATTAAACTTACGAGGTGTGTAGTTATCATCTGGTAATTGAATAAGTGAATGATGCATATGAACAGTAAGCGCATAAGGGTCGGCACTTACTTGGCGAACAAATTCACCTGGTTTTGTGCCCTTAAATGTAAGTACGGCTTCAAGCTCGGTGTTTTTTACAAATGCTTTTGAGCGATTCATATAAACGGCGCTACGTGATTCATCAAGGCTAAAGTTCCCTTGCTTACGTGCAGCAAGCTTGCGACTTACGCCATGTACATCACTTAATAAATAAGGCGTATAATCAATAAGTGCTGTGGCTTTATCTTCTGCGACTACTTTAAAACCAGCAAGTATACTTGATGCAAACGCTTCTTTAATACTTTGCTGTTCAGCCTTGTTACTTGTATTAGCACGATAGTAAGTATTTACAGCCCGCAGCATTACTTTGTCGCCAAAACGCTCAAACTGCACAAGGTGAGTATTACCAAGCTGACCTCTATCAAGGCCTATATCGTTAGAGCCGATACCGTAAGGCAAGCTTTGCTGCAGTAAAAATTGTTGTTCAAACTTATCAACTTTTAAATATACTTTTCCGTTTTGGGTGTCGTAAAAAAACGAATAATAGCCCGGAAAATGATTCATTTGCGTAGTAAATTCATCAATTGACTTAATTGCTGCGTGCGCTTGAGTTATGATAGAGCACAGCACAGTAAAGAATATGTAACTTAGTAGTGGTATTTTTTTCATAATCTTATCTTTGTTATTTGTGTTTTAAGTACGATTAGGTGGTCCCATTATATGGTGCTATTTAAACAATACAGTTATTTAAGACGAATTTCAGCGCTCTAAGCTAATCTCTCTCACATTATGATTGGTTTTAACACGTTATCAGGAAAATAGAATGCGTAGACTCCCTCCAGTATTACTTGAAGATGGTTGTTCAAGAGAACTTTTATCATTAATTCGAACAATTTTAGCAGCATGTAAAGAAATTTCGTTTCGCGTTGGTCAAGGCGCGCTTTCTGGCGTATTAGGCTCAACCCTTGATGAAAACATTCAAGGTGAAACTCAAAAAAAGCTCGATGTATTATCTAATCAGTTGTTAAAAGATATTTTACTGGAATCAGGTACGGTTAAAGCAATCGCCTCTGAAGAAGAAGACTACACAGTAGCAGGTAACCCAGACGCTAAATTTATAGTAGCATTTGACCCACTCGATGGCTCGTCAAATACGGACATTAACTCACTTGTGGGTACTATATTTTCTATTATGGAAGCGCCTGAAGGTTCTGACGCTGCTGATCAAAGCATATTTATGCAGCCCGGCCATAAGCAAGTTGCAGCTGGTTACGTACTTTACGGGCCATCAACAATGCTTGCGCTGACTACAGGTAAAGGCACGCGCATGTTTACCCTTGATAAAACACAAGGCAGCTTTTTACTTACACAAGATTTTGCCGAAATCCCTGCTGATACAAACGAATTTGCCATTAATACGTCTAACCAACGCCATTGGCAGCCAGCTATGCAAAACTATATCAATGATTTGCTAGCAGGCGATACAGGCCCGCGCGCTAAAAACTTTAATATGCGCTGGATTGCAGCAATGGTGGGCGATGTACATCGCGTGCTTAGCCGTGGCGGTTTATTTACTTACCCTACCGACACTAAAGATCCTAAAAAGCCAAATAAATTACGCCTACTTTATGAAGCAAACCCAATGGCTATGTTAGTAGAGCAAGCTGGCGGTATCGCATCAACCGGTACCGAGCGTATTATGGATATTCAGCCTGATGCAATCCACCAGCGAGTAGCCGTTATTTTAGGTTCTAAAAACGAAGTAGAAACGTGCTTGGGATATCATAAATAATCGCTTAAAACGGTTGTCCTCAATTTAAAAAACCGCATTCAATTGAAGTGCGGTTTTTTTTAGGTGAGGTTTTACACCTCGCTTTTTAAACAAATCAAACTTTTACTAACGCAACTATTTGAGCAAGCTTTTGATGATTAAGCTCTCCCATTTGCTCGCTATTACTGAGCGCATAAATAAAACCTTCATGCTCAGTACAATCAATGTCATCTCGCGATTCAATTACGTTTGCCCAAAGCTCCAAATCATCTAAGTCTATTTCGTTACTTAAACAGCGTTTAAGCACATCAATTAAAACCTCGGTTGAGAGAGTATAGTGAGCTTTATTGCTATCAGCAGGGCTTGAAACGATAACCGATATAGCTTCGCCCCTTTGCTCTCCAAATGTAATAAATTCAGCTAATGCTTTTTGTGTATTCATAATATTTGTTATTCTTGGCTCACTGTTACTAAAAAGAATTATAATGACTCAACTTAACTGTACTCAATGCCACAGTACTCTAACGTGTAATGTAGACGATATATCAGCGTGTTGGTGCAATGAGCTGCCGGCTATTTTACCGCTTGATATCACAGCAACAAGTTGTTTATGCCGCAAGTGCACGCTTAATAAAATAAATACTTTTTTAGAGGGTGTTTATACACAACCTATTAAAACCCAAATAGACTTTGCAAAGCAATATAGAGGTAACGACAATTTAATTGAAGGGCTCGACTACACCATGCAAAGTGGTTACATGGTATTTAGTAAGTGGTTCTTTTTAAAGCGTGGTTCGTGCTGCAAAAATGGTTGTAAAAACTGCCCTTATAGTTTTAAAAAGTAAAAGCTATTTAATACAACTACGAGCAAACATTGATTTTTATCTTCTCATTTTCTTCTCTTTCACTTCTCCTTGTGAGTAATATTTTTAAATACTGTTATTCACAAAGAGGTTTAGAGGCGCTGCGTTTTTAGAGTAAGTGATTGTATAAAAATAGTATTCAAATACGAGTAAGCACTGGTTTTTACCTTCTCATTTTCTTCTCTTTCACTTCTCCTTGTGAGTAATACTTTAAATGCTGTTATTCACAAAGAGGTTTAGAGGCGCTGCGCTTTTAGAGTAAGTGATTGTATAAAAAGAGTATTCAAATACGAGCAAGCACTGGTTTTTACCTTCTCATTTTCTTCTCTTTCACTTCTCCTTGTGAGTAATATTTTTAAATACTGTTATTTACAAAGAGGTTTAGAGACGCTGCGGCTTTAACGTGAGCAAGCTCTAAACCCACAACACATCTACTTTTCTCCTGTGGCGATGGGTAATGAATCACTTGCACCCCACTCACTCCACGAACCATCATAAACGCTTAAATTACTGTAACCACATTCAGTAGCAAATAACGCTAAAGCACACGCTGTAATACCTGAGCCACAGCTAAACTGTAACTGCCGCGCATCATCAACCACGTCACTAAATATCGCTTTAATTTCGGCAAGTGGTTTAGCTTCACCTTTATTAAGTAAATCCATAAAAGGCAACGAGCGACTATTTGGGATATGCCCGCTACGCATGCCTTTTCGGGGTTCACTTTCTTCGCCTGTAAAACGCTTATAAGCACGTGCATCTAGCAATACAGTGCTGGGCTCATCAATTGCGTCAACCACTTGTTGGCTATTGATAAAATACTCAGAATTATAGCTTGCCGTAAAATCACTTTTACCTAACGATTTGCTATAACCTTGCTGTGTGGCGTAACCGCTCTCTAACCACTTTTTAAGGCCACCACTGAGTACTTTTACGTTGTGATGCCCCATAGCTTTAAACATCCACCACGCCCTTGCTGCGCTAAATAAACCGCCATCTTCGTATACAACTATAAACGAATCGTTATTTACTCCTGCATTTTGCATCACGTGGGTAAACTGCTGCTCGCTGCATACCGTACTTGGTAAGGGATTTGATCTATCGGCCAACTCGTTTTTTATGTCAAAACGTTTAGCGTTGGGCAGCATTGCTTGTGGCGAATAAGTACCCAAAACACCTGGGCGCAGCATACCTGCATCAAATATCACTAATGCAGGATTATTAATTTGCTCGTGTAATTGCTGACAGCTAATTAGGTTTTTCACTACGATTCCTTATCACCATGATATTTAGCAAACTCATCATTACCCGTAAAACGCGCTTCAATCGCTTTAATGTGTTTATCTTCAGTGTGTTTCCAAACGCCAGGAATACAATATACATGCTCAATAAAGCTAAAAAACTTATCCTTTAATAATGTATTTGGTTGCCAGCCCTGCATTACTTCGTTCAGATTTGCTGCAAGCTGCTCGGCAGTGCTCGCATGCTTTACCAAGCCCTCAATGTTGTAACAGGCTTGTCCAAGAGTTAAAACTCGTTTATTTAGCAGTAATGCTTCTAAGCCGACCGTTGAATTAATCGTTAATACGGCTTCTGCGCACTTAATCAAATCACTCGTTTGATTTCCATTAGCAAAAATTGCAATCGGATCTTTTTCATAAAGATGAGCGTAATGTTTATGCCACGACGGATGCTCTTTAAAAACCACTTTTAAACTTGGATCATTTAAGCTTTTGACGGCTTTAATCACCTCGTCGTAAAACATGTCCATAGAGTTTATCCACGGAGAAAAGCTAGCTAATTGAGTATCGTGAGGTACTTGAAAAGGCGCAAATATATAGCGTTCTGGCACATCGGCGCACTCAAATTCACAGCGCTTTTTATGATCAGCTCTTGGAATTAAATCCGGCGCAGAAAAGTTTAACTTATTTTGTGGGTCAAAATTTAGGTAAAAAGAAGGGTCACGGCTTAACGACGCATTATAGTTAATACCATTAGGGTCTAAACTGCTTGTACCGGGTAGTAAACCATTTTCATAATAAAACTGCTTTACACCTAATGCTTTTGCAGCCATAGCAACGGTTGTATTTGGAAGTTTATTGCCATTCCAAATAACAATGCAGTCAGGATTAGTCTCGGTTAATAAGGCTAAATACTTAGCGTATCGTAATCGTTCAAATAAAACTAACCCAGCACTGTAAACAGCAGCAATAATAGGACTATTCCAGATAGCATTACGTGCTCTTTTGCGTTTTAGCTGAGAGTTAACTACATCAGTAAAATTAACTTGAAACGCATCTTTTAAATACTTAACAGCAGAAAGCTTAGGAGCTCCCATGATATGTAATTGGCAATCCATCGACAATTTTTTGATTATTTTTTTATAGTATTTTGCGTGTACATTTTTGCGAGAGATGAATAGATAAGCCATACAAGCTATATTTGCCAATTATTGTTTTTATGAAATAATTCTAAGTGGACAATGACATCAAAGCAAGGTTCCCTTTACTTAATAATTACTTTAAAGCCTTTATGGCTACATTTTTATAATTTCACCACGAAGTGGTGCCATTCTAGAGAGAATATCGTTTTGCAAACTATGGCTAATGTTCTGCTCATTCATTGCATTTATAAGTAAATCAACCACATGATTAAAGTCTTTCTCTGTAATATGCATACCTGTATGGATTGCTACCATAGAGTCGCCATCGTATGTACATGGGCCTTCTACTAACATACACATATGAGTAATAAACCCTTGGCGAAAGTACGCTATATTGCTGTGTTCAAAGTAATGAATTATCTGCTCGTCATTGCCTATTTGATAGATAAAGCTATCAACAATTCTGCCTATCCCAGCTTTACCATCCAGCTTTTGATAAAGTGAGAGCTTAGTAGAATTTGCACACCCACTAAGCAACCCTAAACAAATCAAAAAAATACCAACGCTTTTCATTACCAATACCCTGTAACCGATAAATACCAACCTGTTTGATCGTCAGCCCCTGCAATGCTTCCTAAATCAAGGTAAGCCGCAGTCACACTCACATGCTTGTTAGGCATCCACGCTACAAATAAGTCTTTCCAATCTTGTTCGCCTAAGTTTAAGTTATTTGATTTTTGACGATACTCAACACCTACGGCTATTTCGCGACTCAAAAATAGTGCTGTGCTGCCTTCAAATAATACTTTTCCGCTAGTATTTTCTCCACCGTAACCAAGTAAACCAAGTTGATTAGCTTCACTGTATCTTGTAGTTACGTTCCAAAACCAGTTATAGCCAGCAATAGCCCCTAAATGTAATTTACTAGCAGCGAGGTAGTAGTCAGTACCGCTAGTCTTTTCTGCGCCTACAAGTGTTGCAATACTGCCATCATCCAGTGATTTATGCTGAATCCCTAAGCTAAGCTGTGGCCAATCACTGTAAACAATATCGCCGTACAAACGTATTTTAGCACCTGTAATTGATTGCTCTATTTCAGCATCAAGTGCTGGTACATCAAAGCGCTGTTGGGCATAACTAAGCTCAACACGATTAAATAAATTAAGTTGTGCACCACATACGTCAAGTGTGTAGTCGGTTACATCTGCGCGACTACAAAAGCCATTTACCGAAAATTCATCATCACTTGCGTACCCAGCAAGTTGTGCCCACGGTACAATCCCCCCGCCGCCACTGCCTTCAATTTGAGAAACTCCCGGCGTAGCTAGCAGTTTTCCATTGCTTGCAATGCTCGGCACACTAACTATTAAAAACAAACTTGCTAATAAGTATTTAATTTTTTGCATAGTATTCCTCCAGCCATTCTTCTAATAGTTCTGCTTTTAAAGGCCTACTTAAGTAATAGCCTTGTGCATGGTCGCACTGCATGCCTCTAAGTAAATTTAATGAGCCAAGCGTTTCAACCCCTTCAGCTACAACCGAGAAACCTAGCTGATGTCCCAACGTAATTGATGATTGCACTATAAATTGATCTTTTTGCGATTCATCAAGTTTTAGGATAAAGCACTTATCTAGCTTAAGCTCATCAATAGGCAGCATTTTTAATCTACCAAGTGATGTTTGCCCTACACCATAATCATCTAATGATATTTTAACGCCAATTGCCTTTAGGTTTTCGAGCGCTTTAATACCTTTTTCTTCGTTTTCGATCATATCGCGCTCAGTAAGCTCAATAGTGATCAGCTTAGAATCTAATTTGTACTTTTTAAGCGTGCGAACTAATGCAGCGTGAAAGCCCGGAAATGCTATATCTTGCGCAGATACATTTATTGCAGCCTGTAAGTTTATATTTTTAGACTGCCAATCAGCTACTTGTGCTACAACCGTATTAACAACCCACCCAGTAAGCTCAACAATAAGCCCCGACTGCTCGGCTAAGTCAATAAACAGTTCAGGATTAACCCAGCTACCATCTTTTCGCTGCCAGCGAATAAGCGACTCAACTTTATCTATTTTTTGCGATTTCAAATGTAATTTTGGCTGATAAGTCATAAACAATTGACCATCGTCATCACTAATAGCCTGCTTTAGTTCATCAAGCATTATTAAGCGCTCTAAGTGCGCTTCGTCTTCGCCATTTTGATAGTAATGTATGCTCTCTTGTGTGTTGGCAGCACTTTCAACTGCAATTAGCACACGGCGCATTAAGTCATCACTTGCAATACCTTGTGTAGGATACTGCACAATGCCTGCACTAAAGCGTAAGTTAATTTTTAGTTTTTGAATGGTGTAGCACGCTTGTAATTGTGCCATTAAGCCAACAATACCGCTTTTTTGCTCGCGCGCTGCCGCAGTCGGAAACACAGTTAAAAACTCATCGCCGCCAATACGGGCATGAAAGCCCCCTAACTCATCCGAAAACTCACTTATTCTGCAAGCAACGGCCTTTAGGCAGTCATCACCAATGCGCGGACCGAGCTTATCGTTTATATGGCGAAGACCTTTTATGTCTATTGCAACGAGCGTGTACTCGGCTGATGAATCTAACTCATCATCAAGCACCTCAAGCATTGCTGAGCGGTTATAAAAGCCTGTTAGGGAGTCGTGACGGGCTTGAAAGCTAATTTGTTGCTCGCGCTGATTAATATCATTACCCATGCTATCAAACGCTGCGACTAGCGTGTCTATTTCGGTACTTTGCCTTTGGCCTTTAAATTCAAAAGCATAATTCCCTTGTGCAAATTGCCTTGCTATTACAGCTAGTTGAGTAAGTGGCGTAGTTAAATTATTTGCAAATATGCTGCTTGTAATAACACCTACAAACATAGTTAAAATAGCTAAAATAATAAGTGTAAAAAGCAGTTTTTCGAAATCACTATAACTTTGTGTTAAATCGGCACTCAGCAAAATAATTATGGGATGGGTCAACAACGATGGTAAATCTATTTCTCGGTTACGAAACACTAAATACTCACCAAATAACCGCGATGTGGTTACGGTACTAAAATAGCTAACAGGTTCAAATTGCTCAGGACGATTAGCTAATGAGCTAATAACAATATCGTCAGCACTGCCTATAAAACTTACATCCATGCCTGTTAAGCTTTTTAGTTCATGGGCTACATTGTCGTCAATTTTAAAGCCCACCAAACTATAGGCTACTGTACGTGGCGCTTTTACAGGTAATAAAATAATTTGATACAGCTCGTTATTAAGCACCACAAAACTAGACTCTTCTGGCGCACTTAAAAGCTCTTCCATCAAGGGCTTTAAGTTGTGTGCAAAAACGTCTTCGTCAGTATTGGCGGAAATTAGCTTACCCGATAAATCAAGTAACAACATTAATTCGGCATCAATACGCTGACTGTGATTAAACAACACGCTGCTGATTGTACCTGCATCTCGCGTTGCTACAGCTTGCTTAAAACCAAAATCGGAGGTGAGTACTTTTGCAGCGGTTAACAGTAGGCTTTCTTTTGACTTTAAATATTGCTTATAAACATTTTGCGCTACGGTAATATCTTGATTTACTTTTTCTTCTTGAAATTTACTCGTAGACCACCAAAAACTAAACAAGCTGACCATAGTGGTTAATAACACTAAGCCAACACATAAAATGGTTATGCGATTTCGTAAACTATTAGTCATTACCAGCCTTAAACTTACTACCAAAGGTATTTCTGGGTGCTGGAGTTGATGTGTTTACTGTTATCTGTAACTGTTTTTGAGAATTAATTGTTATCATTTTTTTATTCTCCAATGGTGCTGTTTGTAATGGATGCCACACACTCACTTGTGCAGGCAGTGTATTAATAGGCAAATTTACATAGCCTTTTTTATCTGTTTTATATACGAATTCGCTGTTAGCTACATAAATATAGCCAACCATAGAGTCATGTATATTACACCCCAAAACAACAACCCCTTGTTGCTCAAACGTAATGGGCTCTTTTGGTTGGCCTGAATATAATCTTAGTTGAAAAGGCTTAGCTTGTGAAAAAGAATAAACATGATGGCGAATATTATCGCTGTTAGGAAAGTTAACTTTTTGACCCTGTTGTACAACTAATAATTCGGGTAAAAACTGCTTATGGACTTGATCCATTATAGCAATGGGCAAATTTGATGGTGTGGCTTGTTTACCAGCAATATTAAGCTCAACCACAGCACCTGATAACTTTTGGCCGTGTTGATCTTCTATTACTAATTCAACATTTGCACTTAAAGCAAACTGACTAAAAAACAAACCTATAGCTAAAAAGTAATGACTTTTAGCAAACTTTTGCAATGCCCGTTCAAACATAACAATACCTAAACATTAATATTAGGTTAAGTTAATTAGAGACGAGCACTAATTGCAAGAATTATAGCCCAGTAACTAAAAATAAAGATTTAGTTACTGGCTTTATTAGCACTTAAGTGCTGTTATTTAACAATTAATCCGTAATCGTTATCTAAAATAGTAATAACTTCTTGGCGAGGATCTTCAGGGATCACGATATCTCTGCCAACAATTTTACTCGCTATGCCAACATAGGTATTTGACACTTCAAGCATTACTGATTCTGGTAAAATATAATCTTTAGCTAACTGCTCACGCTCACTCATGCGATCTTTATTTAATAATACGTCGCTCTCTGGCACGTTATTAATCAGTAATTGACGAAAGCCTTCTTTAGAATTTTCAACAATTTTACCGTCTTTGTAAGCGGCTTCATCCCAAATACGTGACGAATCAGGCGTGCCTACTTCATCAATATATATAAGCTGTTGCGCGCCATTTAAACCCTCTACATAACCAAACTCAAATTTTGTATCTACAAAAATTTGGTTAAGCTTCGCTAGCTCATCACTAATTAATTTAAAGCCTTCAACTAACAGTTTTTCGTATTTGGTTACGTCATCTGCCGATTTAAAGTTAAATACATCTAAGTTATTAGTAATGTTAGCGCGAGTTATATTTACATCATCAACTGGCGGAATATCAGCAACGCCTTCAATAATACCTTTTGTTGATGGCGTAACTAAAACGTTATCAAGCTTTTGGTTCGCTTTTAAACCTTCTGGCAAGTCAATACCACAAAAGTTACGTATGCCTTTAGCGTAGTCACGCCACATGCTGCCCGTAATATATTGGCGAGCAATTGCCTCTACTTTTACGGTACTGGCCTTGCGTACAATCCACACATACGGATGCGGAATATCAACAATATGATTACCCGCAAGACCCGCTTTATCAAATAACTTAAACCAATGGGCTGCCACTGAGTTTAGCGCTATACCTTTACCTGGTACGCCATTTAAACCGTTTTCGCCCTGCCAAATGCAATCAAATGCAGAAATTCGGTCTGAAATAACCATAATAGCAAGCTCAGTACCTGTCGGTACTTGGTAGCCTTTATCTTTAATTAATCGTGCGCTGTCTTCATCAGTTAACCAATAAACTGAACGAACTTTACCGCTGTGTACTTCACCTTTGGTACGAATGGGTAAATCATCGTTTACGTCTAAAACTTTATAGCTAGTCATGCTATCTCCGGGGTTAGGGATGCTCTTTGAGCAAAGTATGGTATGGGGTTATATGGGCTGTATAATAATCTAGCCAACCTCAAAGCTCAATCGGATGCTTAAAACAAATAAAGGCATATATTTATAAGCGAGTCGCAATGGGGTAAACTTAATGTGCTAACCAGCCTGAGGAGATAGCTTGAACTACTTAACTGCCACTAAAAATAAAAAATACTTAATGTATATTTCTCAGAATTATTCATACGCTATCTTGAGACCTTTGCAGGCGCAAATATTGACACATGGTGGTGAAGTACGCTGGTTTTTAGCGGGTAGCGAAGTAAACCCCGATTTTTTAACCACAGACGAGCCACGTTTACATACCATAAAAGATGTAAAAAGCTGGGCTCCAAACATTACGTTTATACCGGGTAATATAGTACCTAGCTTTATTCCAGGTAAAAAAGTAGCTGTATTTCATGGTTTTAATTCTGAAAAGCGCAGCTCTGAAGGTAATCGTGGTCATTTTACTATTCGTGGTTGTTACGATTTATATTGTACGCAAGGCCCAAATACAACAACCCGATTTAAAGAGCTAGCTAAGCAGCATGGTTTCTTTAAAGTAACTGAAACTGGCTGGCCAACACTCGATCCACTTTTTAGTAACACTTCAAATAATCCTTATGTAAGCGACGACCCTCGCCCTACTTTACTTATATGCTCTACTTTCTCACGAAAGCTATCACTTGCTCCTAAATTATATGAGCAAATAAAACATTTTAGTGAGCAAGGTAAGTGGCGTATTTTGATGCAGTTTCATCCTAAAATGCCTGCCGAATGGGTTAATAAATATAAAGCGCTGAGTAACGAAAATCTAACATTTATTGAAACCGATAACGTTTTGCCGTTACTGCAAGCTGCTGATGTTATGCTGTGCGATACATCGTCAGTTCTTTTAATGTTTTTACTACTACGTAAACCGGTAGTCACGTTTTGTAATCAAAAACCACTTCCTCATTTACTTGATATTACCGACGCAGATGAAGTAGAAGCAGCTATTGAACACGTGCTTACTAAACCTAGTGATTTAATGCAAAATATTGAAAGCTATTGCCAGGAACTTCATCCGTATACCGATGGCCAATCTAGCCAACGCGTATTAAATGCAGCTAATGAATTTTTACAAAGTAACGAAAAACTAAAACCCAAGCCATTAAATATAATAAGACAGCTAAAAATGCGTAAAGATCTAAACTACTGGGGTTGGTAATCGGATAATGATAAACCTGAAAAACGTAACTTTTAAGTGGCATAAAAGCGATAGCTCACCCACGCTCAACATAAAAGAGTTAGTTATAGAAAAAGGTGAGCATATTTTTTTACACGGTCCTAGTGGCTCAGGTAAATCGACCTTATTAGCGATTCTTGCTGGCATTAATACAGCCACCAGCGGTGAGGTATCAATTTTAGACCAAAACCTAACTACATTAAGCAATACCACCCGTGATGTTTTTAGAGCGGATCACATTGGCTACATTTTTCAAAACTTTAACCTGCTTCCTTATTTAACTCCTATTGAAAATATAACGCTTGGGTGTGAGTTTTCAAAAAGCCGAAAACAAAAAATATTAAAGAAATCATCAAATAAAAACTCTGCCTTACAAAAAGAAGCGATACGGTTATTAAATGCTTTAGGCCTTACTGCCCAGTATCACCATAAAGATGTAGCGACACTGAGTATTGGACAGCAACAGCGCGTTGCTGCCGCTCGCGCATTTATAGGCAGCCCTGAACTAATAATTGCTGATGAGCCCACATCTGCACTCGATACAAATAACCGTGAGAGCTTTATAAAGCTACTGTTTGAACAAGCAAAGTTATCTAATAGTACGCTGGTATTTGTGAGCCACGATGAAACACTAAAGCCTTTATTTAACCGCTCCATTGATCTTATAAATTTGCAGGAGCAGGTATGATTCTCGCTAAACTTGCTTACAAAAGCTTATTAAATCGCCGCGCAAGTGTACTGCTTACATTATTTACTATCGCAATTAGTGTAATGCTACTTTTGAGTATTGAACGTGTACGAATTGATGCTAAAAGTAGTTTTAGTAATACTATTTCGGGCACTGATTTAATTGTTGGTGCGCGTACCGGCGATATACAGTTGCTGCTTTCGTCAGTATTTAGAATTGGCCATACTAATAACGGCGTAAGTTGGAAAAGTTATCAATACATAACAAGTCAGCGAGGCGTAAAATGGAGCATACCTATAAGCCTAGGCGACAGCCATAAAGGCCAAGCGGTACTAGGCACAACACTTGATTACTTTAGCCATTATCGCTTTGCAAAAAAACAAAATTTAACCTTTAACAAAGGCCACCCTTTTGCCGCAATTAACGAAGTGGTGCTAGGTAGCGAAGTTGCAAATAAACTAGGCTACAAACTTAACGACTCTATTGTTATATCGCACGGCATGGGGAACACCAGTTTTCATCATCATGACGATAACCCATTTAAAGTCGTCGGCATTTTAAACCCAACAGGCACGCCAGTTGATAAAACGCTGCACATTACTTTGGCTGCAATCGATTTAATTCACGGCGGTAAAGCGAGCCATGAGCATGAGCATGAGCATGAGCATGACGAACATAACAACCTAGTCGGTCACCCTAAGCAAATTACAACATTTTTAATGGGATTTAATTCGCCTTTGTACACATTACAAATTAGGCGCAATATAAATCAATATAAGCCAGAAGCCCTGCTTGGCATTATGCCAACCGTAACACTTAAAGAGTTATGGGAAATGCTCGCCATAGTAGAAAAAATACTATTACTATTCTCAGCTGTTGTCGTGTTAGTTAGCTTACTTGGTATGTTAACGACATTGCTTGCAAATCTGAGCCAGCGACGTCGCGAACTTGCTATATTGCGCTCAGTAGGGGCTCGCCCTTGGCATTTATTTACACTTATAAGTATTGAGTCATTACTGACAACTTTACTTGGTTGCCTAGTGGGTAGTGCGCTTTACTATTTAGTTATTTTTTCAGCCAGCGGTTACTTACAAAGCCATGCCGGTATAAGCGTAAATATTACAATGCTCTCTTACTATGAACTGGGCTTAATCGGGGTTATTATGGCCGCAGGTTTTGTTATTGGCTTAATACCCGCTACTCGCGCTTATTTTTATTCACTCAGCGATGGCATGAGTATAAAAGCATAATTTTTAGGTATTTTATGACATTTTTTAAAACAGCTTTTCAATACATTGCTGCTATTAGCTTATTATTTATAAGCGTAGCGAGCTATGCCAATCCACCAAAAGAAATTTTTTGGGAAGACTTAATTCCCAAAGGTCATATGCAAATAGACACTCAAGCACAAGCTAATCACGAAGGCAGCGATCAAAACTGGGTGCAACCCGATTTAGATGCTCCAGTGGTAAAAGCGCTTGATGGTCAATCGGTAAGTTTGCCAGGTTTTGTTGTGCCACTTGAGGGCGATAGCGAAGTCATTACTGAGTTTTTACTCGTGCCTTATTTTGGCGCCTGTATACACGTACCACCACCACCGCCAAATCAAATAGTCCATGTAACGATTAAAGGTGGTGTGCCTATAGATAGTCTGTACGACGCAATCGTTGTAACCGGAATAATAAGCACAGAAACATGGTCGGGCGAAATCGCGCAGGTAGGATATAAAATGAAGGCAGTCGGTGTAGCACCGTTTGAGCTTTAAAATAAAGGGCCCGCTTTTAAAGCTGGCCCTTAAATCTCATTAAATTTAGAGTCAGTAAAATTCAAATAACTACTTTTGGCAATTTGAGCAAAAAATAGTACTGCGTTGCCCTAATCTAATTTCTTCTAATTCGTTTTCGCACGTCATACATGGCTTACCTTTGCGCCCATATACTAATAACTCTTGGGCAAAATACCCAGGCTTACCATCACTTTGTGCAAAGTCTTTAAGCGTTGTACCACCTTGTGTAATAGCCGCCGCAAGCGTGTCTTTTATAATAGGGATAAGTGCTTGATAACGTTTGAGCGATACTTTTCCCGCTTCTCGCTTTGGATGTATACCCGCTTTGAATAACGATTCATTCGCGTAAATATTACCAACACCAACCACCACTGCGTTATCCATAATAAATTGCTTTACGGGTACTTTTTTATTGCGCGATTGTTCGTACACGCGTTTAGCAAAAAAATCATCGGTAAGCGGCTCAGGACCAAGCTTAGAGAGTAGCTTATGCACTTCACCGGGCTCTTGCCATAAGCAACAACCAAAACGACGAGGATCGTTTAAGCGCAGCGCTTTACCGTTGCCAAAAATAAACTCTACATGGTCATGCTTTTTAAGCGGCTCACTTTTATCTACTACACGCAAATTACCTGACATACCCAAATGTAAAATAGTGCTCCCAAGCTCACAATGTAAAAGTAAATATTTAGCTCGTCGCTCAATACTTGTAACAATTAGCCCTTCAAGTTGATACACATCATCGGGCACTGGCCAGCGCATACTGGCATTGTAAATATTTACCTTTGTAACAACTTGGTTTTGTACGTGGGGAGTGATACCCATTCGGCTCACTTCTACCTCTGGTAATTCAGGCATTAATTAGACTCACTTTGTGAAAAATCAAAACTAGGGAATAACTGCTGAGCAGTTTTTAAATCGAGTGCGAGTATTCGCTGGCTTCTCTTTTCGAGTAAATAATATTGTCCATCGCCTTTGTAGAGCAAATAAACCCACGGCATACTTTCGCCAGCCAACTCAAATGTAGCAACGTATAAAGGTGCATTAGGATTAAAAACAACAGACTCATTAACCCCCATTAGCGCCGCGCTTTGCCATTGGTTAACTAAATCACTAAGCTGCTGCTCAGAAGCTTTCCACACGAGCGGTATATCTTTTTGTAGTGGTGTTGTACGCCAACTTGTTCCTATTCGCTCAATTTTTTGATCAACAAATTGCAGTGTAAGTACAAAACTTTGCTGGGGGAGTACAGCTTGTAACGCTGGTTTATCCTCCCCTCCTAAAAATTGCTTATGCCAGCCATTTAAAAAGAAGATCATAATCAACATCGAAAATATTATAACGTTGTTCCAACCTTTACGGCCCAGTCGCATATAAATACACCTAATAAATTCAAGATTTTAAAGTGTAACTAAAACTTAATTGCGCTGTCTATATGTTAAAGGCCGCAGACTTTGTTAGAATATCGGCAAATTTAAAGGAGTTCCGTCAATGTCTATGTATGTAGTGGGCCATAAAATCCCAGATTCAGATTCTATTTGTGGTGCAATTGCACTGGCTTATTTAAAAAACCAAATTGATGAGCCAGCAATTCCAACTCGTCTTGGTGAAGTTTCACCTGAAACTCAATTTATCCTTGATAGATTTGGTTTTGAAGCACCAGAGCTTAAGTTAAGCTACGCTGGTGAAGATGTGTATATTGTAGATCACACAGAAAAAACACAAGCACCTGATGATATCGACCAAGCTCGCGTTGTTGGTGTGGTAGATCACCATAAATTAGGTGACTTAACATCATCGACTCCGCTTGAATGTTGGATTCGTCCTGTTGGTTGTTCAAACACCATTATTAAAATGATGTATGACTTCTACAACGTAGAAATCCCTAAAGACATCGCTGGTATCATGATGTGTGCAATTTTAAGCGACACAGTTATATTTAAATCGCCAACATGTACCACAGCCGATATTAAATGTGTTGAAGCGCTAGCTGAAATTGCAGGCATCGAAGACTTTAAAGAACTTGGTATGGATATGTTCCGCGTTAAATCTGCGGTAGAAGACACACCAGCACGTGATTTAGTAATGCGTGACTTTAAAGATTTCAACATGAACGGTAACCTAGTAGGCATTGGCCAGCTAGAAGTAATCGACCTTGCTGTTTTTGACGATATTAAAGCAGACCTTGCAGCCGATATTGCTAAGCTAAAAGTTGAGGGCAACCGCCACTCTGTATTTTTACTGCTTACCGATATAATGAAAGAAGGCTCAGAAATGCTAATTGTATCTGACGATGCAAACTTAGTTGAGCAGGCTTACGGTGTAAAACCAGAGAATGATAAAGTATGGTTAGATGGTGTACTGAGCCGTAAAAAGCAAGTAGTACCACCACTACAAGATGCATTCACAAAAATCTAATGATACCAATTTTATTAAAAACATGATTATTTTATCGCATTAAATAAATCACTAATTTAATGCTATTGGTATAACGTTTTTTGATTTAAAAGCCTTGTTGGTTATGCCAACGAGGTTTTTTATGTCAATTCGCTAATCATAGTTTAAAAACAAAAAACCCAGCCTAAGCTGGGTTTTTAAATTCTAAAAGAAGAACTAAAATTACTTAATTTTAGCTTCTTTAAAAAGAACATGTTTACGAATCTTTGGATCAAACTTTTTGATTTCCATCTTCTCAGGCATGTTACGTTTGTTTTTGTCAGTAGTGTAGAAAAAACCAGTACCGGCAGTTGAAACTAAACGGATTTTATCGCGCATGATTCAGATCCTTAAACTTTAACGCCGCGAGCACGGATTTCTGTAAGAACCGTGTCGATGCCTTTTTTATCGATAATACGCATACCTTTAGTAGTAGTGCGTAATGTTACAAAACGTTTTTCACTTTCAACCCAAAAACGGTGTGTTTGTAGGTTAGGTAGGAAACGACGTCTAGTCGCGTTTCTCGCGTGTGAACGGTGATTACCAACCGCTGGACGCTTACCTGTAACTTGACATACTTTAGACATGTCTATATATCTCCAATAACTTCGCTCGAGCTTAATTTAATCTAAGGCCGTGTATTTCCGCCCTAGAGATAAATCGAAGGGCGCTCTTTATACAGCTTTTACAGGCAAAGATCAAACACTGATCTATCCAATCAGCTCATATATGTAAATTTGATAGCGGCTAATTATAAAGATCGAATGCCCTTAGGGAAAGTAAAAACTGCATTTAAATTAAACTAATTTGCCAAAACACGTTAAACAGCTCATTTTTAACACACTTATGTGTCTAACAAAGCTAAATCAGGCCTCGCTCGGCAAACGAAACACAGGTTTCTCCACCAACAATGATGTGATCGAGCACACTTATGTCGACCAATTGCAGTGCTTGCTGCAATTTATTAGTAATAAGTTTGTCTGCTTGGCTCGGTTCTGCAATACCACTTGGGTGATTATGCGCAAAAATAACAGCGGCTGCATTATTTTTAAGGGCAGCCTTTACCACTTCACGCGGATAAACACTGGCAGAATTAATTGTGCCATAAAAAAGTATTTCGTCTTTTACTAATCTATTTTGGCTATCTAGGTATAACACCATAAATACTTCTTGTTGCAAGCCTCGCATTTGAATTGTTAGATAGTCATAAACTGAGTTAGGCGAATTAAACACTGCATCTCGTTGGCAACGCTCCTGCATATAACGTTGGCTTAGCTCTAATACAGCTTGTAGCTGCACATACTTAGCGGTCCCTAACCCCTTTTGAGAGCAAAACTCCTCAATACTGGCATTAAACAAATTATGTAGGGTTTTATTTTCATTTAATAGATGCTGAGCCAACTCAATTACATTCATTCCTGGTAACCCTGTTCGTAAAAATATGGCAAGGAGCTCAGCATCAGTAAGCGCTTTAGCTCCTTTCGCGATGAGTTTTTCACGAGGTCGAAGTGAGTTTGGAAGTGAAGTAAGTTGCATTGTTCATCCTTGAGAGGCGAAAGTGTCTTATAAATGTAATGCAAATTTAAAATTTAGCCTGTTATTTCGAATTAAAAAACTTCGCTGTACGGGTAAAGATTTGTTATTTTAAGCCCAATATTTAATAAAAACTGATGAACATTCATGACTAACTTAACAAACAAAAAAATTGTACTAGGTATTACCGGCGGTATTGCAGCTTATAAATGCGCAGAACTCGTTAGGCGATTAAAAGACGCTGGTTGTGAAGTAAAAGTAGTTATGACTGAATCAGCTAAACACTTTATTACACCACTGACCATGCAAGCCGTTAGTGGAGAAACAGTCTCTGACTCATTACTAGACCCTTCTGCTGAAGCTTCAATGGGGCATATTGAATTTGCAAAATGGGCTGACTTAATTTTAGTTGCCCCAGCTACCTGCAATATTATTGCAAAAATGGCAGCCGGCATTGCTGACGACCTACTAACGACGTTACTGCTAGCAACGCCAGCAAAAGTAGCTGTAGCACCAGCCATGAACCAGCAAATGTATGCACACGCAGCTACACAAGCAAATTTAGCCACATTAAAAGCACGTAACGTACTTATTTGGGGCCCAGGTAAAGGTGAGCAAGCCTGTGGTGATATAGGCGCTGGACGCATGTTAGAGCCACATGAGCTAGTTGCGCTATGTATAGCAAAAGAGCAACCGCAATTACTTGCAGGAAAAACAATTACAATAACGGCAGGCCCAACGCGTGAGCCTCTCGATCCGGTACGTTTTATATCAAATCACAGTTCTGGAAAAATGGGTTATGCACTGGCAGAAGCCGCTTTGCAATTCGGTGCTAAAGTTAATTTAATTTCGGGCCCTGTCACTATAAAAGCCCCTACTGGCGTAAACCTTATTAATATAGAAAGCGCTGAGGAGCTATTAACTGAGTCACTTACCTATGCATCACAATCTGATGCTTTTATAGGTTGCGCTGCTGTTGCGGATTATCGAGCTGCAAACATTGCGACTCAAAAAATGAAAAAGCAAGGCGACGAACTCACCCTTACTTTAACTAAAAACCCTGACGTAATTGCAGCTATTGCAAACCTTACACAAAACCGCCCCTATACGGTTGGATTTGCCGCCGAAACTCAAAATGTAGAAAGCTATGCTAAAGGTAAACTACAAAATAAAAATCTAGATATGATTTGCGCTAATGACGTATCAAAAAGTGGCTTAGGGTTTAATTCCGATCATAATGCTTTAACACTGTACTGGCATAATGAACAACTAGAATTACCAACAACAAGTAAAATAGAAATAGCTCGCAAGGTGATCGAACAGCTGGCTAAACATCTATAAAAAGGCTGGAAACAAACTGAATAAAACATTAACATACGCCATTCATTTGAACAAAAAATGACTAGGGTTCTTAACTGCGCCACTAAGAATAACTAATAAAAAGGAATGTTCATGCCTGCGACAAAAAGAAGTAATCGCAAAGAGCAAATACTGCAAGCACTCGCACAAATGTTAGAAACTAATTTAGGCCAACGCATCACTACAGCAAAACTAGCTGCTGAGGTGGGTGTGTCTGAAGCCGCGCTATACCGTCACTTTCCGAGCAAAGCGCGTATGTTTGAGGGCTTAATTGAGTTTATTGAAGATACCCTTTTATCTCGTATAAATATTATTATTGAAAACGAAAAAGAAAGCCAAACGCGCATTTATAACATTCTATTATTACTTCTAACCTTTGCTGAAAAAAACCCAGGTATTACTCGTATTTTAACGGGTGATGCTCTGCAAGGTGAGCAAGAACGTTTGCGAGAACGTGTACAAACCTTGTTTGAAAAACTAGAAACTCAGTTTAAACAAGTACTTCGTGAGCGTAAATTACGTGAAGGTAAAAACTTTCAAAGTGATGAGCTTACACTTGCAAACTTTTTACTCGCCTACGTTGAAGGCAAAATGAATCAGTTTGTACGTAGCGACTTTAAAGCAAAACCAAGTGTTCAATTTGAAAAACAGTGGCTTGAGCTACAAAAAATTTGGCTGTAATTTTTTGCTAAATTAATAAATTGAATACTAAAAAACGACCTACGGGTCGTTTTGTCGTATGTAGCTGCCATTTATCTGATCCGCTCGAATTATGAACCAAACTCGTTACAATGAAACAATGTCATAATACGAGAATCAATAATGAAAACAAAACTCACCTTATTAAGCACGGCACTCATTGCCAGCTTAACTAGCACCGGCATACACGCCAAAGAATCGCTACAATTTAAAGACGTATTTAGTTTTAAATCAGCTAAAAGCACACAACTATCTGACAATGGTCAAGTACTCACTTTTAGTGCAACGCCGTATCGTGGAAATGCAACTGGTCAAGTTTACTCACTACAAAGCAATACACTCATCGCAGAAGTAGAACGCGGCACTAAGCCTCATATTAACAAAGCCGCTAACTGGGTCGCTTTTACACAAGTACCTACCTTACTTGAAAAAGAAACAACTAAGAAAAAAGACACCCTTAAAAATAACTTGGTACTCGTAAACACACAATCAGGTGCCCAACAAAGCTTTGCTGATGTAAAAGATTACACGTTATCTAATGACGGTATGTGGCTTGCTTATCGTTTAAATAAAAAAGACGATGACGCAAAAGTAGAAGATAAAACCGATAGCACTAAAAACGAAGAAGACAACGCTATCACGCCCGATAAAAAAGATAAGAGCTATGCGCTTGTTATCGTAAATTTATCTGATAAACGCACCCATACAATAGAAAACGTATTTAGCTACGCTATTAACTCAGCTAACAGCCAGCTATTAGTGAGTCAAAGTTACAGCGATGGTAATAACAACCAAATAGCGTTAATTGAGCTCAGTGACTTTAATAGCAGCGTATTAATTGATGAACCGGGCGTAATCGCAAATAAAATAGCGTGGCACCCCACTGACAATATTGCAGCGTTTACATTGGGTAACTATGTAAATGATGACACGCGCCGCCGAAGCTACACTTTACAGCTATATAAAAACGAGAAGCTCTCAACTATAGATTCACCTAATAAAGCATGGACGTTAGGGAAAACAGCCACCCTTGAATGGTCAGAAAATGGCGAGCGCTTATATTTTGAAAACCATCCTAAATTAGCAGCTAAAGTAAAAACTAAAGAATATACCGACGAAGCCTCACTGTACGACTTTGATACCATACGTGAGCATAAAGGTCTTAATGTATGGCACAACAACGATGCGCAAATAAAACCACGTGAAGAGCAACAATGGAACGAAGTTAATAAAAATCGCCATTACAGTGCGGTGTATCACGTTAACTCGCAAAAAGTTGCGCAACTTAGTACACCAAACATGCCTGAGGTTGCACTAAACCCTCAGCGAGATGTGTCTTTACTTGGCTCATCTAACATCCCCTACCTAGAAAAAATAATGTACGGCGGTTTTTTTGCTGATTACTTTGCAGTAAATATAAATACCGGTAAACAAACTCCAATTATAAGTAACTACCCGTTTAGACCGAGCCTTGCCCCTAATGGTGAGTTTGCAGCTTATTTTAGCGATAGCCAAATACAGTTAAAAGATTTAAAAAATAATAAAGTAACACCGCTTACAAAAGCGATTCAGGCAACCTTTGCTGATGATAAACACGACTACCCATCTACTCAACCTGGTTATGGTTTTGCAGGTTGGATGACCGATAGCAGCCAAGTGCTTGCTTATAGTAAATACGATATTTGGGCGTTTGATGTAAAAACGCAGCAAGCTAAACGCCTAACTAATGGTAAGCAAAGCAATACGCAGTACCGTGTTATTAAGCTTGATAAAACCCAAGTGGGCTTTAAAAAAGGCGATACATTACTTGTCTCTGCTATTAACTTACAAACTAAACAAAGCGAAGTTGCAAAGCTCGACTTAACCACTAACACACTAACTAAGGTGCTTAGCGGTAATAAACGCTTTGATATGGTTAAAAAAGCCAAAAAGGCTGACAAGTACTTATTTACCTCGCAAACTTATAGCCAATTTCCTGATTACTACCAAACAGATTTTAGCTTTAGTTCACCAAAACAAGTGACCAACCTAAACCCACAAATTAGTAATTTTGCCTGGGGCGAAAAGCCAGAACTAATAAGCTATAAAGGCTTTGACGGTGAAGATTTACAAGGTGTACTAATAAAACCAGCGGGATATAAAAAAGGCGATAAAGTACCTGTGGTTGTGTATTTTTACCGTTACATGAGCCAGCGTATGTTTGATTTTCCAAAAATGGAATTAAACCATCGCCCTAATTTCCCTATGTTTACCTCAAACGGTTATGCGGTATTTTTACCTGACATTCGTTTTGAAATAGGTCACCCGGGTAAATCGTCAACGCAAACCATGATAAACGCCACCCAAAAATTAATAGATTTAGGCATAGCCGACCCAGATAAAATAGGCTTACAAGGTCACTCTTGGGCAGGCTATCAAAGTGCGTTTATGATAACCCAAACAGATATGTTTAAAGCGGTTGTATCTGGCGCGCCAGTATCAAACATGACAAGTGCTTACAGTGGCATACGTTTAAAATCAGGTCTTGCTCGTCAGTTTCAATACGAAACAGGGCAAAGCCGTATAGGTAAAAACTTATTTGAAGCACCAGATCTGTACATAGAAAACTCACCGGTGTTTTTTGCAGATAAAGTAAATACCCCTATTTTAATTATGTTTGGCGATAAAGACGATGCAGTGCCTTGGCACGAAGGCGTGCAGTACTACTTAGCGCTTCGCCGCGCAGGTAAAGATGCAACCTTTTTACAATACGAAGGTGAACCACACCACTTGAAAAAGTTTCCTAATCAGGTCGATTTTTCAGTACGTATGATGCAGTACTTTGATCATTACTTAAAAGGCAAACCTGCTGCTAAGTGGATGACACAAGGCGAGGCATTTATAGAGGAATAGATATAGCATTTATTCAGAGCTCTACGTAAGCGATAACGGCGAGCTCTGCGTCAATTAAATCAAGGCGAGGCATATTACATTTAAGTAATCAGTCACTACCTAGTCCTTCATACCTTTGAAAAATGCTGTAATGATCTTTAAACTTTTATAAACACCACCGTATATAAGCGTTTTAATCAAAGTAAAAAACTATAATAAAAGCCTAATATAAGTAATAATCACTAAATTCAGAGGTTAAAGAGTCGCTCATTATGCTAAGTTTTTGGTACAAAGAGTTTCCACAGTACCCTAAAGATCACAAGGACTTTTGGCGCACTCGCTTAATAGCCCACTCCTTGCTAATAACTACATGTTACTTTTTAGTTTTAACCCTGCTCAATCTCTTTTATTTTGCAAGCTACGAAATAGCGCTTATTGATGCTTTTGGCCTTTTTATATCGCTCGGTATTTGTATTTGGTTTAATAAAACAGCTAATGTAAATGTAGCCTCTTGGGCCGTTACATTGATGATTGTTAGTTTAATTTTAATGTTTGTGATTTCAGTTGGTGGCCATGCCCACTCTTTATTTTGGGCCACGCTTATTCCGCCATTCACATTTTTTTTAGTTGGAAAAAACTGGGGAAGCCTATTTAGTGCAGTCGCTTTTGCTATTTGTGCGTATCTTGTGTATTTACAACAACAGCAAACTGTAACAATTGGCTTAGGCTCTTTATTTAATCTTATAGAGGTAAGCCTTGCTCATATTTTAATTTTTAGGTTTTACGAAAAAACACGGTTTTCGGCATACACTCGATTATCTATCCGTAACTTAGAAATTCAACACTTAGCAGAAACCGATAAGTTAACGGGGCTTTATAACAGGCAAAAATTTGATTTTGAATTATCACAGTTAATTGCTAAAAATGACGTTTTTAAAACCCCACATTGCTTACTTATTTGCGATATAGATCACTTCAAAAATATAAACGATACCTACGGGCATTTGGTTGGTGATAACGTGCTAACTGAATTTGCAAAAATATTAAAAAGCCGTATGGGAAATGACGCACTTATTGCGCGATGGGGTGGAGAAGAATTCACTATTATTTTATCCAACACCTCTTTAAATGATAGCGCTAAAAAAGCCGATGACCTGAGAAAGTATATTGCCGAAAACACAGTTACAAATGTAGCATTTACTATAAGTATTGGATTAGCAACGATACAAAAAGACGATACAGTGCTAAAACTACTGGAGCGGGCTGATACAGCGCTATATAAGGCTAAAAATAATGGACGCAATAAAGTATGTGTTAGCGATAACGATTCAACCGTTATAGCTCAATCAACTTACTTAAATGGGTTTATAGCCTAAACTTTGTGCAGCGACAATAAAGTTTGCCCGTAAGAGAGAAAATGACAATAAAGTTTGCCCGTAAGAGAAAGTGAGGCTTTAGTTTCTGCAAGCAAGAAACAAGTTAACAACGCTAATAGCTGGCGTAAGAATAAGTAACTTTCAATATTAGAATATCGAAAAGCCAGCGGCCACAAAGTGACGGCTGGCTTTCCTACCCACCCTATCCCGTAATCACATGGTATTTTTCGGCTAATCAGCAGTACCTTTGACCTAGCTTAATGAAAGCAATAACAATGCGCTCCTAAAAATGTTTGAATAGCGCTGCGGTAGCAAACTGGCTAGTCACAGGGCTTACCAATACAGGTGCTTCAAACTGATGTGGTTTATCCACATATTTTGGCGTTAAGGTGCCAGTTTCCTATGGGGGTCTCACTAATTTACCAAATAGCAGGGAATTCAACAACTCCGTCAATACCAAACCCATGATTTAGCAAAGCTTGTCTTACTATAAATGGCAATGTATTAGCATCGCTAGGGTACTTAGCTAAAGTAGTTTCTGAAAATGTATCAATAGCAGTTAGCAGCTCTGATAGGCTAAATTGCTCAGAAACAACCGCCCCCCAAATAGCGTCTTCAACTGTTGATTCTAATTCGGCATTTGTATTTTGAAACATTAGGCGACTTTGATACACAACTCTGAACTTGTTGTTACCCTGATGATGGATAACAATCTTAAGCTGAGGAATCTTTTTTAGTAACTGAGACTTAACTCGTCTAGCATCAAAAAATGCTTGGCTTAATATCACCTTTCCTTCAACTTTATAGAAATTTTTTGAATTTGTCTCAGGAACGATATTCCAATAAACACGAAAAGAGTTTCTTCTTAATTTATGACCATAAATTTCAAGTAAGGGTTTTAGTTGCTGTTCAGTGCCTTGTTTAGAGCCACTATTCCATCCACTCACAATTGATTGTTGAACCCTACAGGCATCTTTAATTTCATTTTGAGTCCAACCATCATTTAGTGCCAGTCTTATTAGCTGCTTGGTTTGTTTGAACTTTCTCTTATTCTTTTTTGAGTTTGTTGTTGCTTCCATAATTATCCTTAAAATGAAGCAGATGAATAATCACCTGCTTCCCCATTCCTGGTTACTTACCCTGGTTTGGGTTCATTTGCTTACCACGATTCCCTTGGACTTTAGCGTATGCAGGGTTATTACCTGAAGTGCCTTTATTACTATTTCCTTGGTTAGCTTTGTGGTTATTATTTTGATTAGACATGTTCTTTCTCCTATAGGTTGATTGTCTATCCAAATAATAGAAGATAGAGAAAAAACTGAAACTGATAATTTTATGATAATTATAGATATAGAATGATACATTGATTTATCTGTGACTATCTAAAATAATAGCTTTAGAATCAATTACAAATTGAATTAACTAGAACTCCATACTAAAGCATAAAATCGATTTAAGTTAACTTACAATCAATTTAACCAAAACGATTCATTTTTGTAAAAACAGATTCACTTAAATTTCAATTTGTTATGCCATAATAATTCAATAGAAAGTGAAGTCTCAAATCAGCTTGGAAGATTTAATGAACAGTAATTCAGTAAAATTAAAAATGTACCCTGCAAAAAATGGAGATGCTTTTTTAATTTCAGCAAACGTGCCAGAGCCCATAAATATTTTGATAGATGGCGGCTATGCAAGTACATACAATAAATACATTTCTTCCGATTTAAAAGAACTTGCATTGAAAGGCTGCTCCTTAAATTTAGTAGTGGCAACACATATAGATGCGGATCATATTCTAGGCCTTATTGAATTTTTTAAGTCTAATGGTTGTTCTACTAAATCGAAGATAATACCAGTGCTTAATGTTATACATAATAGTGTTCGAAGTTTAAATTCATTGAGAGCGGATCTTATTCGAAATGATGATTTAGAGTTGTTAAAAGAAATAAATCATCAAGGATATCCAATATCTGAAAATAAAACAGAGGAAGAAATCAGTGCTCGGCAAGGAAGCTCATTAGCTGCATTATTACTAGCGGGTAAATATAATTGGAATTTTTCTGACGGAAGTCAGAGTATTAATTGTGATAGTTTCCCGATAATAAAATTAAATAGTAATGCAAGTTTGAAGCTTCTTGGCCCCTCAATTGAACGATTAAATGAATTAAGAAAATGGTGGCTAAAGGAGTTACAAAGGATAGGTATTATCGGAGGGGTTACTGAGGATATTATCTTTGACGATGCATTCGAGTTTTTATGTGCAAAAAATCTTTTCAATAGAAATTATACAAAAAAGGAAAAAGATGTAATTAGTCAGGTTAGCGGTTCTAGCACTAACTTCCTTAAAGATGTTTATTCCCCTGACTTATCTATTACTAACTCCAGCTCAGTAGCTTTTATTGCTGAAATTGGCTCTACCATGTTACTTTTTCTTGGTGATGCATGGTCAGAAGATATTGAAATAAAAATTAAGGAACTTAAAACCAATACAAATAAGTTACTATTTCAAGCTATTAAAATATCACATCATGGAAGTCTGCATAATACGAGCACATCACTTTTGGAATTAATTGATGCCACATCCTATTTTATTTCTTCTAATGGCAATCATCATGATCACCCTGATATTGAAGTATTGAAGGAAATTGTTGATAGAACAAGTAAGTTTACGCGACGTCTTTATTTTAGTTACCCCACCCCAGCATCTACATTTATGAAAAACTACAAATCAAAGAGTGGTGCTTGTTTTACTGTTCATGAAACTGCAAATAATTGGATTGATCTGACTTCGGAAATATTATGATAGAAAATTTTGTTAAAGCTTCAACTTGTAAAGTTGATTGTGGTAATGAGCTAGGAACTGGATTTTTAGTTTCAGAAAGTATGGTGCTCACAGCTCGCCATTGTGTAATAGCATCTATTACCGATGAAATTGAAATAAAGTTAGCTTTCCCTGAGCATCCAGATAGTTTAGTTGCAAAAGTTGTTTCAGTTAGCGAAGAGTATGATTTATGCCTTTTATCTATCTCGAAAATTGTAGACATTACTCCGATGAAGTTTGGCGACACAATGCCTACAGAGGGAGAAGAATGGTATGCATATGGCTTTCCTATCATCAAAAGAGCTTTTGGTCACCGAGTTTCCGGAAACATATTACAAACGCTTAATGAGCCAAAATTAAAAATCGATATTGATTTAGAAATTAAACAAGATGTTACCCTAACAAAATATGACGGATTATCTGGCGCAGCCTTAATTTGTGATGATGTATGTAGAGGCCTCATCCGTTTAAAAGTTGATAAAACAATTGGTGCTATTAGTGCATTTACAATAACAGAGTTTCTTGAACAGAATAGTATTCAGATAAAACAAAGTAAATCTGAGTCAAATGACTTATTGATTCAACGTAAGGAATTCCAATTAGCATTTGAGGAGAAAGTTAAAAATGCTGATGGGAAATATATATTTCTTAGTGGTTCAAATGGTATAGGCAAGTCGAGTTATTGTAATAACTTCCAACCCCTAGACTCTTCTCTAGATATGCTAGGCTGTTATAGCCTGTCTTCTGTTAAGGATGAATTAGGAGCAAGCCATAGAATTCAACCCACTGTATTGCTTGATTGGTTATCTACCACAATATCAATTAAGTTAAGTGGAAAGACGTCACGTAAGGAAGATTTGTCTTATCCCGTCTTGATAGAAAAAACATCAAAACTTCTTAATGAATTTGGCGGTTATTGTTTATCACAAGGTCGACAAGGGCTTATATTTATTGATGGTTTAAATGAAGCCTCAGAAATTAGCGAAGAACAGTTTTCTCTGTTTATAGGACTACTCCCTATAAATCTGCCAGAAGGAGTAACTATTGTACTTACAGCCCCAAATTTTGAAAATATTTCATCCTACTTAAATGGGCGAGTAGATACGGAAAATAAAATAGAACTACCAAGTTTAAAACGTAACGTTGTTAGACGCTATTGTTGGAAAGAGCTTAAAGAAGAACGCGCAACTACATCAATAATAAAAATCGTTTGTGATAAAGCTCAAGGGCACCCTCTGTATCTTAGGTATTTAATTGAATTTGTAAATAACTGTTCCGACTTAGAAGATCTAAACGAATTCCCTGAGTTTTCTGGAGCTGTTGGGGAATATTACGAGAAGTTATGGCTAAAACTACTTCAAGATCAAGAGGCCGTTAACCTCTTAGCCATACTCTCACGCTTGCGAAGTAGTATAAATATTGAAGAATTACCCAAAATTCTAAGTGCATCAGAACGTACCGTTTTAATCCCAACATTAAGTAGGGTTCGCCACTTATTAGCGAACTCTGAGACAACAACAATTTATCATTCATCGTTTGCTGAGTTTTTAATAGAAAAGACAAATCAACTTAATCAGGATGTTGAGGAAAGGATTGCAAAGTTTTGTATTGATAATAGTGATCTAAAATATTGTGCTTTAAATTCTGTATATCACCTTCTTCTTTCAGGACACGAAGGTTATTTAAAGGCAATTAAAAAGTGTGACCAATCATGGGTTGATCAATGCGTTACAATTGGAGTTAAGCCTGACACATTACTATTTGACATTGAAAATGTACTAACGGCAGTCACAGAATGTGGGTCTACTGTTGATATTATCAGAATGTTGTTGCTCTCTCATCGTGTTAACTTTCGATATAATACTCTTTTTACTCAATCAGCCTCGTTGATTGCAGAGGCATTAATTGCTTTAGGTAAACCCCAAGAAGCTATTCAACATACCATTAGATTTAATACTTTAATTATCAGTCCTGATGAAACTTTTAGAATAGTTGTTTTTTTACTTGATAAAGCATACATAAAGGAAGCTAAAGAGTTACTGACTCTATTAGATGAATCCATTGAGGGAGTACTGACTTCGCAAGGACATCAACTTAATGATTACATTACTTTATGCGAATACCGAATTCGAAGCCTTCTTTTATTAAGTTTAGTTAATGAAGCCCCTGATAATTATCAAGCTATAAATTTTCTTATGCAGGCATTTCAAATCATTCGAACTAATACAGAGGACTTGTCATATGAAAGTTTTCTCCAAATCTCAGCTGCTTTACAATGTATTATCCCAAGCTTTAATTTATGTATCTTAGAGAGGTATTTAGGTTTAACCGGATTAAAGAAAAGCGGAGTCAAAGCTCCTGAAAATTTGCTGGAATTATTGATTTCCACTCTGAAAAACAGTTTGGATTGGTTTGATAGCTTTCAAAAAACAAAAAAATGCAAATGTTTACCAGAGATATTTTCAGATATAAATGAAGCACTCGTATCTGCTTTATACATCAATAAACAACTCCCCCAGCAAGATATAGATATGCTTATACAAGTAGGCGCACCAGTATCACTTATTGAAAATATGAACGAGGATGAGCCTAAGCCAACGCAAATTAAAATATTAAATGATGATGGAGTTGAACTTGAACACCAACAGATATTCCAAGGTGCATGTAATTGGCGAATTGCTACCTTTTTATCTGATAGTGTAGATTGTCCTCAGTTTAATGGTTGGGGTAAAAGTAATTGGCTGAATTCTCTTGAATTGATACTCAGCGCATTGTATTGGTGTGAAGGCACGGCCCTGCGAGGTAAAGCAGAAAACAACGAAAACTTACTCAAAATTGCTATTGAAAACATACAATCTCAAGTTCTTTTACCGCTAGCGTTTTCACTTAAAGAAAGAGCGTCATGGGAGAACAGCTATTCAATCCCTGAACAATTAGTACCCATCATATATAAAAAGCTTTCTGAGCTTTATTTAGATTGTTTCCCAGAAAAGTCACTATCATTTTTAAATTATATAGGTGAGAACTTTAGTTCTCAGTTAGGAATATATTCAGAAGGCTTTCGAGCTGCATTATTTTCAGTGATAAACGAATTTACATCTATCGAAATCACGAGCACTGTAAATGATCAAGTCTTTGAAATACTGAATAATTGGAAGAACTTCATAGTTGATAACCTCGCTAATAGGCATGAATTAGTCCCTGAGTTACTTACGCTTATCCCTTTATTTGTTAAAATTGACTCTAATGAAATCGCAGAAGAGCTGTATCAAAAAGCGCTCAATGTTTCTATGGGCCCCAATTGGTATAAAGAAGATCAATTTGGATTGATGTTAAGCCTTATCAGTAGCACCAAGAGCTTAGATTATGATCAAAAAATCATACCTAAAGTAGCCGGTTTATTGGATAAAGCATCCGGTGAAATGACTTTTCAGCGATTTGTTAGGTATGAAAAAGCAGAATTTATAGGGGAACTGGTACGTCATAAAAAGTACGCTCAAGCAATTGGATACTTCAAGAAAGAGACTTGCGGAACTTTACCTGAGCTTTTGATTGAAGCTACTAAAGGTGAAATTGATAGGATCGACTATTTAACTGGTATGCGATATCCAGGGGGCGCGTTGGATGAACAGGATGCAATTTTTAAACTTGTACATAATGCAATAGATGCAGATTGGCGTTTACGTTGGGCCTTACTTGAAATTTATTTGTTTGGAGATGAAAGGTATACCGACCAGTTTGCTAAGGAGTTTGCTGGATTAGTTAATTCATTTGGTGATGATTCTGAAGTTATTTTAGAAATGAAAAATAGAGTGACGTTGTTAATTTCTTCTGAGCTATCTTATTCACAACAAAACAAATTTTTGAGTTCTTTTCAAAATGAACTTGATAAAATATTTCACAATAATTTTTCAGTCTTATTCGAAGGGCTCCCAACAGGTAAAGTTAATGAGTCGCATATTAGGCATTCCGAATCAAAAGTAGATAAAGGTGTTGAAGAAGTTGATGACGATATGCTCTTTATGCCTGGAACATTTGGCCGAAGATCTGCTACTAAAGAATCAAGTCGGCTGTTGTCTACTGCTAAATCAAAAATTAAAAGAGGAAATATAACTGAAGCTCGGAACATAGCGGTTAGCGCTTTGCAAGTTTTACAGGATGGAGGTTGGTCTATATGGGGTAACCTATCTGGCGAAGCTAGTAAGTTGATGGATATTATACAAAGTAACAATTTAGATGCAGATAAAGTAAGTCAACTGTATGCCCCTTTATTACTTGATGAGCGCTATGAACCTAGATGGCGCCTTGCAGAACACTTGATAGATAGGTGTGGCAGTATTATAAATGGTGAAGATATCACCTCTCTAGCTCATAGTGTTCTAGAACATATTAGGCTAATGGTCGGAGATGCAAAAGATGAAATAGATAGTTTTCAATTTTTGGAAAGCGACGAAACAAAGGACATATCACTTGAAATATCAGATTTGATTCTTTGGCTTGTTGATCATCCTAAATGGTTCCGTAAAGATAGAGCGGCGAATATGTTGGTTTGGCTTTTAAGCAAAGACCATACATATTATAAAACCCTTGCACCTGAAGCCTTTTCAATGCGAGAAGGACATGGACCTGATGTGCTTTGCGGTATATTTGATGGAATGTCTCTTACTAAGCCATTAGAAGTATGGGAACTAATTGAACCTAATATTGATGTTACTAATATCCTAGAATGTCGGCATATTAGTCGCTTAGCTATTTTGCACCGTATTGTTACTAGAGCTTCTACAAGAGGGGCTGAATCGGCTACTAATTTATTAGTTAAGATTGATGAACTGCTTAAATCTAAAGGCGTTATTAAAGGTACCTCAAATGAGAATAGATCCCTCCCTGCTTGGGCTAGTTGCATAAAAGAAGTTTGGGATGAATTGTATATTCTAAATATCGTAAATGATGAATTTATAAAATGCTTTGAAGATGAAATGAATAATGTATGTTCTCCTTTAAACGTTGAAACAGCATGGCAACTTGAAGAAATGGTATCCCAAGGGTTTAATGTGAGTAAAACTCAAAGCTTAAATAGGTGGGAAGGGAGTGTTCGCTTTGCATTAAATATCGCCTTATTTCATAGCAATAATAGGAATAACTTTTTAATTTTAGAGTCAATTCTTAGAGTGTTTAACCCTTCCAAACTATCGTTAACTTCTGTCTCAGGAAAGAAGTCTAGGTCTAATAAAATTATCGAGGTTCTTTCTAACGAATGTGATCCAAAAAGTGTCATTAATAACACCGGTTCTGTTCTCTTAAACTATCACGAAATGATAAATCGTGAAGATCTTAAAAGCTGCCTTCAAATTGAAATCACAGCTGTTATGACCTCGAGTTACTCGGGATATAAAGCTACGCCTCCAACAGATGGTTCTCTTTTTTCTTCAAAAGTGAGTCCGGATACTAATGCGAGTATTCCAGGTAATGAAATTTCTCATCGAATTGATCCTGACTATGTATTTCTTGGGATTTATACACCTGCGATTCCAACAAAAGCTTTTGTAAAAATGATTAATGCTCAAGATTGCGATTTCATTAGAAGTAACTGGAAAGAAGGTCGTTCTTCTAACCAAAATACACTTGGAGAACCAAATATTGAAGGGTGTTCATTAGAAATTAAACGAGAAAAACTTCGCTTACCCAATGGTTTTAATTTAGCTTGGGTGTTTAAAGTTAATGGTGAGGTTATTGGCATACAACGCGGAATGGGACTCTAATTATGAATAATATTGAAACCATGAATACTCCTTCAACACGTGACGAATTTGAACATCGCTTCCATGTATTAAATGAACAAATCAGAAGAGGTAAGTACCAAAACCCATTCTCAACTGGACTTGATGAAGTTCGCCTTCTTCCTAACGGTCGTATTGATATATTAAGTATAAACGAACAGGCTAGGTTACAAGCTAATACTATGTCCCAGTTTAATTCAAAACGGATGCAAGAATTAATTAAAGCGCAAGATATAGAAGATCCAAATGATTAATAGTTTGGGGGTTAGTCATAAGTGTATAAATACAAAAATTTCGCAGGGATAAACAACTATGTTTTTAGCAAATATTAAAATATGGAACTTTAGGAAATATGGCTCTTCAAATGAAATAGACTTAAACAACCCTAATTTAGATTTGAACTTTACTAAAGGTCTAAACATTCTTATTGGCGAGAATGATTCAGGTAAAACGGCTATAATTGATGCCATTAAATTAGTATTGAAGACACATAGTTATGAATGGATTAAATTAGAGGAAGATGATTTCTTTGATTCATCAAACAGATTTAGAATAGAGCTTCGTTTTGAAGATATGGAAGAAGAAGCTTTTCACTTTACTGAATGGCTTGGTTTTGAGGGGAAAGGCGATAAAACAAAGCCGTATCTAAAAGTGATTTACGATGTTTCAAGGACTGCTCAACGCATTTTACCCGCCGACATATGTGCAGGAGTTGACAGTCAAGGTACACCGCTAAAAGCTGCTGCTCGTGAATACCTTAAAGCGACTTATTTGAAGCCACTTCGTGATGCTAATCTTGACTTAACCCCTAAGAAAAATTCTAGGCTATCAAATATCCTTCAAACACATGAGGCTTTTGAAAATAAAGAAGAGCATCGATTAGTTACTCTCTTTAAAGAGTTTAACGAAAATGTTGCTGCATATTTTGAGGGCCTAGATGCCAAAGGCAATAGTATAAAAGATGATATAAAAGGCAAAGAATTAAAAGATAAAATTGATACATTCGTCAAATTATTTATTGATGAAAATCATGCGACTAATTTTGATGTAACTAACGCAAATTTAAAATCGATTTTAGAAAAGTTAGAATTACAAATTCTAGGTCAAATAAACCCTGGCCTTGGTACGATGAATAAGCTTTTTATGGCGACGGAATTACTACATCTAGAGAAAGATAATTGGACCGGCTTAAGGTTAGGATTGATAGAAGAGCTAGAAGCACATCTTCATCCTCAAGCGCAGATGAAAGTAATTGAAGCATTACAAAACAAGAGTGGTATACAGCTAATTTTAACCACACATAGTCCCAATTTAGCATCGAAAGTAAAACTCGAAAACATTATTATTTGTCATAGTAAAAATGCTTATCCCTTAAACAATAAACGTACATTATTAGATCCTGATGATTATAAACATTTAGAGCGATTTTTAGACACGACTAAAGCAAACCTGTTTTTTGCGAAAGGTGTGATTATGGTTGAAGGTTGGTCTGAAGAAATACTCATCCCCGCCCTTGCTAGAAAAATGAAAGAAGATGGTTTAATTACTAAAGATTTAACAGAAGCAGGTGTTTCTATTGTAAATGTTGCTAGTGCTGAGTTTATAAAATTTGCGAAGGTCTTTTTAAGAAGAGAAGAGCCCTATCTAAATTTACCTGTTGCTATTATCACCGATGTTGATGTGCCCGCTTATGAAAAAATATTGCGACTAGATCATGAAGGTAAACCTGAAAAAAGTGGAAAGAATAATGTTTACGATTATCAGAAGAGCAATATAGATGATGTTGTAGACAAATCCTTACTCAAGAAAAAAGAAATAGAAAAAAACTTTAATAATCAATCTACTCGTGCATTTGTCACTGAAAAATGGACATTAGAGTATAGCTTACTTGTTTCTAATACTTTAGGCAGTAGTGTGAAATTGATATTAAGTAACATGTTCCCTCAAATAGATAAAACTAAATATGAAAGCGAACTGGCTAGAAAATTGTTAGGGAAGTCGATTAAAAAACCTGAGTTTTCTTACTTATTAGCTAATTTTATCGATCCTACCTCAGATAATTATGATGATTCAATAAAACTAGAAATAACAGATCAGCCAATTGCTTCTCTTCTGGGGGCAATTAAATATGTCTGTAATTAGTATTACTGATGAGGATATTGAATATGCTGAATCTATCTTATTAAAAGCAGGACAAAAATTCGATGATGAACGAGTTGAGTTCTTAAAAGACTTAAATACGCTTGATTTACAAGCCGTCCCAGGTAGTGGGAAGACAACTGTTCTATTAGCAAAACTATTGATATTTGAGCGCTATATGCCTTTCAAAAATGGTTCTGGCGTTCTAGTAATATCTCACACAAATGCGGCAATTGATGAAATAAAAAGTCGCATTGGAGCTTATTGCCCAAAACTATTCTCATATCCAAATTTTATTGGGACAATACAAAGTTTTGTTAATGAGTTTTTAGCTAAACCTTATTTTAAGCAAAGCTTTGGAAATGACATTACTAGAATATGTGACCAAGCATATGCTCAACAAATAAAAAATAAATTAACTATCGATTCACTTAGTCAAAGAGAGACTTTCAGAAAAGTTAAATATATTTTTTCCTGTAATGAATCAAAGATATTTAATTATCGTTTTTCACCAGAACCCTATTGTACAAACTTAGTCTGTACAATAAATGGTTCTGATTTAGAAATAAATAAGCCAAAACCGAATTCGAGAAACTATCAAGATTATTCAGATAAAGAAAAGTCAGATATTTTAGATTATTTATTCAAATTAAAGTGGAAAGTTCTTGAAGAAGGCTATCTACACTTTGATGATGCCTATGCTTTAGCTTATAAATATTTATTTGCTAAGCCACAGGTAATCAATATTATTCAGCGCCGTTTTTCTTACGTTTTTGTAGATGAAATGCAAGATATGGATAAACATCAATATCAACTTTTGGAAATGTTATTCTTTGATGGTGGTGGTTCTAAATCTGTATACCAGCGTATTGGTGATAAAAATCAGGCAATTTTTAATGGTGAGATTAAATTAGATCAAATTTGGATAGACAGAGAAACAATTAAAAATATCACTGGTAGTCATCGCCTATCCCCCCTAAATGCCAGCCTCACAAATAAATTTAGTTTAACAAAATCTACTATAGTGGGTTTAAATTCCGATAGTCAAATCAAGCCTATATTATTTGTTTATACCCTTGCTAATAAAGAACAATTAATAGAGCGCTACACATCAATAATTAATAAATTAACAAAAGAAGGTTTATTCCCAGAAATCTGCTCAAAAGCGATATCCGTTGTTGCATGGGTCACTAGAAAAAAAGACGATGAAACACAAATTACGCTACCTAGTTACTATCCAAATTACAGTCGTCAGCAAAAAAAAACCAAAAGCGAGTATAACTGTTTAACAGAGTATTTAATTTGCTTTGAACAGATGAATGACAGTTTAAAGCCAATTGCTTCAAATATTATAAATGCAATTCTTAAATCACTTAGAATAGCGAAGATAAAAGATGGTGAGGGGAATTTTTTTAAAGAATCGACTTTTAGAAAGTTGCTGCTAGAAAAATCACTTTTAGATGAAAAAGAAGTAACATTTGAAAAAAACATTTACAAGTGGTCAATCAAAGTAATTAGGGGCAACGATAAGGATGTATTAGTTGAACTACAAGTTTATATTGTTTCAATTTTTAGTGAGTTATTCTCTGAATATACGCCATGTAGTAATTTTTTATATGATAACTATATGGTTGGTGATGTTTCAGCAATTACTAAAGCCGAAGAAAGTAAATTAATGTTTAACACTGTACATGGCGTTAAAGGTCAAACTCATTTAGCTACATTATATTTAGAGTCTTTTTATTATAGTGAATATGAATCCACCCAAATGAGTGAGGTTTTTAGTGGTTTAAGTAGTTTGGAGTTGATTGAAGGTATAGAGGATAAGATTGCCAGACTTGAACTCGAAATTGTTTCATTAAATGAAAAAAGAAAAAAAGGTAGTGGTAAACGAACAACTGAAATAAAAAAGTTAAATACAAAAATAGGCAGCATAAAAAAATATTCTAAAATGTTATATGTGGGTTTTTCTAGACCAACACATTTATTAGCTTTTGCTGTAGAAGAAGATAGATTTAATAAGTTAACTATTAATGATGATATTTGGGATGTTGTCTACATATAGATAGTACTCATCAAGATATTGATACTTCCTACTGTATGTCTATAAAATCCTGCGATTTTACATTTTCCTGATTACTATAAAGTTAGGAGGTTATTTAAAGTATGACACTGTATTATCATTACATAATTAGCGACATTGGCCTACCATCCAAGTACCGAAGTTGACAACACCTAGCCAGTAATCGCTTGTTAGGAATAAATTGTGCTTTTACTCTAAATTTTACCTGTTCCTTTCATGCTTAATTCAAGATGCTTTATTGCTTCTAAAGCAAGCCATTTCCGTACTGGTTTATGTCCTTTTGTGAATGACATATAAAACTCGATTCCAACATAGTACTTTAAATAAACAGCAAAAAGTAGATTTGCTGTGCTTACTAGTGACATTGGAATAGGCTTTTTATCCTTGAAATGAATACATTTAGAAATCTGGGTTATTTTAGTGAGAAAAAGTAGCGCCTAATTGTCAAACTTGAAGATATGGCCATCAATTAATGGTATTACTGTTTAAAGCCAACTGGTTAATTTAAAGGTGAAAATTGCTCCATCAGAAGAAACTAATACCGATTTAATTTATGTAATCTCCATTGGCAAATTAACAACACTTTCAGTGTGTTACAACAGAAGGCATATGTGCACTAGCCCTATTCACTCCATTGGCAAGTTGAGTACATGGCTGATGTAGTGGTAAATTAATTTTGGCCACCCATTAAGAAAGAAATGTTATGCTGATAAGCATACAAATTTGGGTGAAAAAATGACGAAATTAAAACGTGCAACGTATTCTGCAGCAATCAAATTAGAA
>NZ_JACJEO010000024.1:0-80992 GCF_014164115.1 Pseudoalteromonas sp. SG45-2
GAATCGAGCGGTTTATTAAAATAATGACTGAGTTTTAGTAAATGTTCACAGTAGCTTTTACATGTACTTTGTGAATAACCAAGATAGGCTATTTCAGTTTTGACTTGTTCAATGAGTGTATTCATTACTTACCTCCAAATATGGGATAACCCCAAGGTAAGTGTGGCTCAAATGGTCAGAATAGGATCTCCGCGTAGCGGCTTAGTTCAACAATTTAATAGTGCGCTCATCGCCCATATTTCTGCCGACTTAACGCTCATTTATCTACTTTATTTAGTTTTAACAAATAACCTAAAGCATTACTACCACTAAGTTTTTAAAGCTTTAAAGTAAAGTTTAATAGAACAATATGCGCGCGTCGCTTATTTTCATGAATATACGCGCAAAGAGCAGTTTGACCAATCAAGTAACTACGATTTTTAGCCAACCTCAACGATCTGCTGATCGCTCTTAGCTGATCTTAGAAAGAATGCTAGAAGCTTATGGCGTTTGCTCTCTTGTATAAATAACGTTACGCAAATAGCTTCATATAAAACTAAGAGAACCAACTACCTTTCTTATTTAATACAGAGTAAGTTATGAGAATAGAGATGACAGCTAAACCTAGCCCTATAAATATGTTATTAAATGATATGTATGTAGCGCAAATTAATGTCACTCCACAACTCATTTTTATAGCAATATTTCTGTTTGATTTTAACTCGAACATTTTTGACATACTAATAACTCCTTTTATTACACTGCAGGTTTATTGAAGGATACTTTTCTTTTTTATGCTGGAATATCCTTATTTTATGGGCTTCTATTAATAGCAAATTGTGTAAATTATTACCAATAATAAATATTATACTTGGGGTGGGTTATTATATTGTTAGTTAAAGGGCTGACTAGTTGTTATTTAGCCTTTGAATGTCTGCTAATCACCGCCTTTAACTTAAATCAAATCACCTTAACACCCTTAAATATATTTCATGTACATTTTATAACCAAGAAGTGCTAGGTTAGTGGTAAATTAATTGAAGGAAATAATTATGAAATTAGAGTCATTAGCACTGCACCACGGTTACGAATCTGAGCCTACGACCAAATCGGCAGCCGTGCCTATTTATCACACTTCTTCTTATACATTTGACAACACGCAGCATGGCGCTGATTTATTCGATTTAAAAGTACCTGGAAATATTTACACCCGCATAATGAACCCAACCAATGCCGTACTTGAACAACGTATTGCCGCGATGGAAGGGGGCATTGGTGGGCTGGCTGTTGCCTCTGGGATGGCTGCTATTACGTATGCTATTCAATGTTTGTGTGAAGTCGGTACTAACATTGTCAGCACCAGCCAAGTATATGGTGGGACGTATAACTTATTTGCTCATACACTACCTAGGCAAGGTATTGAAGCACGCATGATTAAAGCCGATGACTTTACCGCGTTCGAGAATGCAATTGACGACAACACCCGCGCTGTTTTTTGTGAATCTATTGGTAATCCTGCAGGTAATATTGTTGATATTGAACGTTTAGCACGTATTGCACACAGCAAAGGTGTGCCGCTTATTGTTGATAATACCGTGGCTACGCCGTATTTATGCCGCCCATTTGAGCTGGGCGCCGATATAGTGGTTCACTCACTTACAAAGTATATAAACGGGCACGGTACTGCCATTGGCGGCATGATTGTCGACTCAGGTAAATTTGATTGGAAAGCGAATGCTACGCGTTTTGCAATGATGAACGAGCCTGATCCGTCGTATCACAACGTGGTGTATACCGAAGCCTTTGCTGAAGCTGCATTTATTGGACGCTGCAGAGTAGTGCCACTTAGAAATACCGGCGCAGCGCTTGCACCTAAAAACGCATCTGACATTCTAATCGGCCTTGAAACCTTAGGCTTAAGAATGGATCGCCACTGCGAAAATGCACAGCAGTTAGCTGAATATTTAGAAAACCATCCAAAAGTGCTTTGGGTTAATTACGCAGGGCTTAAATCAAGCCCGTATAACGAAATGAGTCAAAAAATTACCAGTGGTAAAGCATCCGGTATTTTAAGCTTTGGCATTGCGGGTGGTCTTGAAGCAGGCACGCGGTTTATTGATTCGCTAAATATGATTTTACGCTTAGTTAATATTGGCGATGCCAAGTCGCTTGCGTGCCATCCTGCGTCAACTACACACCGCCAATTAAACGATGAAGAGCTAGCTAATGCGGGTGTAAGTCGCGATTTAATTCGTTTATCGGTCGGTATTGAGAACATTGCTGACATAATTGCCGATGTAAGCCAAGCGCTCGATAAAGCATAGTTACCTCACTACCTTTCATAAAAAACTTTAAAGCATAAAAAGCGTTAGTTGAAAATAAACTATCGTTTTTTATGTTTTTCTAAAATCTATTAATAAGTATACCTCTTTATTTTATCTACCTTTTTTATAAAACCTTCCTAAGGCTTTTATATTTTTACCGCTTGTTTTTTATTCACATGTCAATTTTGTATTGACACTAAGATTACTTACTACTACATTTGTAACAGTACCACTACAAGTGTAGTAATAGGAGCGACAATGAAACTTAGTGATTTTGAAATGGATATTATGCAGCTGCTCTGGCAGGAAGAACCCTGTACCGCGAGTCAACTACATAAGGTGCTTTTAGCTGATAAGCAAAAAGATAAAAAAGTAGCCTATACAACAGTTAAAACTATTGTAGATAGGTTAGAACACAAAGGAGCGATTGAGCGTTGTGGACATGAAGGACGAGCTATTATTTTTAGAACAATCGTTACTCAAGACACATTATCGGAGCAAGCTATGCCTAGTTTTATGCAACGATTTTTTAAAGGTAATTCTCGTAGTTTAATTGCCCACTTTATCAAAGAAGAAAAGCTAAATGATGAAGATATAGAATATTTACAAACGCTTTTAAAAAATAAAAAGTTAGATTAAAGGAGAGGGTAATGACGGATTATTTACTAACTTGCACACTTATTAGCTTATGTATTTTGCTTACAGTAAAAGGGCTTAAAAATGCCCCAGCACGATTAAACTTTTACATTTTAATGACTGCCTTGGCATGTTGGTTTGTCCCTTGGCAGTACTTTTCCCAGTTACCCTTATTTGAAGGGGCAAATCGTTACACATTTAACGTGGCGCAATTGATTCCCGATGTTAAAGCACTAATACCAAATGCTGAACAAGTAGCAACTAAGGACGAATTACAAAGCGATATGGGTATATGGGACTTATTGCCATCACTTAGTAATGTTTTTATAGTTTTAGTTTTAGCTGGTTTTGGATTGTTTTCATTACGCGTGAGCCTTTATGTAAAGCTTATAAAAAACTTATACATTAACTCAAAGCCAAGTCCTGAACTTAAACACATTAACAATCAGTATCCAATTAGACTAACAACCCATACAGAGCCTGCTTTTGCTACCGGGTTAATAAAGCCTGTTATTTGGCTAGAGTCGACGATGGTAAATCGTGAAGAATTAGATTCAGTCATTCAACACGAGGTAACTCATTTACAACAAGGTGATATTTATTGGACGTGGCTTATTTGTTTTATAGAAAGCGTTTTTTGGTGGAATCCTATTTGCTTAAAGTTAACTGGTTTAGCAAAAGAGCAACTCGAACTTAGCTGTGATGAGTTGTGTATGCAAAAGCTAAAAGGTAAATACCAATTGGATTTAGCCAGTTTATTGCTACAAGAGCAAAGTGCAAAAAGCTCGCCTAACTTTTTTACCCCCCCACTTTTGAATATTGCTCATTCTAAGAGTTTTAATATTCAGAGGATCAAAATGTTAAACAAGGAAAAAACAATGAAAAGTAAATATTTGGTTATGGTTGCGGCGGCAATGTCTTTTAGTGCTTTAGCTGCAGCGCAAATTGTAGATGGTAGTTCAGATAACAAGCAGCCAAGTAATAATACGTCTCAGGCTCCTGTTAAAAGTGAAGAATATAAACAACAACTTGCACAGCTTCTAAAAAGTGCTGCTGGGGCAAAAAGTGATAACCCTGAACTGTTAAACCAAGCTGCGCAAGGCATACAACAATGGCACTTAAATAGAGATAAACTTGCTGGTTTTGAAGAAGCTGAAATTAAACTACAAAGCTTTAGGCTGCTAGATCACGTTTACTCTAAACTTGAGCAATATGAAGATATACTGAGTGCTTACGAAAAATGGTATGAGCCTGGTAGTAACCCACCTTATTTTTTAAAAAATTCACTAGCAACCGCGTATATACAGCTAGGGCGTTATGAGCTTGCTGTTGCAGAGCTTGAAGATTTATCAAAACAGCTTGAAGGTAAGCTACATGTTGGCTCTGCTGATAACTTAGCACTGGCATACATTTACCTTGATGATTACGATAAAGCGTTAAAAACCCTAGAGAAGGTTGATGCAAAAGACGATGTATACGGCAATATCCTTAAATATTATGTCTATGATAAACAAAATAACCGTAAAAAGATGGATGAAATCAAAAGTAAAATCCCAGAAGCATTTGCAGTTACCCCCGCGTTATTACCACAAAGCGGCCTACCTGGTTCGCAATTGTTGAGATTGCTATAAGTTTTTAATTACGATGAGGCTCGGAGTATCTGAGCCTCTGTTTAATGTTATTGGTACAAATACATAAAAGAGGATAGGTTATTTAAATCTCTGGGTAATCGCTTAGCGATAACCTAAATAAAAATGGCTAAAAGTAGTGATTTTTCACAATAGTTGGTATGTTACAAGTAACATTTTATTTAATTGTGTGTGATGAAAAAAAACAAACGTTCTTCTCTTCAAGATATTGCCGATGCGGTTGGTGTAACCAAAATGACGGTGAGTCGTTATTTACGTAATCCCGAAAAAGTATCAGAGTCTACTCGCACTAAAATTAGTGCAGCTATTGATACGCTAGGTTACATTGCAAATAAAGCCCCTGATTTACTCTCTAATGCTAAAAGCTACTCTATTGGTGTACTAGTCCCATCGTTAACGAACCACGTATTTGCTCAAGTTATAAAAGGTATTGAAGATGTAACAGGGCCTGCAGGATACCAAACAATGTTAGCCCATTATGGTTACAACCCTGAAATTGAAGAAAAACGGGTTGAGTATCTATTGTCGTATCACGTTGATGGTTTAATTTTATCAGAAACCACACACACAGACAGAACGCTAAAAATGATTGAAACGTCAGGCGTACCTGTGATTGAAATAATGGATACTCATCACTCTCCAATGCAGCAAGCGATTGGTTTTGATAACGTTAAAGCCGCTTTTGATATGACGACGGCACTTTTAAATAAAGGCTATCGAAATATTGTTTATATAGGTGCAAGGCTCGATGTACGAACACGCCTAAAATTTCAAGGTTATTCAGATGCTATGTTAGCTAAAGGTTTTACGCCTAAAAGTGTGATGACTGATCAAGCTTCATCTTATAGTTTAGGTGCTGAACTTTTACAAAAAGCGCGTACTGACTACCCAAATACTGACTGTTTGTTTTGTACTAATGATGATTTAGCAATTGGGGCTATTTTTGAATGCCAGCGAAACAACATTTTAGTGCCTAGCCAAATGGGGGTTGTGGGTTTTCATGGCCATGATATTGGCCAAGCAATGGTGCCTCAATTAGCAAGTGTGATCACCCCTCGTTATCAGATAGGTAATGTTGCGGGAAGAGAGTTGTTGAGCCGGATTAATTCAGATTTGGATGCTAGGATTAATTATAAGCAAGTAATTGATACTGGTTATATAGTTCATCTAGGTGAAAGTGTTTAAATACTCTAATTATATGAGCCTAATTACCTGTGCCTAATTACCTGAGCCTAAATAACAAAAGGCTCAGGTAATTTTTATATGTGTGATGATAACTCTACATACTGTAATTTTACAAAAACAGAGAAATAATCATAGCGACAAGTGCGCCAACAGTACCAATAATAGTTTCCATTACCGTCCACGTTTTAAGAGTTTGCATTTCGCTCAAACCGAGATAGCGACTCGCTAACCAAAATCCTGAGTCGTTTACATGGGAGAGCACAATAGAGCCCCCACCAATAGCGATAGTGACAGCGGCAAGCTGCGCTCCATCAAGGCCTAAAGGCTGAAGCATTGGAATAATTAAGCCACACGCTGTAAGCATAGCTACTGTCGCAGAGCCTTGAATAACCCGCACAGCGGCTGATAATACAAAAGCGAGTATTACAATCGGTAATCCTGAGCCAGCTAAGTAATTACCTAGTGCAGTACCTACTCCTGAATCAACTAATACTTGTTTAAATACCCCACCGGCACCAGTGACAAGAATAATAATTCCTGCAGGTTGTAAGGCACTACCACAAATTTCCATGATTCTAGCATTAGGGACACCGCGCCTTGCACCGAGCAAATAAAATGCCATTAGGCAGGCAACTAAAATTGCTGTAAATGGATGACCTATAAAGGCTAACCAATTATATAAATCAGAGTCTTTTTCAACAAAGCGGCTACCAATAGTATTTAAACTAATCATAATTAACGGCAGAGCAATTAAACCTAATGCTAATCCAAAACTAGGCGTCCCTTTACCAACTCTTTGGTTATCGTCGATTTGTTCGTGCTGTGGGAGTTCTACATGAATAGATTTAGAAATAATAGAGCCCCAAATTGGACCTCCTATAATCATTGCCGGTATGGCAGCAATAAGGCCAAATAAAATCATATAACCATAGTCAGCGCCTAATTGAGAGGCAACCAAAATCGGCCCTGGCGCAGGAATAAGAAACGCCTGACAAGACGCTATCCCAGCAAGTAGCCCAATACCAATTTTAACAACGCTGCCACCGCCTTTTCGTACTACAGCAAAAACAATACCGATTAAAAGTACCACGGCTACATCAAAAAAGAGGGGGAGAGCACAAATAAAGCCCGTAAAGGTAAGCGCCCAATTAGCGTTTTTTTCTCCAAAACGGTGTAAAAGTGTGTGGGCAATGCGATCCAGCGCGCCGGTTTCTTCCATTACTTTGCCAAACATGGCGCCTAAAGCGACCACCACCGCAACAAAGCCTAGTGTTCCGGCCATTCCTTTTTGAATTGTAGCGGCAATTATTTCTGGGCTCATTCCTGAGAATAATCCTGCAATCATAGAAACAAGGATCAAAGAGACGACAGCATGTAGTCGTACTTTCATTACTAAAAAAAGCAATAAAAATATGGAGCCTACCGCTGTTAGTATTAATGATAAATCTGACATTTTTCCCTACTTATATTCAGTGTGAATTATGATGTTTAGTGTGTGTTTAACTTCACTTTCGTATTTGTTACGCGTAACATGTTACCCGTAACTCAATATAATATATACATTGAAAATAATTAATTATTAAATTAAGGCGAGGGTAAATACATGAGTAACACAAATGTAGGTCGTATTTATATTGTAATGGGGGTTTCAAGCACAGGAAAGTCAAGTGTGGGTGATGCATTAGCAAAGCGCATTGGCGCTAAATTTATCGACGGAGACGACTTACATCCCAAGGCTAATATATTAAAGATGTCATCTGGGCAGCCTTTAAATGATGCTGATCGTGTGCCTTGGCTCGAAAGAATACGTGATGCTGCATTTAGCATTGAAAAGAAAAATGAAGTCGCGGTAATAGTCTGCTCAGCATTAAAAAAGAAATACCGAAAACAAATATGTGATGGAAATACAGGCATTACCTTTTTACATCTTTTTGGTGATTTTGAGCTGGTTAAAAGCCGTATGCAGGACAGAAAAGGGCATTTTATGCCTGTTGATTTACTCAAAAGCCAATTTGAAGCGCTAGAAGTTCCAAAAGAAGATGAGCCCAATGTTATAAATATAGATATTAATAACTCATTTGAGCAAGTAGTCGAAAGCTGTATTAGCGCAACTAAAATGAATAGCCACAACAAGTTAAAAGTTTTTAGTTAATCAATTAACTGTTACTTTTAACATTTAGGGGCTTTATTTGTTATGAGTTAGCGTCTGCTCGTGGTGTTTCTAAAATCGCTTTTTTTTCATCTTCAGATAATATTATCCAATCAAAAATTTCTTCGTTGGTACGCCCACACCCGGTGCAGTAACCGCTGCGCCTTTCGCATATTCCTAGGCAATCAGTTTTAAATTTAGATGTTTTTTTGTTTTGATTTAATTGGCGCATTATTAAAGTCCTAACGGTGGAGCAATTTCAAAGCGAGTAGAAAACCCATTACCTTCTTGATTGGTAGCAAGTGTAATGACAGGGGTTTTAGTATCAAGTACAAAGGTGCTGTAAATTGAACTTGCTGTTTCTTTTTGGCTTTCCAACCAACCTGTTTTGGTTAAGCATTGGCGCAATTGCTTAGCCAGTTTTTGATGAGACTTTATTGTTTGCGTTTGTGTTTTAACAGGTGTTTGGCATTGGTAGCTTGCTTGCTCTGACTTATTTAAAGTAACTGTACAGTTTGCTCCAATTATATGAGTATTAGTACGCCATTGATTAGTAAACTGGTTATTTACTTTATCTGTTTTGATTGAATTAAAACCAGACTCATAACCATTTATTAGGTTATTTATGGTGCTGCATTCATCGGGTGTTACTGTGGTTTTTACAGACTGATTCGTTGTAGTAGTGGTTGCTGTAGTTGTCGTCTGATTAGTTTTGCTGGTACAGCCCGCTAAAATAAACGCGACGACTAAAATAAATGCGACAATAGAAGGAGTAATATAGTTTTTCATAGTTCACAGTAACCGATTAATTTAGCCACGCACTATATCACACGTGATTTACTGTAAAAATAAAAAAGCCCATATAAATATGAGCCTCTTTGTTAGTCACAACTAATGCTATTTATGGCGACCTTGCAAGCATTTAACTACATCTTCAAGGGCTAAGCCTTGGCGTTGTAGCAATACTGTAAGGTGATAAATTAAATCAGCAGACTCGTTTGTTAGCTCATCGTTATCGTGTTTCATAGCGGCAAGGGCAACTTCTACGCCTTCTTCACCTACTTTTTGACAACTACGGCTTAAGTCTTTTGCAAATAATGACGCTGTGTAGCTTTTTTCAGGGTCGTCATTTTTACGCGCAACAATCACATCTTCTAACTGTGCTAAAAAGCTTAAACTTGGTTTTGCTTCATCACCAAAACAGCTTTGTGTACCTAAGTGACACGTTGGGCCTTCTGGGTTGGCAAGTACTAAAATTGAATCGTAGTCACAATCTGTATGCACAGATACTACGTTTAAGTAGTTTTCTGATGACTCGCCTTTAGTCCATAAACGCGATTTTGAACGCGAGTAAAACGTTACCTTATTGGTATCAAGCGTAACAGCGAGTGCTTCGCTGTTCATAAAGCCTTGCATTAAAATAACACCAGAGCGGGCATCTTGAATAATCGCAGGGATCATGTCACTTTTAGCGAAATCGACCTGAGCTTGGTTTTGTTGTGTTACTTGCATAATCTTGCTGCCACTTGGTTATCTGTTAAAAATTGTTTTAGTTCGCCAATGTTAATCACATTTTTATGAAAAACGCTGGCAGCTAATGCACCATCTACTTTGCTTTGTTTAAATACATCAACAAAATCTTGCATACTACCCGCACCGCCAGAGGCGATTAAAGGAATGTCACACAGCTCGCGAATTTTACTTAGTTGCTCGTTGTCGTAACCGTTACGAACGCCATCTTGGTTCATACAGTTTAATACAATTTCGCCTGCGCCTAGGTCTTGTACGCGTTTAACCCATTCTTGTGTTTTATAGCGCGTACGGCTTGATGCATTAGGATCGCCGGTTAATTGATACACTAAATACTCGCCGGTAATTTCATCAAAAAAGCTGTCAATGCCGACTACAACACATTGCTTACCAAACTCATCGTGTAATTCTTTAATAAGTTCAGGACGCGCAATAGCAGGGCTGTTAATACTGATTTTATCAGCACCGCGCTCAAGTACACGCGCTGCATCAGCCACTGATTTAATACCGCCCGCTACACAAAATGGAATATCGATATTACGTGCAATGCTCTCTACCCAGTTTACATCAAGTAGGCGTTTTTCAACGCTTGCGCTGATCTCGTAAAAAACTAGTTCATCGGCACCGGCTTCGCTGTAAGCTTTAGCCATTGTTAAAATATCGCCAACAATTTCATGGCCTTTAAACTTAACGCCTTTAACTACTTGGCCGTCTTTAACGTCTAAACACGGGATTATGCGTTTTGATAACATGCCAATGCCTCCTCAACGCTAAATGCGCCATCAAGCAATGATTTACCTAAAATAACGCCGCCCACACCCAGCTCTTTAAGCTTTTTAATGTCATCTAGTGAGCTTACGCCACCTGAGGCTTGCACTTTAATTGTGCTGTTATGGTGAGTTAAATCTTCGTAAAGCTCAAACGATGGGCCCGTCATGGTGCCATCTTTACTGATGTCCGTGCATAAAAAATCAATAACACCTAAGCTTACATAAAAATCTACCAGCTCAAGTAAACCAAATTCAGATTCACTTAACCAACCGTGCGTTGCTGGTGCCCAGCCCGTGGCTGTTTTATTTACATCAAGAGCAATTACAAAATGCTCTGCGCCAAATTGCTCAATCCAGGCTTTTACTTGTTCGCGTTTTTCTACTGCCATTGAACCAATAACAACTTGGTTTGCACCGGCTTTAAGCCAATCACTTACATCTTGCTCTGAGCGAATACCGCCGCCCACTTGATACGGTACATTAAGTGCTTTGGTTGCAGCTTGGATATGTTTCCACTGCTTTTTACTTGGATCGCGTGCACCTTCTAAATCAACAAGGTGTAACTTGCCTGCGCCACTGTCGGCGTATTCTTTTAAACGCGCACCAAGTTCGAAAGGGTAAAACTGTGCTGTGTCGTATTTACCTTGGTACAAGCGCACAATTTGATTTTGTAATACGTCTAATGCTGGAATAATCACAAATAATCTCTTTTTTGTTAGTTAATGGGCAGCTTATAACTGCCAATCAACAAAATTTTGTAATAAACGTGCGCCAACTTTTGCGCTGCGCTCTGGGTGAAATTGCATGCCTGCGTAATTGTCTTTAGCAACAATGGCTGAAAAGGTTTGACCATATTCGCCGCTCACTAGTGTGGCGTCGTTTACGGTGTGCGCAAAGCTGTGAACAAAATACACTTGCTCATCAAGCGTAAGCCCTTTAGTTAATGCATGCTCTTTGTTAACGCTTAAGTTATTCCAACCCATATGCGGCGACGTTAAATTGCCTACATCAAGCGCTTTTACTTGCCCTGGTATTTTACCTAGGCACTGTACGTTACCTTCTTCGGTGCTTTCGCACAGTAACTGCATACCTAAACAAATGCCCATAAGCGGGCGCTGGTATTCATTTATAGCTTGTTGCCAGCCGTTATCTACTAGGCGTTTCATAGCAACCGACGCGTGACCTACACCTGGCAATATAGCGCGCTCAAAACCCGCTAATTGCTCTGGTGAAGTAATTACTGTTGGCGTTTGGCCTAAGCGTTCAAACGCAAAGCGTACTGAATTTATATTGGCACAACCGGTATTAATTATGGCAATCATAAACATCCCTTAGAGCTGGCTGTTTGTTGGGTCGTGTCTTGTGCTACGGCCATACGAAGAGCACGTGAAAACGCTTTAAATAAGCCTTCTACTTGGTGATGACAGTTACCGTCGCTTACCGATAAAATAAGGCTAATAGCGGCGTTATCACTTAAGCTTTTGAAAAAGTGCTCAACCATTTGTACGTCTAAGTCGCCTGCTTTTTCGCGGCTAAAGTTAGCGTTTAATACAAATGATGCACGGCCCGATAAATCAATTTGTGCTTCAGCTTTACACTCGTCCATAGGAAGCGCAAAACCATAGCGTGCAATTTGCGATTTAGTGCCAAGCGCTTGTTTAAGTGCGACACCAAGAGCAATACCAATGTCTTCAACAAGGTGGTGCTCGTCTATGTGTAAATCGCCTTTGGCTTTAATGTTTAAACCAATGTTTGCGTGGGTGCGAATTTGATCAAGCATGTGATCAAAAAAGCCAAGTCCGGTGTCTATGCTGCCATTTTTAGTTTGATCTAAGTTTATGGCTACATCAATTTGGGTTTCTTTAGTGTTGCGTGTAACACGACCCTCGCGGTTTGCGGTAGTCAATTTTGTCACTATCGCACTCCAATCGCCGTCGTATAAAATACCTTCACAACATAAGTTTTGAGCAAGGCCAATATCGGTCTGGCGATCGCCAATAACAAAAGAGCGCGCTAAGTCTACTTTGCCAGAGCGCATAAGCTCGGTAAGTAAGCCCGTTTTAGGTTTACGGCAATCACAGTTTTGCTCATCAAAGTGTGGGCAAATTAATACTTCGTCAAAGCTAATGCCTTGGCTTTGCATTATGTCCATCATTTTGTCTTGTGCTATGTCAAAATCAGCAGTAGGAAAGCTATCTGTGCCTAAACCATCTTGGTTAGACACCATTACTAAACGGTAACCTGCGGCTTGTAATTGTAATAACGCAGGAATAACACCAGGTAAAAATGCTAGCTTTTCAAGGCTATCTACCTGTTTGTCGGTAATTGGCTCTTCAATAATAGTGCCGTCGCGGTCTATAAATAAATAGGGGTTACTCATGATACTTCGTTTCCTGCTAAAGATGCTGCGGTAGCCGGCGTTTGTAAGCCATCTAACCAAATTTTTACTTGTTCAAGTTCTTGTTCACTGCCAATTGAAATTCGTAGCCAGTCGTCTTCACCGTATAGTGTAAAAGCGCGCATAACCAAACCTTGCTCAAGTGCAATTTTAAAGTAGTTTTTATCGGCTAATTTTAAAGTAACAAAGTTACCTTCACCAGTGAGAATTTTTAATGCAGCAGGGGAGGCGTTTAGCCAATCTACCAACTTAGCTTTTAAGCTATTTAAAATAGTAACTTGGCGGCGCATTGATGTAATTGCATCGGGTGCAATTGCTTGCGCTGCAATACTTGCTACAACACCTGATACCGGATACGGCGCAATGACTTTACGAATTGGCGCTAGTACGCTCACTTGTGCAAGCGTAAAGCCCGTTCTGAGCCCTGCTAGCGCAAAGGCTTTAGAAAGCGTACGCAAAACCACTACATTACTAAACTCATTAATAAGTTTAGTCGCGCTTTGCTCTGGGCAAAACTCTATATAGGCTTCGTCAACAATAACTAATGCTTTACCTGCAAGTGCTGTTGCAATCGCTTTTACTTTATCAAGTGGCGTTAAGCTGCCAGTTGGATTATTTGGGTTACAAATAAATACCAGCTTTGAGCTGCCAACAGCTGCAACTATTTCATCAACACTGCCACTTAATAATAATTCTTGTGTAAGCGCGTTAATACTAACGTTGTGTGTATCGGCGGTAACTTTGTACATACCGTAAGTTGGTAAAAATAGCGCAATACTATCTTTAGCTGGCTCACAGTATGTGCGCACTAAAAGCTCAATGCCTTCATCTGCGCCGCGCGTCATTAATACATTTTCGCTTTCAAGCTCTGTATAAGCGGCGTAACGGTCAATAACCAGTTGCGGTTGTGGATCAGGGTAGCGATTTAAATCCTCAATACTCAGTTCAAGATTTTTAGCATACGGGCTTTCGTTAGCATTTAGCCACGTAGTACCGGTTAGCTTTTCACTTTTTGCAGAGCTGTATGCAGCAAGGGCTGCAATATTCTTAGGTAATAAGCTAGACGCTTGTGCGCTCTCATTGCTCATTTTTAATTGCCTCTAAACGAATTGAAACCGCATTAGCGTGGGCATCAAGGCCTTCTGCATCTGCAAGTGGTAAAATTGCTTTTGAAAGCTGCGTTAAACCACTTTTAGTAATTGTTTGCACTGTGTATGTACGGAAAAAATCAAGCAAGTTTAAACTCGAGTAAGTTGCACTGTAACCATATGTTGGTAACACGTGGTTAGTACCCGATGCGTAATCGCCTGCAGATTCTGGTGTGTAGTCACCTACAAATACTGAGCCTGCATTTTTAACTTTATCTAGGTAAGGTGTTGCATCGCCTAGTTGTAAAATTAAGTGCTCTGGGCCGTATTGCGCCGATACATCAAATGCTTGTTTAACTGAATCAACTAAAATAAGTGAAGAATTAGCGAGCGCTTGCTCGGCTGTTTCTTTGCGGCTCAAATTAGCTAATTGGCTTGTAAGTGCCTGCTGAGTTTGTTCTATAATACTTTCGCTGTTACATAGTAAAATAACTTGCGAGTCAGCGCCGTGCTCTGCTTGTGAGAGTAAATCGGCGGCTATAAATTCTGGGTTTGCACGTTCATCTGCAATAACTAATACTTCAGAAGGACCTGCTGGCATATCAATTGCCATACCTGGGATAGTTTGCGCAACGAGCTGTTTAGCCATTGTTACGAAGCTATTACCTGGGCCAAAAATTTTGTTTACTTTAGGAACTGATTCAGTGCCATAAGCCATTGCTGCAATTGCGCCTGCGCCACCACTTTCTATCAAAGTAGTAATGCCACATAACTTAGCTGCATATAAAATAGCAGGGTTAATTGCTTTATCACCTTGTACCGGCGTAGCAAGTACAACGGTTTTAGCGCCGCTTAACTGTGCTAATACACCTTGCATAATAACCGACGATGGCAGCGGAGCACTGCCACCGGGTACATAAATACCGACTGCTTCGATGGCTTGATATTTCAGTTCACATACAACGCCTGGTTGGGTTGATAATTTAATATCTTTTGGCAACTGCGCTTCGTGAAAACGTTTAACATTTGCATAAGCGGTGTCAATTGCGTATTTAAGCTCAGCACTTAGTGCTTGCTCAGATGCGTTAATTTCATCTAGCGGTACGCGCAAACGTGGGTTAGCTCTATTATCAAACTCTTTGGCCATGCTAAGTAAGGCCTCATCGCCTTGCTCTTTTACATTAGCTAAAATAGTTTTGCATATTGCTTCAACCTTTGCGCTTACAGAAACTGCAGGGCGCATTAGCGCCGCTGCTTGTACTTGTGAAGATTCCTCATTCCAACGAAGCATGGTACTTACTCCATCATTTTTTCAATTGGCATAACTAAAATAGAGTTAGCGCCTAGGGCTTTTAACTGCTCCATTGTTTCCCAAAATAATGTTTCGCTGCTTACCATGTGCAGTGCTACGTATTCTTCATTACCCGCAAGGGCAAGTAGAGTCGGTTGACCAGAACCAGGTAAAATTTCACAAATTTCATCAAGTTTGTTTTTTGGTGCGTGTAGCATGATGTATTTGCTTTCTTTAGCTTGTCTAACACCACGTAGGCGCGGCATAAGCTTATTGATTAGTGCTAGTTTGTCAGCGTCTTGCAGATCTTTATTTTGAATTAAACATGCGTTTGATTCTAAAATTGTATCACCTTGAATTAAGCCGTTAGCTTCAAGTGTTGCGCCAGTAGATACTAAATCACAAATTGCATCAGATAAACCTGCACGTGGTGCTACTTCAACAGAGCCAGTAAGCATTACTGTACTTGCGTTGATGCCTTCGCGCTTTAACCACTGAGTTAAAATTTCTGGGTAGGTAGTTGCAATACGTTTGCCTTCAAACCAGCTCTTATCGCGAGCGCCTAGCTCTTGTGGCCAAGCAAGTGCAAGACGACAGTAACCAAAATCTAGTTTTGAAAGTTTGTTTACTTCGCTTGGAACACCTTGGCGTTCACGTTCTGCTTGAACTTCTACTAGTACGTTTTCGCCAACAATACCTAAATCACATACACCGTCCATTACTAAACCAGGAATATCGTCATCGCGCACACGTAGTACGTCAATTGGCATATTAGTTGAGTGTGCAATTAAGCGTTGTTCACGAAGGTTAAGTTTAACACCTAACTGTTTTAACAGATCTTGACAATCTTTAGATAGGCGGCCGCCTTTTTGGATGGCGATACGTAGACGATTTGTGTTACTCATTATTCATTTTCCTTTAATTTAAAAACTAAAAACCCCGAGGGGAACCTCAGGGCGAAAATGAATCAATGTTTTTTGAATCGCCAGAGGTTCCTTTTAGGAATAACCTCTCAGCGAAAGACCTGACAGGTTATTCCGGTGAATGGTGGTGATGATGTACTGTTGTCAGGTTTAAGCGCATTTTTTATCCTATTTAACTGCTCGTTGTTATAGTAACGTTCAGTTGTTATCTGTTTAAATAAATTTCGCATTCATAAAAACATAAACAGCCATATTATGGCAAGTTTTTTTTAGCTTAATTAAAGCATATCTTATAACTGTCGATAATATTAAGAAGGGAAGTGCATTTTTTGCATATATTTGTTTGTTTATTAGCCAAACCAAGCGTTTAGATAATTTAACAGTAAACTAAGGAAGTGTGTATGGATATCATGATTCCTTATTTAGGAAGAATAACCAGACTAGAAGTTGAGTCAAAAAGTGCTTTTCATATTGCGGGTGTGCAAAGTGGATCGGCCGCTGAAAAAGTTGAGCTAGAGAATAAAAAAAGGCGTGAGTTACAAAAAAAGAAAAAGCTCAATATGCTTGACGACCAAAATAGTAAAAAAAAGTCTAACGTAGATGATGACGAAAACCCCCATTTAGATACATGGGCTTGATAATACCAATTTTACTAAATACATAAGCAATTAACTAAAAAGGCCCTTGCGGGCCTTTTTACTATGTATTTTGCTTATGCCAATTAGCTTAAACTCTTAAGCAGATAGGCATTACTATTGGTTTTTGCTTTTAAATATATAAAAGCTAAATATAGCGAACACACATACCTGAGCTACAATACCTTGCCATGTTGACTTAATACCAAGCCATGCTATTTCAAAGCTCATTGGTAGCGACGCAATACCTATTATATCGGCCTCTTGTAATGCAATAACGGCTTTGCCCATAAGCACAAACGAGAGTGCAAATAATAGGTAAGTGGTAATTGCAAAAAACTTAGCAACCGGTAATTTAATTGAGTACTTAATTAATACCCACGTAATAATAGCCAGTATTGCTACAGCTATCGCGAAACCCGATGCAATAGATGAATATTGAGCAGGCGAGCTTTGCGTTAATAAAGACTGATAAAACAATACGGTTTCGAATACTTCTCGGTACACGGCAATAAAAGAAAGCCCCGCTAATCCCCAAAGTGTTCCCGACTCAAGACGCTTATCTATATTGTCTTTTATATATTTTTGCCATTGTTGCGCACTTGTTTTACTGTGCATCCATACGCCAACATACAGTAAGATTACAGCGGCAAACAATGCACCAGCACCTTCCATAACTTCGCGACTTGCACCACTTATTTCTATTAATGTTTGCGCAGCAGCCCATGTTAAGCCACCGGCAATAAGTGCGGTTACCCAGCCAACATGTACGTATTTAAGCGCATCTTGACGTTTCGTTTTAATAAGCACAGTCATAAGGGCAATAATAACTAAGAGTGCCTCTAAGCCTTCTCGCAGTAATATTATTAAACTCGCTGAAAGTAGAGCGCCATCAGTTAGCTTGGTTTCGTTTAGCATGCTATCTGCTTTAGCGAGTTGTGTTAGTGCGGCATTTACTTTTTCGGCAACGACGGCTGTATCTTTTTCGTTTTTGAATGTTTGGCGTAGGTTCATCAGTTGTACTTCGATGTTTTTACGCAGTGTTTCGTCGTAGGCATTTAAGTTGTTTTCAACAAGCTCAAAGCCATCTAAGTATGCGCTAATTGCTAAATCACTTGCTTGTGAGTAATTGCCTTTAGCATGCGCAGCTTGCGCTGCAAGTAACTGCGTGCGAGTAACTGTTATCGGATTTTTGTTAGCGCTAAATAATTGCTCTGGATTACCACGAAGCCATTTAACGTAATGTGCTTGTGCCTCACTTTGACCTGCCGATAATTGTGCAGGGTTTAGGTTTACAATCTGCGAAGCGGTAATGTTTTGTTCTACATTTTGTGGTTTTTGAACATCTTTAAATGCCAAGCTACCTACATAAAAAGCTAAAGACCATCGTTGTTGTTCATTAAATTGGGTAAAAGCAACCATAGGTGTGTCGTCAATGCCGTTACTTACAGCGTCAAATAACCCCATTAATGAGCGGTTTGTTGCGCGCTCTTCGTCGGTAAAGTTGGTAGGCTCTGGCGATAAATTTTTTGCAAGCGGACCGTCGCCTTGACCACTAGGGCCGTGACACATTGAGCAGTTAGTAGCAAAAAGCGCTTTAGTTTGCTCAACCGGAAGCAGCGATGTAGGTAACGATAGTTGTGGCATAAATGTAAGCAGCGACTCACGAAGCGCTGAGCTTGCTGCACGTACATCGGCAACACTCGCTTTATTGGCAATCGCTGTATGCAGTGTTTTAGCTTGTGCCTTTACTGTATCAAACTCATTGGTTTGGCTTGATAGCTGTCCAGCTTGCTCAATAATAACGTGCGAAAATTCAGTCATTTCTTGATATTCGTCGGGGTCTAGTATTTCACCATTTCCAACAGCTGCCACGTAATCTACACCTACATACTCTGCAAGCTGTGCAATTTGTTTTATTTTTGTTTGCTCATTAGGTGAGGCCGACACATTAAAGCTTGCCATAGCCATTATAAAAAGCACAATAAAACAATGAAGTTGTCGTTTGCCCAGAGATACCAAATTTAAAAACACGTGAGAATTATTTTTGGACATTGAAAAGCCCTACAGAGGAAAAGCCAAAATTATAATTGTTTTCATTTGCATTTCAAGCGGATTAATTTAAACAAAGAAGATAAATAAAAAGGATAACAATTTATAGAACTTTAAAGTGTTTTTGTAACACGTGAGTAACAGTAACCAAGTGATTTATATAATAACTTGGTTACTGAGTTGATTGCTCACAAAGCATTTATTACTTTGCTTGCTCAGCTGATTTAATACTGCTTTGAATAAGCGGTGAAATAGTTAAGCCTTGTACAATAATAGAAAATATAACCACAACGTAGGTAACAATCACGATTAGGTTATGTAGGTCAGAGCCACCTACAAAAACTTGCTCGCGTGGAATTGCTGCCGCCATTGCCAGTGCAAGACCACCGCGTAGCCCACCCCAGGTTAAAATTTTAACACTGTGTTTATCGTAACTTCTAAAGCGTTTAAAGATGACAAAGGGTGCGCCTACGCTAATAAAGCGTGCTAGTAATACTGCAGGTACCATTAGTAAGCCTAAGCCAATTTCACCAAGCGTGATTGGCATCGTCACTATTAGCATACCTATTATTAAAAACAGTAGGGCATTTAAAAAGCTATCGGTTGCATGCCAAAAATCTTTTACGTAACGAGTGTCTTCAGGCCCCGTGCGCTCAGTTGCTTTAGTACGAGTAATGTTACCCATTAATATGCCGCTTGTTACCATGGCAAGTGCGCCTGATATTTCCCAAATATTTGCAGCAGCAAAACCTGCGGTAGGAATAGTTAAGGTTATCAATAAGCGAATGTTTACATCGCGGCTGTTAATAATTAAAAAGTGGCCAACCAAAGCGATAACCAAACCAAACGCAATGCCGCCTAGGGCGTCTACAAAAAAGAGTTCTGCTATATCGCCAAATTGTGCATCGGTGCCATAAAAAGCAACCGAAAAAATGGTCGTAAATATTACTAAACCAATACCGTCGTTAAATAGTGACTCACCTTCTACTTGAACTGAGATTCCTTCTGGCGCTCGCATTTGTTTAATAATTGCAAGTACGGCAATAGGGTCGGTTGGGCTAATAAGCGCGCCAAATAATAAACAGTATATAAACGGTACATCAAAGCCAAATAAGGCAAATAGATAAAAACTCAAATAACCGACTATAAAAGTGGAAGCAATAGTAGAAAATAGCACTAGTGCGGTTATTTCCCAGCGCTGTTTTCGAAGCGCCATAAGGTTAATTTCCAATGCGCCAGCATAAAGTAAAAATCCGAGCATACCTTTGAGTAATAACTCGTTAAAGTTAATACTGGAAACAATTTGGGTCATGGCTAACGCATTTTGATCGCCTAATAATTTAACGGCAATAATCAATAATAAAGAAATAACAACTGAGCCTGTAGTAATGGCAATTGTAGTTTGCATTTTGAGGATATATTGGTTTGCAAAAGCAATAAAAATTGCAATGGCAGAGAGAAAACAAATGAGATACCAAGCATTCATTGGCTAACCTTACTATTTTTTTAACGACACACGAAAAAGAGGATTATAAACCCGCGTATGGTACTCCTGTAATATTTCAGAGTCACAGTTTTTATGCCTAAATATAGCTTTTAATACGGATTATTTTTAGTAAGAGTTAATAGAAAATTAGGCTTTGTAAATATTGTCATTATTAAATTAAATGTACGTTATAAATACACAGTGTATTGTAATATCGAATGATTAATCTCACTATTAAAGTGCGTATTAATTCGTAAAGTAAAAGTGGGTTTTGTAATTACTTGCCCTTAATGCTTTGCTTACGTAAAATCCCGCTATTATTTATTTTAAAGTGATTGGTATTATCAAACAGCTGTTTAGTGCAACCGGGCCTTTAGCGTTATCTTTAGATGGGTATACGCCTCGCCAACCACAAATTGATATGGCAGTAGCTGTTGCGGATGCATTAAAAAACAGTTCGCAATTAGTTGTTGAAGCAGGTACGGGTACGGGTAAAACATTTGCATATTTAGCCCCTGCACTTAAGTCAAAAGGGCGCACAATAATATCAACAGGTTCTAAAGCTTTACAAGAGCAGCTTTATCACCGAGATTTACCGCAACTAGTTAAAGCTTTAAGTGCTTCAAAAAAAACCGCCTTATTAAAAGGGCGCGCCAATTACCTATGCACCTACCGACTTAATCAACATGTTGCACATGTACCTACTGACGACTCTGACGTAATGCATCAACTAGCTATGGTAGCTAAGTTTGCAAGCGAAACACAATCGGGCGATTTGGCTGATTGTATAGGTATAGAAGATGATGCCAAAGTACTGCCTTATGTAAATTCAACAGCCGATAATTGTTTAGGTAAAGAGTGTCCAGATTTTCAAAGCTGTTATATACGCAAAGCACGTTTAACTGCGGCCGATGCCGATGTGGTTGTAATTAATCACCATTTGTTTTTTGCTGATATGGCTGTAAAAGAAAGTGGCTTTGCTGAACTTATGCCAAAAGCAGATGCTTACATATTTGATGAAGCCCATCAGTTAAGCGAAATTGCCAGCGATTACTTTGGTGAAAGTGTTAGCACTAAAAAGTTGGTAGATTTAATTAATGATTTACGTGCTATTTATAGAGCTGAAATTCCCGATATGCTGCAACTTGGTAAAAGCTTAAACAAGCTTGAGACAAGCGTTGCTGATTTACGTTTACAATTTGGTGTTGATGGCAGTAGAGGCGATTGGCGAGAAAAACTAAGCGATAAACAAATTTGCGCGGCGCTCCATCGTGTGATCAGTGATTTAGATTTTGTTTATCAAGTACTCAAGCTTTGCCTAGATAGAAGCGACAAAATTGAGCATCCATTTGAACGTGCACTTGCGTTTAAAGGGCAGTTAGAGCGGGTTTTTGATACAGCCCAAACCGGCTTTAGTTATTGGTATGAAACAACGCGCCGTTATTTAACAATTAATATAACGCCATTGAATGTATCAGCTAAGTTTGCTCAAATGATGCAAGACACGGGCGCAGGATTTGTATTCACTTCTGCCACACTTTCGGTTGATAACAAACTAGAGCATTTTAATGCAAGCCTAGGTTTAAAGCCAAAACAAAGCATGATGGTAGATAGCCCATTTGACTACCCTAATCAGGCGCTGCTGTGTTTACCTCGCTACTTACCCGAATCGCATGCTGATAATATGCCACATGCAATTGTAAAACTAACGCTTGAGCTTATAAAATCAGCACAAGGGCGTTGTTTTGTGTTATTTACTAGCTATCGAATGATGCACTTAGTGGCCGAAGGGCTAACTACACAAATAGACTACCCAGTTTATATGCAAGGGCAAATGTCTAAGCGTATAATTTTAGAGAAATTTACTCGCCATGGTAATGCGGTGTTACTCGGCACGGCTTCTTTTTGGGAAGGCGTTGATGTACGCGGCAGTACATTAAGTTGTGTTATTATAGACAAATTGCCATTTGCAGCCCCTGACGATCCATTGCTACAAGCTAAAATGCAAGATTGCCAAATGCAGGGAAAAGACCCTTTTTCTCACATACAATTACCGCAGGCTGTTATTGCGCTAAAGCAAGGTGTAGGGCGTTTAATTCGAGATAGTAAAGACAAAGGCGTACTTGTAATATGCGATAATCGCTTAGTGACACGCCAATATGGCCAAGTATTTTTAAAAAGCTTACCACCTATGCGCCGCACGCGAAGCTTAGAAGATGCCAATACATTTTTAAAACAAATTAATTAGAGTACTAAAATGATCAAAAGTAATATCCTTGCCCTTGATGCTTCAACTGAAGCACTTTCAATTGTTTTACATTACCAGGGCCAAACGTTTCATCATTTTGAAGAGTGTCCGCAGCAGCATAGCCAAAAAATACTTCCACTTGTGGATGAACTTTTAACTAAAGCAAACTGTAAATTAAAAGATTTAGACGTAATTGGTTTTGGCCAGGGGCCAGGTAGTTTCACCGGTGTACGTATTAGTGTTGCTATAGCGCAAGGTTTAGCGTATTCAACTAATTTGCCGCTTGTTGGTGTGTCTACACTGGCTACTATGGCTCAACAAACGTTTGAACAAAACGGCAGCCTGAGTGTTTATCCAAGTATAGATGCGCGTATGGGGGAGATATACTTTGCACATTACCAAGCGCAAAATAATCTAATGCTTTTAGTTAACCAAGAATGCGTTATAAAACCTGATTTACTAAACAATAAGTATATAACAACCACTGAGCCATCTGTAGCAGTGGGCACAGGTTTTAAAACCTATCCTGATGCGCTTAATGACTTTGAAAACGTGACAATTAATACTGATATTACATTGCCTGATGCACGTTATATGTTAGCGCATGTTGAAGCCGCGTTTTTAGCGGGTGACGTTGTAAAAGCGAGTGACGCTCAACCTAAATATGTGCGCGATACGGTAACGTGGAAAAAGCTACCAGGACGTGAGTAATCATATTATTTGCAAATTGGTTGTTTTTAAATCATAATTTTATGCAATATTAAGGTTGGAGACGCGTAATGACGCTGCCTATTGGTTCAGGTTTTTTTACCGGAGATATTCCGGGTAGGGTTAGCTCTACTAAAGTTGTTACTAATAAACCACAGAGTTTATTAGACCAACCGGCTGCTCAAAAAACGAATCCCGATTATGTAAAAAGCAGTGTCGAGGGCGTTGAACTTGCTAATCAGCTGTTTAAAAGCAGTGCTAAAAGTAATGAATACAGCCAAACAATTTACGACCAACCGACAGCTCAAGTAAGCAAAGCGATTTCTACTTATACTGAATTTGCTAATTTAGAACGCAGAGCAGAAGTACAAAATTTAATAGGCGTTGATATATACGCTTAACGCTTATTTAAGCGCTTTAGATAAATACAGCTATAAAATTTAATAAAAAGCCCGAACAAATGTTCGGGCTTTTTGTGTTCAAAACTACGTAAAGCTTACTGCTTAATAAAGCCAATCAGCTTATCTGCTATATCAGTATTATTTTGTGAACCAATAAATTGCTCACTGCCCTTACCATAGGCAAATACCTGCACGTCTACAGCGGTATGTCCGCCTGTTGTCCAGCCAGTAAAGCTTGCATCGCTAATAATACTCTTAACAGCTAAATTAAGCGCTTTTTCACCCATTTTTTTAGCTTGCTCAAGTTTTATTTGGTTTTCAGTTGTAAATTCAATATTGGTGTTAGCAGTCCATACTGGTTTTAAGTCTTTAGACTCCATAAGTTTGTCTGTTAACTTACTAGCCGTTGCCTTAACACCTTTAATTACGTCTGTTTCCCATTTAAATTGGCCGTGCGAACCAATAGTTAAGCCGCCCGTTGAGTGATCGGCTGTAACTACAAGTATAGTGTCTTTATTTTTATCAACGTACGCTTTTGCTTTTTCGATTGATTTAGCAAAGTCGTCCATTTCAGCCATCGCACACGCTATATCGTTAGAGTGACCACACCAATCAATTTGGCTGCCCTCAATCATCACAAAAAAGCCTTCTTCATTCTGGTTATCTAGTAAACCAAGCGCTTTAGATGTTAACTGAGTAAGGCGAGTTGGGTTCATATCAAGGGCAAATGGCAAGCCTTTGCTTGCATACAAACCTATGGCAGGTATTTGTGTAATTTGTCCCAGATTATTAATATCGTCACCGTATTGGTAACCTGCCGCTTTAAATTCTTCAACTAAATTACGGTCGTCACGAATAAAATATTTAGTACCGCCACCTAGCATTAAATCAACAGGTAATTTACCAGCAATCTTATTATCAATATAATCGTTGGCAATATCATCGTAGTTGTAACGAGATTCATTGTGAGCTGTAAAGCTAGCAGGTGTTGCATGGTTTATTTGTGAAGTTGCTACAAGCGCTGTTGTCATACCGCGCTCTTTTGCCATTTCAAGCATGGTTTTAACTGGCTTTTTATCTGTATCTACAGCAACTGCACCATTATAACTTTTATGGCCGCTACTAAGCGCTGTAGCACCCGCAGCGCTGTCTGTTACATAAGTATGGTCATCAGGGTAGGTGTGAGCCATGCCTTTTAAAATAGTGTCAAAAACCGTGCCTTCTACTTCTTTTGTTGCAGGGTCATCTTTAAAATAGCGATAAGCCGTGGTGTAAGCCGGACCCATGCCGTCACCAATCATATAAATTACATTTTTAGGTGCTGATTCTGCGTAAGCACCAGAAGCGGTGCATAAAAGTGCCAATAAGCTGATCTGTTTTTTCATGGTTGTACCTTATGAGTGTACCTTATTTAATAGCCGCTGATATTGTATACAGATAGGATGATAAATAAATGAATATCTGAGATATTTATAATTTATACTTTGATTTTATATACATAAAATTATAGTTAACGCTGTTAGTTCTATTTATTTAAATTATACTAGTTATAAGTTAAGTATATACAATGCCGCCATTTTTAAATTGTTCAAAATACATACAGAGCAAGCTTATTAAAAACGGTTAGTTTGTTGTTTTTAGTTTAAGTTATTAATAATGTTATGTTTAATTATTATGCTTTGCTTCTTTTTTCATCACGAAGATAATTAAATCGTGAATTTGGCACCATTTTCTAAGTTAGTGGTCTGACAACTTGTATGCTATAAATAATGATGCTCTAAATTAATAAAGGACTTACCGTGCAGCCATTTAATATTGAAACCAATAATTTAAATATCCATGGCTTAAAAGTAGGTTCAGGGAACGAAATAGTAATAGCATTGCATGGGTGGTTAGACAACTGCCATAGCTTTATGCCAATGTTAAACAACGTTAACCCAAAGCATACGTGGTACTGTATTGACTTTGTCGGGCACGGTTTATCATCTTGGCGAAGTGATGATGCACACTATTATTTTGTTGATTATATTGATGATGTGTACCAACTTATAAATGCCCTTGGTGTTAAAAAAGTACATTTAGTTGGGCATTCGATGGGAGCCATGGTTGCAGGACTTTTTGCTAGCTGCTTTAGCGATTATGTAGAGTCTGTTACCTTTATTGAGGGGATTGGGTGTGTTACAACCCCTAGTGAAGGTGTGTGTGAACAGTTACAAAGTGCAGTACTAAATAGAGCGCGTTTAAAAAATAAAAAGTCGAGAATTTATAAGTCGAAAGAACTTATTTATGAAGCTCGTGCTCAAACAACCGATTTGAATAGCGAGCTTATTAAGCTCTTAATGCAACGAAATATTAAACAGGTTTCAGATGGTTTTGCGCTAACAACAGATCCAAAGCTCAAAAATCACTCAGGTTTTAGGTTTGATGAAGCGCAATGTATTGGTGCAATAAAAGATTTAATTGCACCATGTCAATTAATTTTAGGTAACGAAGGTTATTCGTTTGTAAAACAAAATTTGGCAAAGTATATTAGTTATTACAATAGCTTGAAGGTCATTAATGTAGATGGTGGGCACCACTGTCATATGCAAAGTAGTGAACTATGTTTTAAGCATATTCAAGACTTTATGCTGCAAAATGGTGCATGTTAATTGTAAGTTTACGTAAAATGTGGGATTATTCCTCCATTAGAGTATTTGCTCAATTGTTAAAGCGCCTTACTTAGATTAAGGTTAATAAAAATATAATTATAAACAGGGGCTAAGAGTGGAAAAAATCTGGCTTAAGCGCTACCCAGAGGGTATGCCTGAAACAATCGATCCTGAGCATTACAACTCGTTACTCGAAGTGTTCGAAAAAAGTTTTACTGACTACACCGATTTACCTGCATTTACTAATATGGGTAAAACGCTGTCTTATAGCGAAATAGATACAGCAACAAAAAAAGTTGCTTCCTACATTCAAAATGATTTAGGTCTTAAAAAAGGCGACAAAGTTGCCGTAATGATGCCTAACTTACTACAAACACCAGTAACCATTTTAGGTATTTTACGTGCAGGTTGTGTGGTTGTAAATGTTAACCCACTTTACACTGTGCGTGAATTAGAGCATCAGCTAAAGGATTCTGACACTACCGCTATTTTCATTTTAGCAAACTTTGCTGACACACTTGAAAAGTCGCTTGCACACACTGATGTTAAACACATTGTAGTAACGCAAGTAGGCGACATGGTTGGTGGGCTTAAAAAGCACATAGTTAACTTTGTTGTGAAGCACATTAAAAAAATGGTGCCAAAGTACAACTTACCAAACACAATTAACTTTTCAGACGTTTTAGCTGCAGACGAAACTAAATATACACGTCCTGAAATGAGCTTGTCAGATCTTGCTTTTTTACAGTACACCGGTGGTACAACAGGTGTATCAAAAGGGGCAATGCTGAGCCATGGCAATATGGTTGGTAACCTTGAGCAAGTTTCAGGCTGTTTAGACAAAGTGTTAAATCGTGGTACAGAAGTTGTTGTTACCGCTTTACCGCTTTATCATATATTTGCTTTAACAGCTAACTGCCTGACGTTTATGAAGTACGGTGGTTTAAATATATTAATCACAAATCCACGAGATATGCCTGGGTTCGTTAAAGAGCTGGGTCAGCATAAATTCACTGCTATTACTGGTGTTAATACGTTATTTAACGGTTTATTAAACACACCAGGTTTTGCTGAGCTTGATTTCAGTCATTTAAAAATGTCACTTGGTGGCGGTATGGCCGTGCAACGTCCTGTTGCTGAAAAATGGCAAAAAGTGACTGGCTCAAAATTAATGGAAGGCTATGGCCTTACAGAATGTTCTCCATTAGTAACTATTAGTCCTTATGATTTAGAAGCATATAATGGCTCTATTGGTTTGCCTGCGCCTAATACTGAGATTAAGCTAATACTTGATAACGGTGAAGAAGCCGCTAAAGGTGAACCAGGTGAAATGTGTGTGAAAGGCCCGCAGGTTATGGTGGGCTATTACAAGCGACCAGATGCAACAGCTGAATGTTTAAAAGATGGCTGGTTTGCAACAGGTGATATTGCAACTTATGACGATGAAGGTTTCTTCTTTATTGTAGATCGCAAAAAAGACATGATCATTGTATCTGGCTTTAATGTTTTCCCTAATGAGATAGAAGAGGTAGTGGCTATGCACGAAGGTGTGCTTGAAGTTGCTGCCATTGGTATTCCTCACGATGTAAGTGGCGAACAAGTTAAAGTTTTTGTTGTTAAAAAAGACCCTTCTTTAACTGAAAAAGATATAATAAGTCACTGTCGTGATAATTTAACTAATTACAAGGTCCCAAAACTGGTAGAGTTTAGGGATGAGTTACCTAAAACTAACGTAGGTAAAATACTCCGAAGAGCCTTGAAAGATTAGCAACCTATAAAAAAGCCGACACATGTCGGCTTTTTTATTGTAGGAGATTAAGTGCAATACCAATTGATCGAAACCCAAAATCAACTGAACACTTTTGTTGAACAAATAAAAAATAAGCCTATTTTAGCTATTGATACTGAGTTTATGCGTCGTCGCACTTTGTATCCAGAAGTTGCACTTATCCAAGTTTTTGATGGTGAGCATTTAGCGCTTATCGATCCGTTAGCTGAGCTCTCATTATTCGATTTTTGGGAAATACTAAAAGATCCTAGTGTTTTAAAAGTACTGCATTCTCCTTCAGAAGATATTGAGGTTTTTCAAAAATACGCAGGCTTTGTTCCATCCCCACTTTTTGATACACAATTTGCGTTGCAGTTACTTGGGGAAGGTAACTGTATGGGCTTTGCCCTTATGGTAAAAGAGTTGCAAGGTATTGAAATAGATAAAAGTGAGTCACGCACTAACTGGCTGCAACGTCCGTTAACTAAAAAACAGTTAGATTATGCTGCTGCAGATACTTTTTACTTATTGCCGTGTTTCGAGCTGATTATAGAGCGTATTAATGCCGCTGGGTTCTTTGACATTGTAATAAACGAGAGTGAGCTGATAGCTAAAAAACGTGCGTTTCAAACACCAGACGATCTTTTATATAAAGATATTAAAAATGCATGGCAACTCAAACCGCACGAACTCGCGGTTTTAAAAGAACTTGCTGTATGGCGTAGAAACAAAGCCATTAAGAAGAATTTAGCGCTAAATTTTGTGTTAAAAGAACATAACATGACTGAAATTGCCAAACGTGGTCCTTCAAGTTTAAATGCTCTACGTCAAATCCCAGGAGTTGAAGCTATTGAAGTTAATCGCTCTGGTGTAGATATAATCAAGTGTATTGAAGTTGCCAAAGCGGTACCAGATGCAGAGCATCCTGATGTACTTAAGCGCTTAATTGATTTTCCTACCTATAAAAAAGTAGCCAAAGATATTAAACAAAAGATCACTAAAGTCGCTAAAGAGCACAATATACCAGAAGACGTTATGGCCTCTAAAAAGCAAATTAATCAATTGATTAGTTGGAATTGGAAGTTAACGTCAAAACAAAAAGAAAGCCATATTAAGCCTGATTTATTAAGCTCTTGGCGATATACCTACGTTAAAGACGCTTTAAAAGAGTGGGATACTTAAGACTAGATATTTTTTTTACTGTGTAATACTTATATCAATCCGCAATAATACTTAATCATTTTGCGGCGCTAAACGTGTCGTTACCTGTGTTAAAAAAATCTCATTTAGAACAACTAAATAGTGATTTTTTTGCCTAGCTATCAACACGTTTTTCCATCCTCAAAATAGATCACTTAATTAAACGAATTGGTATTATCTATAATTTTTGTGTTACATAGTAGAAAAGTTTTAGTTGCATGCAAGGGATTAAAACGTAGATATTTAGAAAGTTATTAAAAAGTAAATGAAAATAAAGAGGGCGCTTATAAAGCGCCCTTTCTTCAATTACTTCTTTTCTTCATCAGGTAGTGTAACGTTTAGCTCAAGTACGGCTAAATCGTCTTCGTTTTGATCAAACTGAACCTGAACTGCATCGGTACTTACGTTCACGTATTTACGGATCACATCTAAAATATCTTGTTTTAATTGTGGTAAGTAATCCGGCGTTCCTCGCTGAGAACGCTCGTGCGCGACAATGATCTGCAATCGCTCTTTTGCTAGTGACGCACTGTTTTTCTTTTCTGAGCGGAAGTAGTCAAGTAAAGACACGTTAACCTCCAAAAATCCGTTTAAATAAGCCTTTTTTCTCAACGTCTAAGAAGCGAAAATCGACGGTTTCACCTAGTAAGCGGTTAATTGCATCAGAATAAGCTTGGCCTGCATCAGATTCTGTATCCAATATAACAGGTTGGCCTGAGTTTGAAGCACTTAATACCGCTTGCGATTCAGGAATAACCCCTAATAATGGGATTGACAGAATATCTTGCACATCTTCTACCGATAGCATTTCACCTTTTTCAACACGACCAGGGTTATAGCGTGTTAATAGTAAGTGTTCTTTAATATTTTCTAGGCCTTCTTCAGCACGTTTTGATTTGCTGTGTAAAATACCTAAAATACGATCTGAATCTCGAACTGACGACACCTCTGGGTTTGTTGTAACAATTGCTTCATCAGCAAAGTACATCGCCATCATAGCGCCAGCTTCAATACCTGCTGGTGAATCACATACTATGTAATCAAAGTCTTCTTTTAGTTCATTTAGTACGCGTTCAACACCTTCACGTGTTAAAGCATCTTTATCACGAGTTTGTGAAGCAGGTAGTAAAAATAATTTATCTACACGTTTATCTTTAATAAGCGCTTGGTTAAGGTTTGCCTCACCATTAATTACATTTACAAAGTCATAAACAACGCGGCGTTCACAACCCATAATTAAATCTAAGTTACGTAAACCAATATCAAAGTCGATAATAACTGTTTTATAGCCTTTTAACGCTAAGCCTGTGCCAATTGCAGCACTTGATGTTGTTTTACCAACACCGCCTTTACCTGAGGTAACGACAATTACTTTTGCCATGAGATTTATCCTTTAACCAAAGCTGAAATTTCTAATGATTCGTCTTTTTGTTGTATTTGCACTGCATTTCCCCAATGTTCACCTTGTAGCGAATCACTGATCCAGTAATTACCATCTATTGAAACCAGCTCGGCTTCAAGTTTTTGGCAAAAAATGTGTGCTTCTTTAAAACCTTTTGCGCCTGCAATAGCGCGACCGCGTAGGGTGCCATAAATATGCACATTCCCATCGGCAATGACTTCCGCACCATGACTAACTGCGCCAAGTACTATCAAATCTCTATCTTTTGCATAAACTTGTTGTCCAGAGCGAACTGTACCGCTGATAATTTGCGCTGGTAAATGCACCGTTTTTTCTACAATCGATGTATTGGGCTCTTGTTTAACAGGTTCGCTCTTAACGTCTTGTGAATAATTTAAAACAGATAAGCCAGCAGCCTTTGCTTGAGTATGTTGCTCATCTGAGCCATTACACACACCAACTGCATTAAAACTCATTCGCTCGATTAATGATTTTAAGTGAACAAAATCAAGTGAACTGTTTTTAATTTCAATTAAATTAACGACAATAGGCGCACCCTCAAAAAACTTAGGGGCCTGGGCTATTTTTACATACAGTTGTTCTGCTAAAAGGTTTATATCAGTACTATAAAGATGCAAAACTGATAACGTAAAAAGATTCCCTTTTAACTCAAAAATTTGGTCCGACATACACGCTCAATTGATTTGTCTGATTAGAAATTAATTTTAGATAAACGTAGGCTGAATAGGGCCTTTATTGAAATTTCTAATCTAATTTTTCTAACTTATTATTACTCTCATGTTATAGTGTGCGGCATTGTTAAGCAAGAATTTATAGGGCCATAATGCTCACTGCAGTATATAAAAGTAAGAAAAAAGCGGATACGTTCTTATTTGTTGAAAAAAGAGATGATTTTAGCAAAGTTCCGGAACCTTTGATGGCTACGTTTGGTCAACCTGTTTATGTGATGATCATCAATTTAGCAAAACGTGAGCATTTAGGTGGGGCAGATTTAGAAACTGTAAAAGCAGCGTTATCAAATCCTGATAAAGGCTACTACTTACAAATTCCACCACCTGAGCAAAATTTGCTAAGCCAATTACGAAAAGACAATGGAGTTGATAGTGATTAAAAAACTTATCGTTATATTATGTGGTGTATGTTTAAGCTCACCTGTTATGGCAAAAACTCAGGCTGAATTTCAAGATTATTTAGCGAATTTAAAGCAAGAAGCTATCGCAAAAGGTTACGAAGCCAAACTTATTGACGATGCGTTTGCAACAGCAACGTATAAAGAAAAAGTTGTTTCGGCTGACAAAAACCAGCCAGAAGTAAAAGAAACCCTTGAAACGTATTTACCAAAACGTGTACCACAATGGAAAATTGACCGCGCACGTAAGCTTTACGCAGAAAACAAAGAGGTACTTGAAAAAGTAGCGAAAGAGTTTGGCGTACAAGCACGCTTTATAGTCGCGCTTTGGGGGCTTGAAAGTAACTTTGGTACAATTCAAGGCGGTCATAACGTTATTTCATCATTAGTGACACTTGCTTTTGATGGGCGCCGAGAAGCACTTTATAAGCGCCAACTTTGGGCTGCACTGGATATTTTAAAGTCGGGCCACATAACGCTTGATAAATTTAAAGGCTCTTGGGCAGGCGCAATGGGGCAAACGCAATTTATGCCTACCTCTTTTAATGCTTACGCGGTTGATTACAACAACGATGGTCGTAAAGATATTTGGACTACAAAAGAAGATGCTTTTGCCTCAATTGCTAATTATCTAAAGCAAGAAGGCTGGAACGACTCTCTTACGTGGGGTCGCCAAGTTCAGTTACCTGAAAACTTTGATAGTAAATACGTTTTAGTGCGTGGTACCAAAACTCGCAAGCAGTGGTTAGAATATTGGAACGACTCAGAGCGCTCATTAGCTGATTGGCAAGCACTGGGTGTTCGTAAAGCTGATGGTTCTGATTTACCTAATGTAGACGTACGTGCTGCGCTGGTTATGCCTGATGATATAAATGGTCGTATGTACTTAGCGTACGATAACTACAAAGTGTTTATGCATTGGAATCGCTCGTATTACTTTGCTACTAGTGTAGGTTACTTGTCGGACAGAATTGGTTATCCAAAAATCTAATTTTTAAAATATACCTATAAATAAAGCCGCAATTGCGGCTTTATTCTTTTTTGAATATCTTTTCTTTTAGGTCAATAACTTTACCAATTCCAGAACCTAGCTTCATTAGCTTATTAAGTTGCTCTGGCGTTAAACGCTGTAGTTCTGATGACCATTTAGTGACGGTTTCAAGTAGGTTGTGAATCTCACCCATTTGTTTTTGTGCATAAAGCTCATCATCGTTACTGGCTTCGTCTAATAAGTTATCGCGTAGTAGTGTTAAGGTGGGCTCAATTTCACGTTTTTTACGTTCTTCAAATACGCGATTTGCCATATCCCAAATATCGCCAGCAGGGGCGTAGTACTCTTTACGATCGCCAGGAATATGCTGTACTTTAATTAACTGCCACGATTGCAGCTCTTTAATGCCCATACTTACATTACCGCGAGAAATACTAAGCGCATCTGCAATCTCATTAGCTGTCATTGGGTTTTTAGTAATAATCAGCAAACCACACATTTGTCCGATCGTACGATTGAATCCCCATCGGCTGCCCATCTCACCACAATGCATTACAAAGGCAAAATTCTTTTCGGATAAACTCATAGCTTAGTAACTTTCAGTAATTTCAGAAAGTAAATGCTAGCACGCTCATTATGGATAGCAAGTTCTTAGCAGGCTTATAAGTTAATTTAAATGACTAAAATATGATTTAGATTAATATTTATACATCTATATTAGGATATGTTGTACACAACAATACATAAATAAATCCTTATCTTTAATTTTCTTCACATACGATGGAATGACTATGAAAGCTGCAATTAATACTCAATACAAAGGTAAATTAGAAATAACAGACTTACCAATTCCTGAGGTGGGAATAAACGATGTTTTAGTAAAAATAGCGGCCTGTGGCGTTTGCCATACCGATTTACATGCCTGTCATGGGGATTGGCCAGTAAAACCAAAAATGCCATTAGTACCAGGGCACGAAGGTGTCGGTGTTATCGAAAAAGTCGGAAGCAACATTAAGCACTTAGAAGTTGGCGATAGAGTCGGTATTCCTTGGCTCTATAGTGCATGTGGGCACTGTGAGTTTTGCCTAGATGGTAAAGAAACACTGTGTTTATCGCAGCACAATACTGGCTATTCTATTGACGGTAGTTATGCAGAATATTGTTTAGCGCATGGCGACTACGTTGTAAAAATACCAGAAGAACTCGGTTTTTCTGAGGCTGCTCCATTATTTTGTGCAGGTGTTACAACCTATAAAGCATTAAAAGTATCCGGTGCTAAACCAGGACAGTGGGTTGCTATTGTTGGTGTGGGCGGGCTTGGTCATTTAGCAGTACAGTACGCTAAAGCAATGGGTTTTAATGTAATAGCTGTTGATACAGGTAAAGAAAAACTCGCGCTTGCTAAAGAGCTAGGCGCAGATATCACCCTCGATTTTAAAGAGGTGGTTCCAAGCGAAGCTATTTTTGAACAAGTCGGTGGCGCGCATGGTGTTGTGTGTACTGCGGTGTCTAAAGCGGGGTTTGAACAAGCCTATAAAAGTGTACGCCGTGGCGGTAAATGCGTATTAGTGGGATTACCTCCAGAGGATATGCCACTTCCTATTTTTGATACTGTGCTTAATGGCATTTCAGTAGTTGGCTCTATTGTTGGTACACGTAAAGATTTGCAAGAATGCTTGGAATTTGCAGCGCAAGGTAAAGTAAAAGCGATTATTGAAGAAAAACGCTTAGAGGACATTAACGAAATTTTTGATGATATGCTCAAAGGTGAAATTAACGGTCGCATAGTGGTTACTATTTAATTTAGATTAAGCGTTTATAAAACACAAAAAAGCACGGCTTCTAAATTAGAAAACCGTGCTTTTTAAGTATTTAACTAACCTGAGCGCTGAAAATAGCTGCTTGAGATAGATTTATTATCCAGAGTTCAGGTTAGCTAGTTAAAGTGTGTAACTAAAACTTAGTTTTGCATTACGCTCTTCGCCCGGCATACCACCTAAAAACATCGCTTTTGAGTAATACTTTTTGTTGAACAAGTTATTTAAGTTTAACTGCATATGCCATTTATCAGTTGTATACGATACAGCTGTATCGTAAGTCGTGTAACTTGGTACATAACCATCAGGAATCGAAAACGAACTTGAATTAGTACTTCTGTTATCTACAAATGTAATACCACCACTTATATTTACAGCTTCAGGTAAATTAAACATATCTGCGTAGTAGGTTACCCACGTACTTGCTGTTACGTAAGGCACACCTTTTTGGCGTGTGTCGTAACTGCTGCTATTAGGATTACTTTTGTCACGTGCATCTTGATAAATACCGTTTACGTTTACTTTCCATTTATCGTTCAAGTAAGCATTTAAATCAAGCTCAACACCTTTTGTTTGCTCTTTACCATCATAATAGCTTTCAGGTACATCTGAGCCTGATGTTAATGCGTCATAAAGCGGGTTTGCGTATTCTAAATTAGTACGAGAGCTTTCAAATATAACAACAGATGCGAGTAGTTGGTCATCAAATGCTTTAAATCTAAAGCCTAGGTCGTTACTTATAGACTCTGAATCTTCACGGTCAGCTTCGTTACCTGCCACAGAGCCTAATACACTATACGCTGTACGCCCTTTTGAATGATTTACAAATACAGATAAATCTTCAGATGGCTGATACGTTGCACCAAGGTTATACGTTAAGCCAGAATCTGATGTACTCGCTTCAGGTGTTGGCTCTGCACGGCTAGAACTGTAGCGCTCATCAACACCAAAGTGCTCATAAGTTTGCTCAATTCGGTTATATGCCACACCAATACGCGTTGTAAGTTCTTCAGTTATGTAACCAACATGTTGAATGCCTAAGCCCCATGCTTGTACTTTTTTATTGTAGTCACTTGTTTTAAGCGGATCGTAATCTTCAAAGTTACCGGTTGGCCAATTTGGTTCTCTTATATCGTAAATATACGGCAAAGAACCTTGGTACGTTACATCACCATCATTGTTTGTGAGTACGTAATCCTGATCCCATATTGAGAATTGTTTAAAACGAATATCTCTATCTTCGTAGTTGGCGTTAACTAGTAATTCGTTATCTACGTCGCCTAACATAAAGTCATAACGTAAATCTAAGAAGTACTGCCATGATTTTTCATCTGCTTCTACTTGGCGGTATTCTTGTCGGCGTGCTGCATACGGGTAAAGTACACCGTCTTCAACTAATGGAGCACGAGGGTCGTTATTAATTATTCCATCGCGTGTTGAATAGACGTAGTTATATGCACCTGTTTGGCGCGCAAAACTTGATGTGTAGTTACGGTACTGTAGCTGCTGGTTTAAAAACAAATCGTCAGTAATGTAATAGTTATGCGTTAATTTAAAACGCAACTCTTCACCTTCGTTAGCATCAGCCATTGGTGAAATAATACCATTTGTGCCAAAGCTATAAGGTGTTAAGCCATCAGATGCAGATAATGAATTAGCAAGTTGGTCGCGTTGTGCATCACTTAACTGTACGCCGCTTCCTGTTGGATCGTTTACTAAATCGGCACCAGTTACTTCACCCGCGCTTAAGCCGTTTGCAGTTTCTGCATTGTAAATACGAATAGGGTGACCAATAGAATCAACCGCTATTTCATCTTTTATATAGGCGGCAGAAAGCATGATGTTTTGTCTGTCATTAAGCACGTATTTAAGCGAGGTATAAATTTCGTCGCGATCTTCTTTTAAATCGCGAAATCCGTCACTTGACGCTGTTTTAGCCATAACACGATAAGCTAAATCATCTGTTATAGCGTTAGTGCTATCAAACGATAATGAATAGCTATCCCACTGGCCAAGCTCAGCTGATACTTTGTGTTTTTCTTCAAACTCTGGCTTTTTTTCAATTAGGTTTATTACGCCACCTGCACTACCAATGCCATATAAACCTGTTGCAGGGCCTTTTAAAACCTCAACAGATTCAACATTTGTAAGTGAACGAGTTGGGTTAAATGTATTACCCAAGCCAGCACCGCCGTACATACCATCGTAGGTGTAGTTTGCATCTAAACCACGAATTACTAAGTTATCACCAATACCGTAATTATTACCTGCTTGTGTTAAGCCACTTACGTTTCTAACTAAATCTTGTAAGCTATCTACACCTTGAGATTCAATCAGTTCTCGGTCAATAATTACTACCGGTGCAGGTGTTTCCATTAAAGACATGTCTGATTTAGTAGCAAGACCAGAGCTCATCACCACGCGGTTTTGCTTTTCGTATACGCTGATGCGTTCAATATCAGCATCGACTTGTGTATTTTGGGCAAATGCCATATTTGCATTTAAACAAGCAAGAGTTATAAGAGAGTACTTAAACGTTTTCATAGAGTGATAACTATTCGCGTTATTGAATTTGTGCGAATGATAATGGTTATTGTTTTTAAAGTGAATAGAAAGTTCATTTTATTTGATTAAATAAAACTGTTCGGATAATTAATAGACAAAAGCGAGTCTAATAGGGGGGGCGGTGACCCTTTTATGGCATATTCAATACGGGTGAGAGTTTTATTAAGGCTGAGTAAACTCAGCCTTAATAGCGTGTATTTACAATTGGTTTTTATAAACAACCCCTGCTTTCATTACAAAAGGTACTGCCTCTAAGGTTTTAATACTTTTAAGAGGATTTGCTTTAACCGCAATTATATCAGCTGCAAATCCGGTTTTAATTTGTCCTAACTGAGTATCCATTTTTAATAACTTAGCGCTATTAATAGTTGATGCTTGAATGGCTTGTAGTTCTGTCATGCCAAATTCAACCATGCGGCTAAACTGTTTTGCATTATCTCCGTGCGGGTAAATTGCTGCATCCGTTCCGAACACCATTTTAACACCCGCTTTTACAGCACGGCTAAAGCTATCACGTTGCCTTTTAGAAACTTGGCGCTCTTTATTTAGGTTTTCTTCGTCTACCCCGTTTTGCTCGCCATAAGTGAGCGTGTATTCGGTGTTATAAATATCCATAGAAAGCCAAGTTCCATGCTCTTTAGCAAGCGCTATCGCTTCGTCATCTAAAAAGCTGGCGTGCTCTACGCTATCAACACCCGCTTTAATGGCTGTTTTAATCCCGCTTGTACCGTGTGCATGAGCTGCTACTGGTAAATCTCGCATATGGGCTTCATCAACAATGGCTTTCATTTCTTCAAAAGAATACTGCTGTGCACCTACTTTAGTCCCTTTTGAAAATACTCCACCTGTGGCGCAAAACTTAATAGCATTTGCCCCGTATTTAATATTTTCGCGTACTTTTATACGCGCAGCCCATGGACCGTCTGCGACGCCACTTGAAGTATATTTAAGCTCAGGAGGTAGGCGGTTGTTATCACAGTGCCCGCCAGTAATGCCGAGTGATGGGCCTGCAGCCCAAATACGAGGGCCAACTATGTCACCCGCATTTATGCCGTCACGCACGGCTATGACGCTGTAACCTTCTGCGCCAACATTACGTACTGTTGTAAATCCAGCTTCTAAGGTTTTTTTAGCAAAATGAGCCGCTTTAATCGCCATTCTAGGAACTGACTGGCCTAAACGTTCACTGCGCGGCACCGTAGGGTCGCTTGTTAAATGCACATGCATATCCATTAAACCTGGCATAAGGGTTAAATCAGGGAGTTGAATGTGTTTATCATCTTTAGTCAGCGTTGGTTTTTTATTTTGTTCAATGTTTGTAATTACGCCATCATCAATAGTAATTAAGGGTGATTTAATGAGCTTGCCATCTTTAACATCAACCATGGCTTTAGCCGATAGGTATGTAACTGCATGGCTATTAAAAGCGGTTAAGCAGAGTAAGGCAATAGAGGTGCTGAGTAGTTGTTTTTTCATTTTATTTTTCTTTTAAATCATATTTGAATTAATAGAAATGTAACAAGTTCAGATAAAAGTGCAAATTTAATACGATGAATGCAATCTATCGTAATTTCTTTATTAAGCACGGTTTAATGCGCATAATTAAAAAACGATATTAAAAAGGATTATCATGAAATCAATTAAATTAGCATTAGTTGCCAGTGGCGTTATGTTTGCTTTAAGTGGCTGTATGAATACTGAGCTTAGTACACAGACTAATACCAGTACGCAGTTAAACACAGTTAACGCATCAGCAGGTATTGTTTCAGAGCTTTCAGCAGAGCAACAACTCGATGTACTTGTTGCACAGTATTATGATGAATCGCTCACATATAGCCCCATCAGTGCAACGTACAATGGTCGTAATGAGTTTAACGATCAATTCACGCCTGTGATTTCAAAAGAAAATAGAGCTAAAAAAGCCGCTTTTTATAAAAAATATCAACAGCGATTAAACTTTATTGATAAAGCACAGTTAACAGGGCAATCGCTTTTAAGTTTTGAAATATTAGAGCGTGACCTTGCACTTAAATTAGAAGGCATGCAGTTCCCTGATTATTTACTACCAATAAATCAAATGGCGGGTGCGCATAACACCTTTGCAGGTTTTGGTTCAGGTCAAAGTGCTCAGCCGTTTAATACCGTTGAAGATTACACCGCTTTTATCTCGCGTAGCGAAGGTTTTGTAAAGTGGCTTGCAAGTGTAGAGCGTTCAATGGCGCAAGGCATCAAACTAGGTATTACGTTACCAAAACCACTTGCTGAAAAATTACAGCCACAATTTGCAGCTCATGTAGTTAAAAATGCCGAAGACTCATTATTTTGGAGACCAGTTAAAAAATTACCAGAATCGTTTAGCGAACAACAAAAGCAAAAAATTACAGCGCAGTATCGTCAATTGATTATGCAGCACTTAGTACCGGCTTATAAAAGTATGAGTGACTTTTTAGCTAATCAGTATATTCCTAATAGTCGAGAAAGCGTAGGTTACAGTGACTTACCAAACGGTAAAGCATGGTACGAATACCAAATTAAGAAAAACACGACGCTTAGCTTATCTGCAGACGAAATTCATGACATTGGTTTAAGTGAAGTGTCGCGCATTTTAAGCGAAATGAAAAAAGTAAAAGAAACCGTAGGCTTTAAAGGTGAGCTATCTGAATTTTTTGATCATTTACGCGATTCAGATGAATTTTACTACGACACGCCCGAGGAGTTAATTGCGGCATATGAAAACGTTAAGAAAAAAATAGATGCGCGTTTACCTCTACTTTTTAACATAGCACCCAAAGCACCTTACGTTGTAAAAGCAGTTGAAGCCTACAGAGCGCAGTCGGCAGCAGGTGCATCCTATGCATCTCCGGCGCCTGATGGCTCTCGCCCTGGTATTTTTTATATCAATGCTTATAACTTAAAAGCGCAGCCTAAATTTTTACTCGAAACTTTATCGATTCACGAAGCAGCCCCAGGTCATCACTTTCAAATAGCACTTCAGCAAGAAATAGAGGGCTTACCTGATTTTCGTAAATTTGGTGGCTATACCGTGTTCGCAGAAGGTTGGGCGCTTTACGCAGAAAGCTTAGGCAAAGAGCTAGGCTTATTTACCGACCCTTATATGTGGTATGGACGTTTATCGGATGAGCAATTACGCGCAATGCGTTTAGTGCTTGATACTGGTTTTCATGCAAAAGGGTGGACGCGTCAACAAGGTATAGATTACATGCTTGCAAATTCATCTATGGCTAAAAGTGATGTAATTGCTGAAGTAGAGCGATATATTGCATGGCCAGGACAAGCGCTTTCTTACAAGTTAGGGCAATTTAAAATTCAAGAATTACGTGATTTTTCTAAAAAAGAACTCGGTGATAAATTTGATATTAAAGCGTTTCACACGCAAATATTAATTGATGGCGCATTACCAATGCCAATCCTTGAGGAAAAAATTAAGCGTTGGGTTAAATCTCAAAGCTAATTTGTAGCGCAAAGCCAGTACTTTGAAAGGGTATTGGCTTTGCGCCATTTACAGCAATACGGTAGAATGCGCGCTCTTTAGGGGGCACGAGTAAACTATGTTTGATCAACAATTAGCAAATACACAATTTTGGCTTAAAAAAAGCTTAAGCGACATGAGTCAAAACGAATGGGAAGCCATTTGTGATGGATGCGGAAAATGTTGTTTAAATACGTTTATTGATAGCGAAGATGAAGACGAATTTACCGCCACCGATCAGTTACGCGAAGGTGAGCAATTAATATTTACTAATATTGTATGTCAGTATCTTGATAACAACACCTGTGGTTGTAGCGAATATGAAAACCGCCAAACGCTTGTTCCTTCTTGTGTAAAACTCACAAAAGAAAACCTTAAAGACATCTTTTTTATGCCACAAAGCTGCAGTTACCGTCGTTTACATGAAGGTCGTGGTTTGGCTTCTTGGCATCCGTTATTAAATAATGGTGATAAAACAAAGATGCATGAGCTAGGTATTTCTGTAAAAGACAAAACAGTAAAAGATTGCGATGTAAAGCTCGACGACTTTGATTTGTACATTGCAGAATGGCCAACAAAGGACGTAGATTAATGAGTAAACAACAAGCCGTAATTGGTTTAATCAATCCTAAAAGCCCGACTAATGTTGGCGGTGTATTGCGAGCAGCTGGCTGTTATGACGCTAAACAAGTTTTTTTTACAGGCAATCGCTACTTAAACGCCAAAAAGTTCCATACAGATACAAAAAATGTAGTGGAGCGTATTCCTTTAACCGAAACAGATAATTTAGAAGCAATAAAGCCACAAGGCGCAACGGTTGTGGTTATTGAGCTTATTGAAGGTGCAACACCTTTACCTGAGTTTAAACATCCTGAAAATGCATTTTATGTATTTGGTCCCGAAGATGGTTCTGTCTCAAAAGACGTCTTAAAGTGGTGCGATGAGGTTGTTTATATTCCAACTATTGGCTGTATGAATTTAGCGGCAACCTGTAATGTAGTTTTGTATGACCGCTTGGCTAAATTAGGCGGCGTTGAGAGTAGTGACGATACTATTATTAGCTCTCGTGATACAAACAATAAAATGAGGTGGCAAAAAAGCTGATTAGTTAAGGTTTATTTGTGCAAAAGTGTTAGTAGTAGCTAAACTTAAAAACACTATTAATCACAAATAGATACTAAAATGCGCTGGTTTTATTTTATATTATTGCTAACAACTAGTAATAGTTTTGCTGAAACATCGGTTGAGTATTTTCAAAATGGTACTCAACACACTTTAACTGGGCATTCCCATAAATCAGGGGTGCTCTATGAAGCTAAAAACTCCAAACAAACACTTCATCTAGCCACACTCGATTGGCCTCCCTATATTGGTAATAATGTATGTAATAAAGGCTGGGTTTATCAATTTTCAATTGCCTTGTTAAATAGTAAGGGCTACAGCGTATATATTGAATTTTTGCCTTGGGCAAGAGCGGTACGAAATGTAGAACTAGGCAGGGCTGACATACTAATGCCTGAATACTTTATAGAAGATACAGCCCCCTCCGATTATGTTGATGGTAAAACACGTCGAGAATTACTCGGCTTATCTAATTCGTTTAAAGGTGGCGAAATTGCTTTTTTAAAAAGGAAAGGCGATACAGACCATTTCACAGGAAACTTGAACTCGCTCAAAGGGCTTAAGATTGGTGTTGTTCGAGGGTATCAAAATACGCCAGAGTTTGATGCCATGATGGACAATGGTGAGTTTGAAGTTATCGCCTCTGTTGATGACTTACAGCTTGTTAAGCTACTGACTGCTAAACGTGTTGATTTGGTTATAGGCGATCCTCAAGCTTTGAAATCATCTGTGGCTTACTCCTCTTTAACTAAACCTGAAAAACATTCTTTGCTTTCTTCCATTGAGCAAGAAAGCATTCCTTTGCAATATAACTCGTTATATTTTGCCATTAGTAAGCGTGCACATAATTGGCTTTTAGTATTAGAGGATATAAACGAAGGGCTTTATCAGTTTAATAACAGTGGCGAAATAGACCGAATTGTTAGAGCGACCAACACGCAATGTGAATAACGCCACTGGAACGTTCCATAAGTGCGCTGACTAATTTATATTTAAACATGTAAAATCGTTTTCAACTTGTTAATGGAGTGAAAACGACGTGAGTGAAATAAATACAAACCAATCATTCGCGGTCAACGAACAGCCAAATAAAAATTATCTGTTTCCACTGACTGCAATGACGACCCTATTTTTTTTATGGGGCTTTATTACTGTTTTAAACGATGTACTAATACCACGCTTAAAAGGCGTATTTGATTTGAGCTTTTTTGAAGCGATGCTAGTACAGTTTTGCTTTTTTGGGGCTTACTTTATTGTTTCTATTCCTGCGGGGCTTTTAGTTAAGCAATTTGGTTACAAAAAAGGGATTTTAACTGGTTTAATTGTGGCTTCAATGGGGTGTATGTTGTTTTACCCTGCTGTTGTAGTACATGAATATTGGCTATTTTTAGGCGCTTTATTTGTACTTGCTGCAGGCGTAACAGTACTTCAGGTTTCTGCCAATCCTTATGTTGCTGCTCTTGGCAGCGAAAAAACAGCTTCTTCTCGTCTAAATTTAGCACAAGCACTTAATGCGCTTGGTACTACCGTTGGGCCTTATGTTGGTGGTTTATTATTTTTCGGTACTGCAGGTAGTTTAGCCGCATCGGCAGCAACTGCTGAATCTGTAAAAGTGCCTTATTTAATGCTTGCTGGCGCTTTATTACTTATCGCTATTGTGTTTGCCTTTATAAAGCTTCCAGAAATTGAAGCCCACAAAGAGGAAAATAATACAGCAATTGAATCTCGTTCGTTAATGCAAGCACCGCACTTAACTATGGGTGTACTTGCTATATTTTGCTACGTAGGTGGGGAAGTTGCCATTGGCAGCTTTTTAGTTAACTACTTTGGTGAGGCACACATAGCAGGGCTTGAAGAGCATACTGCGGCCGCACTTATTAGTTATTACTGGGGCGGGGCAATGGTAGGACGTTTTATTGGCTCTGTATTATTACAAAAGATTGCACCTTCTAAAGCTATAGCGTTTAATGCATTTAGTATTATTGCGCTATTATTGATCACTATTTTTACTCAAGGTGACGTCGCTTTATACTCAGTATTGGCAATTGGTTTATTTAACTCAATTATGTTCCCGACTATATTTTCAGTTGCAATCGAGCGACTAGGATCATTGACGAGCAAAGGTTCTGGCTGGTTATGTTTAGCAATTGTTGGTGGTGCACTTGTACCATTACTGCAAGGGTTTATAGCTGATACAGTAAATATACAGCAAAGCTTTTTTGTTCCAATGTTATGTTATGTATTTATTGCATGGTACGGTTTAAATGTTGTTCGCTTAGCAAATAAGTGGAAATAACAGACTATACAAGAGTGACTGAATACGTATTCAGTCACTTATAAAGTTACATTTAATGGGAACGTTCCACAAGCTATAAATCTAGTCATTAATTAATTTAATATTAGCCAGTTATCCACAAAAGCCTTTTTTTTACAATCCTTTATTCTTATTTTTCATCAATAACCTAACTGTAAGTCTCTTTTACTAAGACATTTAGCTAAATTTTTGCTAAAACAGTAAGGCTAATAATGATAAATAATAAAAAGGATGTATATGCTTAACTCGTTGAAATTTACTTCCAAAGTGACTATTGCAGCCTCCTTAATTTTGGTTTTGGTGCTAGGGTTATTTACTTTTAATAACTACATTGCGATGCGCAAGCAAACCGAGCAGCAGTTAAGTTTGGTATTGCAACAAAATTCCGAATCTGTTTCACAAAATATAGCGAGTTGGTTAAATGCAAAGTTGGCGATTGTTATATCAATTGCTAAAACCCATAAAGCGAATGATTCTAAAGCACTCACCCTTTCACAATTAAATACAGCAGAGCTTGCTGGAAGCTTTAAAAATACGTATATAGGTAAATCCAGCGGCACGTTTATATTAAACGATCAATCAGTCGTTTTACCTGCAGATTTTGATGCGACTTCTCGCCCTTGGTATAAATTAGTCGAAAACAAATCAAATACCGCTTTTACAACTCCTTATATTGATGTGACTACTAACGAGCTTACAATTTCAGCGGTAGTACCCATACTCCAAAATGGCCAGTTTAGCGGCGTTGCAGGTGCCGATATTGATATGCAGACCGTGACAAAAATTATCAACGATATTGACTTTTTAGGACTCGGTTATGGTTTTTTACTCGATAATAAAGGCCAAGTGTTAAGCCATCCAAATGCTCAGTTAAACTTAAAAAATACATCAGACATCTTTGGAACCAATACACCTTTACAAAGTGAGTTTACCCAGTACGAGATAAACGGAGAGTCTAAGCTTATTTCGTTTACAAAAATTAGTGGTATTGAAAACGTAGATTGGTACCTAGGTGTTGTTATAGACAAAGATAAAGCGTATGCCAGTGTCTCTAATTTTGGCCAAACCGCAGCTGTTTTTATGGTGATAGGAATTATCACTATTATAATTATGATGCAGCTTTTATTACGCTATTTAATGCAGCCAATGAATCGTTTAAACGATGCTATTAAAGATATAGCACAAGGTGAGGGCGATTTAACAAGGCGTTTAACCGTTGAAAACGACGATGAATTTGGCGATTTAAGCTATTCATTTAATATTTTCATCGAAAAAATTCAGCATTCAATAGAGCAAGTAAAAGAGTCTACAAAGCAATTAGATACAGCTATTGAGAGCTTGGTATCACAAACACATTCTTCGCTGTCTATGTATGATGATCAAAGTAAACGAACCGATATTGTTGCAGCGGCTATTAACCAGTTTTCTGCCACATCAATGGATATCTCAAGTAATGCAGAGAGTGCATCGCAGCTTGCTAAAAATGCAGATGAACATTCAACACAAAACCAAGAAGCATTAAGCCACAGTGTTGCAACTATCCACCAGCTCTCGGGTAATATGGAAAAAGCTCAGCAAACTATAAACAGTTTAAATACGCATACAGCCAGTATTGGCCAAGTGCTTGAAGTTATTAAAGGTGTAAGCGAGCAGACTAATTTATTGGCACTTAATGCCGCAATTGAGGCCGCTAGAGCAGGAGAGGCGGGACGCGGTTTTGCCGTTGTAGCAGATGAAGTTCGCCAATTAGCGCACCGCACTCAACAGTCAACGCAAGAGATTGAAGACACGGTTAGTCAGTTGCAAAAAGGCTCAAACCTTGCGGTAGAGCTTATGAAAACAAGCCTTGAAGGCAGTGAACAAAGCGTGCAACAAGCCGATGCTGTTGGCAATTTAATGAGCCATGTTATACAAGCGATTCAACAAATTAACGATGCAAATCACTCTGTGGCCACTGCAACAGATGAGCAAAACCAAGTTGTTAAGTTATTAGATACAGATATTCAAACAATTAATTCGCTTTGTATACAAGGCAAGGCCAACTTAAATGACACGCTTGACGAATGTACCAAACTAAAACAACAGTTTAGTGCTTTAGAAGATATGGTTCAAAAGTTTAAAGTATAAAATTAATGACTAAAAAAAATGTGAATAAACCAAATTGGCTCAGTCTGATAAATATCGACAGTGTTTATAGCTCAGACATGCAACGCAAAGCGTTTTCCTTATTTACCATGATTGGGATTTCAATTGTGTTGATCGCAGTATTAGTGTTTTTTAATTATAAGCTTTATTCGCCACTACTGACCGCTTCATTAATTATCGTTAACATTACAAATATAAGCTGTTCTATCTATTTTATAAAAACGGGTAATCTGCAAGTTGTGGCATTAATAAGTATGAGCATTGTGTGCATGATGTTTGTTGCACTTGTTTATACCGGCGGTAAAGATAATACCGCGCTATATTGGCTAATGTTTTATCCTGTCGTAACGTTTGCATCTTTAGGGGTTAGATTAGGTGCTTGGTTAGGCTGTACCTTACTGTTTTCTTGTATTGTTATTTTATACGGCCCTGACTTTGGTCAAGTTAGCTATGGCAACGTAGAAAAAACACGTTTTATAGCGTCCTTTTCTATGGTGTTTTTATTCTCATTTATTGGTGAGTATTTTAGGCATAAAAGCCACATGGCTATTGCCGATATTACGCTAGAGCAAAAACAAGATGCTTATACTGACCCCCTTACTGGCATAGCAAATAGGCGTTTTATTACCTCTCATTTTTTAAAGCTTGCTCAAACACGCCCAGAGCAGTACTTACCTTTTTCAATTTTGTTAATTGATTTAGATAATTTTAAATCTTTAAACGATACGCATGGCCACGATTTTGGTGATACGGTATTGATAGAATTTACCAAACTTCTTGAGTCTCAATTTTTGGCAACTGCGTTAAAGGCCCGTTATGGCGGTGAGGAATTTGTTGTTATTTTACCGCAGCTCACAGCCTCTGCAGCCTCTGTAATTGCGAACAAATTTCGAGAAGCCGTGGCAGGGCATGTTATATTTACTGATGACAAGCAGCGTATTTCAATCACCTGTAGCATTGGTATTTCCCAAGTAAATAAAGTAACTGATTATGATGATTCATTAAAGCAAGCTGATGAAGCTCTTTATAGTGCAAAGGCTGCTGGTCGTAATAGTGTCGTCTCAAACTAGTTGAAGGATTAATATGTCTCAAAGTAAGTTAATATATGTTCATGATCCAATGTGTAGTTGGTGTTGGGGTTACTCACCAACCTGGCTTAAGCTAAAATCAGAGCTTGCTGGTAAAGTGGCAATAGAATATAAAGTAGGTGGTCTTGCTCCCGATAGCCAAGACCCAATGCCACAAAATATGAAAGAGATGCTTGAGGGCACTTGGTATAAAATTTCAGCTCAGCTAGGTACGCAATTTAATTATAACTTTTGGCGCAATTGCCAGCCAAGGCGTTCAACGTATCCCGCATGCAGAGCTGCACTTATAGCGCGTAAAGCGGGTAAAGAAGCTCAAATGGTGGCTGCTATCCAACACGCTTATTACCTAAACGCACAAAACCCGTCTGATGAAAGTACATTAATTAGTTTGGCTGAAAAAATTGGCTTAAATAAAGATGAGTTTTCGGCGCAGCTAGCGTCAAGCGAGCTTAATGATGAATTTAAAGCTGAGTTATCCTTTGTTCGCACTTTACCAATTCAAGGTTTTCCCTCACTAGTGCTTATTAAAGATAATAAAGCTTACCCTATAGAAATTAATTATACCGATTGGCACTATTCCCTTAATCAAATTAATTCAATTTTGGATTAACCACCTTCTTGCATCTTCTTAATAGGGGGTATTTGGCCAGCAAGTACCCTTATTCGCGTTAAAACCTCCTTGTAAGTCTTAATTGTTACCATTGTCATAAAAGCGACTTTTTTGCGCAACATCCTTGTCATGTTTCATCTATAAACTCCTGCTCATTGAATTATTAAGTCATAAATTATTTATATAACAAAGTTTATGACCTAAAAAAACAAACTAGCAAATCCGCTAACTAACGAGTAAAGGTGTATGCGATGAAAGGCGTTAAACCATTAATCTTAGCTGGTATTGTGGCCGCAAGTGCAGCAGTACACGCAAACGATTTAGATAAGGTTATTGATAAAAGCAGTGAAATTAATAAATCAGCTGCGCAATCACAAACAAAAATAGACAAGATTGCAGATTCAATGCAAGGACGTTTACAGCAATTTAAAACCCTCAATAAAGAGATTGATGGTTTAGCTGTATACAACGCCCAGCTAACTAAACAATTAAATAATCAAATAGAAGAGATGGAATCTTTAAACCTGTCAATGGATCAGGTTTCTATTATTGAACGTCAAATTACTCCGCTAATGCTTAGAATGATTGAAGGTCTTGAGCAGTTTGTATCTTTAGATATTCCATTTTTAGCTGATGAGCGCACTAAGCGCGTTACGTCTTTAAAAGAAATGATGAATCGTGCTGATATTAACTCAAGTGAAAAATTCCGCCGTGTACTTGAAGCGTATCAAGTAGAAGTTGACTACGGGCGCACTATTGAAGCTTATACCGCACTTTTAAATGTGGATGACAAAGAGCGTGAAGTTGATTTTTTACGCATTGGCCGTTTAGAGCTTATTTACCTAACACGCGATGGCAAAAAAGCAGGTAGCTGGAATGCAGATACAAAATCATTTGAAGCATTACCAGACTCTACAATAAGCCAAATTAATAAAGGTTTACGCATTGCGCGTAAACAACTTGCCCCAGATATGTTAACTCTGCCAGTACATGCAGCAGAATAAGAGGTTGAAAATGAAATTGTTTACTCAAATGACAAAAATAGCTCTTTTTGCTGCAAGCCTAAGCATTACTGGTGCAAGTATAGCGGCAGAGCCAATGAACTTAGATTCATTACTTAAAACGCTCGAAAATGGTAAATCAGCTCAAAGCGAGCAAAATAAACAACGTGAACAAGAGTTTGCTGCTCGCCAAAACGAGCAAGTACAAACACTTAAAAATACCCAAGCAAAGCGCAATCAAATGCTGGTGGAATCTGAACGTCTAGAAACGCAATTTGAAGAAAACGAAGTAAAACTTGCTAACTTAACAGACACGCTTTCTAAACGCATGGGTTCGCTTAAAGAGTTGTTTGGCGTTCTTCAACAAGTTGCAGGGGATTCTAGTAATAAGTTTGCGACATCAATAGTATCTGCTCAGATTGATGGACGCAGTACGTTTATGGATGACCTTGCTCAAAAGATGGGTTCAACTTCAAAACTTGCTTCAATAGAAGATATTGAAAAAGTATGGTTTGAATTACAACGCGAAATGACCGAGCAAGGTAAAGTAAGTCGTTTTAACGCAAGTGTTATTGTTGAAGGCGGTACTAAAGCACAGCAAGAAGTTGTGCGAGTGGGCGCATTCAACCTTATATCAAACGGTAAGTATTTAGAGTTTAATTCCTCGACTAATTCTTTGAGTGAATTAACACGTCAACCTGTATCGCGCTTTACTGCAACAGCAGAAGAGCTACAAAGCACTAAAAGTGGCGTGGTGCAATTTGCACTTGACCCAACAGGCGGCTCTATTCTTGGTTTATTAGTACAAGCACCTGATACACAAGAACGTGTTCATCAAGGTGGCACAGTGGGTTATGTGATTTTAGGCGTGGGTGTTATTGCACTTCTTATATCACTTGAGCGTTTTTTCTCGTTATTAATCATGGGCGGTAAAATTCGTCGCCAGCTTAAAGATACAGTTGCACGTGATGACAATCCGCTTGGACGCGTAATGAAAGTAAAAGATCAATTTCCAAGTGTTTCACACGACACACTTGAGCTTAAATTAAGTGAAGCTATTTTACGTGAAATGCCAAAAGTGACGCGTAATTTAACACTTATCAAAATCATCTCTGTTGTTGCGCCGCTACTAGGTTTATTAGGTACGGTAACCGGCATGATCAATACATTCCAAGCAATCACCTTATTTGGTACTGGGGATCCTAAGCTTATGGCGGGTGGTATTTCTCAAGCACTAGTAACAACGGTATTGGGCTTAGTGGTCGCCATACCAACGGTATTTTTATACACCTTACTTAATACTCGCGCTAAAAATATCTTGTTAACTATTCAAGAGCAGAGCGCCGGTATTATTGCAGAGCGAAGCGAGAAGGGAGCATAAACCATGGTGCTATTGATTGATTCAATCAATGCTATCCGTGATTTTCTCGACACCGGTGGCCAAGTTCTCTTGGTCATCGGGGTGTTAATCTTCGCGATGTGGTTATTGATACTCGAGCGATTTATTTACTTTTTTAATGGTTTTAGAAGCTATAAACACGCTCTTAAAGCCACTTGGATTAACCGTGCAGAACGAGATAGCTGGAATGCAGAGCAAATACGCGAAGCGATGATATCGCGAGCTGGTATGCGCTTAAACACCAATCTTTCTTTAATTAACGTGATGGTTGCTTTGTGCCCGCTACTTGGTTTGTTAGGCACGGTGACGGGCATGATAGAAGTGTTTGATGTAATGGCAATTACTGGCACAGGTAGTGCGCGCTCAATGGCATCAGGGGTATCAAAAGCAACTATCCCGACAATGGCAGGCATGGTAGGTGCGTTATCTGGGGTATTTGCCTCAACGTACTTACAACGAAAAGCTAAGCGCGAAGTAGAACTACTACAAGACAGCATGGTTTTAGACCATTAAGCAAAATTTTGATAAGCGGCTTATATAAAGCCACTTATCCTAGGAGAATAAAAATGAGAGCCCCGTTAGGAAACCTATTTCAAGAAGACGAAGCTGAAGAAATAAACATGACCCCAATGTTAGACGTTGTATTTATCATGCTTATTTTCTTTATTGTAACTGCCTCTTTTGTTAAAGAAGCCGGTATTGATGTAAACCGCCCAGAAGCCGCAACAGCTGTTAAAAAAGAGCGTGCTAATATTTTAGTGGCTATTTCTGATACAGGCGAGATTTGGATTAATAAACGTCAAATTGATGTACGCGCAGTACAAGCCAATATCGAGCGTTTAAAAGCAGAAAATCCACAAGGTAGCGTTGTGATTCAAGCAGATAAAAAAGCCACTACCGAAATGTTAATAAAGGTGATGGATGCCTCGCGCGCGGCGGGCGCATTTGATGTATCAATTGCCGCACAAGATGCGTCTTAAGGGCTAGTTATGTTGCGATATTTAGTTGCATTAGTGATAGCCGGTGTAGTGACCTTTATGTTGTTTTTAGGCATGCAGGCACTGATCACTGGCGGTGAAGGCGCTATGACGGATCCGGTAAAGGGTAACGTACTTGATTTTGTTCGCTTGAAAAAAGAAGAAACCGTACAAAAAAAAGAGCGTAAGCCACAAAAGCCACCAACACCAAAAGAGCCGCCACCACCAATGGAATCACCGCAAATGCAAAATAGTGATGCTACAGCAAATGCTAACAACTTTGACTTTGGTGCCAATGTAGATGCGGATGTAAATTTAGCCGGCGGGTTAGCACTTGAAACAAGTGATGGTGAATACTTACCGATTGTAAAGGTGGCCCCAGTTTATCCGCGCCGTGCGTTATCACGTGGCATAGAAGGCTACGTGATTGTTGAATTTACAGTAACTAAACAAGGCACTGTACGCGACCCACAAGTAGTAAAAGCAGAGCCTGAGTCACTTTTTGATAGAGCTGCGATGGATGCAGCCCTTAAATTTAAATATAAACCGCGCGTAGTAAACGGTGAAGCCGTTGAAGTTGCGGGTGTTCAGAACAAAATATCTTTCCAAATTAGCGGTTAATTAGTAATTAACCACGAGTAAACGGACAGAAATGCGAGGCGATTATGAAATTACTACCTACAGCTAAACTTTTAAAGTTAACACTATTTTGTACCGCTGCGATCAGTACAAGTATTGTTACACCAAGTGCTCTAAGCCTAATTCCAGGGCTACATGTAGCTACGGCATATGCAGAGCAAGAACAAAAAACGAAACGTGTACCAGCACTACGTGAAAAGGTTTATAGCCAGCTTGCTCGTGCCCAAAAACTTGCAGACGATGGTGATGTTAAAGGTGGACTTGAAGCGCTTGATAGCATTCAAGAGCGAGCTGCAAGCATGAACTCGTACGAAGTGGCAATGATGCATAACTTTTACGGGTTTATTTATTACAACGAAAACGACTTACCAAAAGCGATTGCCTCGTTTGAAAAAGTGGTAGCTGAGGAAGCCATTCCTGAGTCACTTCGTTTAAGCACTACATTTAGCTTGGCTCAACTGGCTATGGCTAATAGTGATTACACTAAAGTTATCTCTTTTTTAGATGATTGGGACAGTATTAACACTCAGCCTAAAACAGAAGGCTACTACTTGTTAAGGGCTCAAACATACTATCAGTTAAAAGATTATAAAAAAGGGCTTGAGTACATATCTCAAGTGATTGCTTTAAGCGACAGCGAAGGCAAAATCCCTAAGGAAAACTGGTTAGTACTACAGCGTGCAATGTATTACTCGCTTAATCAAACTGACAAAGTTGTTGAAGTGCTTGAGCGCATGGTAAAGCTTTATAATAAGCCTGAGTATTGGGTGCAGTTATCGGGTATGTATGGTGAAACAGGTAGGGAAAAACAACAGTTGGCGGTAATTGAAGCCGCTTACCAGCAAGGATTTTTAACCTCTAAATCTGATTTACGCCAATTAGCGCAAGTGTATTTATACAATGGTTTAGCGTTTAAAGCTGCAAAAGTGATGAGCGATGCCATTGATAAAGATATTGCTGAAAAAACAGCAAAAAACTACGCTTTTGTTGCCGAGGCGATGATCCAAGCTAAAGAAGATGAAAAATCTATTACCTACTTTGCAAAAGCTGCTGATATATCTGAGCACGGTAAATACGATCAACGTTTAGCCGAAGTATTTGTAAATACAGAGCAATATGAAGAAGCCGCCGATGCAGCGCGTAAAGCACTTGATAAAGGTGGTCTTGATTTTGAATCAAATGCATTTGTTGCACTGGGTATGGCGCAGTACAACATGCAAAATTTTGATGCATCAATTTTAGCGTTTGAGCAGGCAGAAAAACATAAAAAATCTCAGCGTTTAGCACAGCAGTGGATCAAATATGTAAAGCGCGAAAAAGTGCATGCAGAAACACTTAGAACAGCTTTACTGTAAATTTTAAAGCGCTTTACTAATTAACAAGTAACGCGTGTAAAACCAGTTCATAATCGCAACACTAAAACCGCCTCAGGGCGGTTTTCATCGTCTCTAAAAGCATCCAATTGTTTGATTTTAAATAAGTTACTTTTGTCATCTTATGGTTATTAAACTGTAACTACTTTGTCATAAGTCTCCCGTATTGTAACCGCAGCTAAACTCAAGTGACCTTAAAGCATTATTTAAGTGTTTTATGGTGACTTGAGTTTATTTGAGCACCTAAAAAATAATTAAATACTTTAACGGAGTGAACAATGAAATTATCTGACTTATTCAAAGTAAGTTTGATTGCAACTGCAGTATCTTTAGCTGGTTGTGGTGGAGACTTAGTAGTATCTGAAGGCGACACAACTATTAATGAAGGTGATACAGTAACTAACGTTATTGAAGGCGGTGACGATACAAGTGGTGAAACGTCATCACGTGATGATTCACAAAATGCTACCACTGGCTTTCCTACTGATATTGATAATGCACTAACTCAAGGTTTAGCAACTGATGTTTCTAGTGAGTTTACATCTATTACAGATAAGCCCGTATATCGCTTAGCTGCAGATACCGTGTTCACTACTGATGTATCGTTAACAAACGACGCACACTGGATCTTAAATGGCCGTACTGCGGTTGGTAATGATCGCGCAGATAACGCCAAGCTTTATATTCAGCAAGGTACAACGATTATTGGCGAAACAGGAGATGACTTCCTAGTTGTTCGTCGCGGTTCACAAATTGAATCGGTAGGGACTGTAAGTCAGCCCATTACAATGACCTCAATTCAAGATGTTACAGCTCAAGAAACAACGATTGGTCAGTGGGGCGGTTTAGTATTATTAGGTAACGCGCCAGCAAATTCTTGCGGCGACCAAGAAGGTGAAGCAACAGCTGATGAACTTGCTAATTGTGGTGTGTCGGCTGAAGGTGATGCAGGTCAGTTTGGTGGCGATATCAGTGATGATAATTCAGGTACTTTAAAGTATGTACTTGTTAAGCAAGCCGGTAAAACGTTAGGTAATGGTGATGAGTTAAATGGTATAACGTTTGCCGGTGTTGGCTCTGCAACTACGGTTGATTATATTCAAGTACATGAAAATCTTGATGATGGTATAGAGTTCTTTGGTGGCACAGTTAATGTAAGCAATGTTGTACTTACAAATATTGGTGACGATTCGCTAGATTGGTCTTTTGGTTGGACGGGCTCAGCCACAAACGTTTATATTCAGCAAGCGGCTAACGTAGGCGATAACGCTATCGAAGCTGATAACTCTGAATTTGATTCAAGTGCAACACCATTAACACTACCTACTATTTCAAACGTTACAATTGTGGGTGCTGAGGGCAATAACGGCATTCGTTTACGTGCGGGTACTGCTGGGGTTCTTAAAAATGTATTTGTAACGGGCCCAGCTACTTATGAAAACTGCTTACGTGTAGGCTCGGATTCAGTACCTCGTGCAGAGGATGGCACACTAACGATTACAAACTCTATAGTTGCTTGTCAAACTGCAGCGAATAACTTTGGCAGCGAAGTTATTAACGGTGGCGATGTACAATCTTGGTTTGAAGGCCAAGACGCTAACCAAACACTTACCCCAGCTGATTTAATGCTAGATGACAACGGTTATACACCTCTTGCTGGCTCGCCGCTTATTGCAAATACGCAAGTTGGAGCATTTGATGGCTCAACTAATTGGATGGAAGGTTGGACTGTTGGTATTAATGGTGGCTTCCCTACTGATATTGATAATGCACTTGCACAAGGCTTAGCATCAGATGTTTCTAGCGAATTTCCGGAAATTACAGATAAGCCAGTATATCGCTTAGCTGAAGATACAACGTTTACAGCGGATGTAACACTTACAAATGACGCACATTGGATTTTAAATGGCCGTACAGCAGTAGGTAATGACCGTGCAGACGCTACAACACTTTATGTTCAAGCCGGCACGACATTAATTGGTGAATCAGGTGATGACTTTTTAGTTGTTCGTCGTGGTTCGCAAATTAACGCAAATGGTAATGCAACTGCACCTATTACAATGACATCTATTGAAGATGTAACAGGCGCTGAAACAACAATTGGTCAATGGGGCGGTTTAGTACTTTTAGGTAATGCTCCTGCTAACTCGTGTGGCGATCAAACTGGCGAAACGACGGCTGAAGAACTTGCTAACTGTGGTGTATCTGCAGAAGGTGATGCAGGGCAATTTGGTGGCGATATTAGCGATGATAACTCAGGTGTTCTTCGTTATATTGTTGTTAAGCACGCAGGTAAAACTCTTGGTAACGGCGATGAGCTTAATGGTATTTCGTTTGCGGGTGTAGGCTCTGCAACAAAAGTAGAATATATCCAAGTTCATCAAAATCTTGATGATGGCGTTGAGTTTTTTGGTGGTACTGTAAATGTTCGTAACATAGTACTTACTGATATTGGTGATGATGCCTTTGATTGGTCGTTTGGTTGGACAGGTCGTGCGCAAAATATTTATATTCAACAAAGTGCTGTTGGTGGTGATAACGCTATTGAAGCGGACAACTCAGAATTTGATTCAAATGCTACACCTTTAACAAAGCCACTAATTTCTAACGTAACAATTGTAGGTGCTGATGGTACTAACGGTGTTCGTTTACGTGCAGGTACAGCGGGCGTTCTACGTAATGTAGTAATTACAGGACCTGAAGGTTACTCAAACTGTTTACGTGTGGGTTCTGACTCTGTAGCAAATGCAGAATCTGGTGAGCTTTCTATTGAAAACTCAGTAGTGGCATGTAGTGAAGATAATAACTTTGGTAGTGAAGCAATTGGTGGTGGTAACGTTCAATCTTGGTTTGAAGGCCAAACAGGTAACCAAACGCTGACTGCTGCTGGCCTTAGTTTAGCAACCGATGGCTTTACACCTAAATCTAGCTCACCATTATTAGGTTCGGGTGTTGATTCGTCAGACCTTGATTCGTTCTTTACTAAAACAGATTATATTGGTGCGTTTGATGGCGATAATAACTGGATGGATGGTTGGACAGTCGCTATAACACCAAGTTTTCCTGATGATATTCAAAACGCCTTAGAGCAGGGTTTTGCTACTGATGTATCAGCGAGCTTTCCTGAAATCACAGACAAGCCAGTTTATCAGTTAACTTCTGATGTTGTATTCACTTCAGACGTAACATTAACTAACGATGCACATTGGATTCTAAAAGGCCGTACAGCCGTAGGTAATGACCGCGCTGATGAAACGACTTTATATGTTCAATTTGGTACTACGCTTATTGGCGAGTCGGGTGATGACTTTTTAGTTGTTCGCCGTGGTTCTAAAATAGAGGCCGTGGGCAGTGCAACTCAGCCAATTACTATGACGTCTATTGAAGATGTTACTGGTGGCGAAACGACTATTGGTCAATGGGGCGGTTTAGTGCTTTTAGGTAATGCACCGGCTAACTCGTGTGGCGATCAAGAAGGCGAAGCTACCGCTGATGAGCTTGCAAACTGTGGTGTGTCTGCTGAAGGTGATGCTGGCCAATTTGGTGGTAATGACCCAGAAGATAACTCAGGTACTTTAAAATACGTGGCAGTTAAACAAGCAGGTAAAACGCTAGGTAACGGAGATGAGTTAAACGGCATTACGCTTGCTGGTGTTGGTAGTCAAACAGAGCTTGATTACATTCACGTTCATGAAAACCTGGACGATGGTGTTGAATTTTTCGGTGGTACTGCAAACATCAGTCACCTTGTTTTAACTAATATTGGTGATGACTCACTAGATTGGTCATTTGGTTGGACGGGTAAAGCGCAATACGTACTTATCAAGCAAGCCGAATCAACAGGTGATAATGCAATTGAGGCGGATAACTCTGAGTTTGATTCAAGTGCAACACCACTCACAATGCCTACAATTTCTAATGTTACTATTATTGGTAATGTAGGGGTTAACGGTATACGTCTACGTGCAGGCACTGCGGGTATGCTTAAAAACGTGGTTGTGACAGGTGGGGCAGATTATTCAAATTGTTTACGTGTAGGTTCAGATTCAGCTCCTCGCGCAGAGGATGGTACATTAACTGTTACTCACTCAGTTGTTGCATGTGAAACGGCAAATAACTTTGGTACGCAAGCAATTGGTACTGGTAATGTTGAGTCTTGGTTCTTAGGCCAAACAGGTAACTCTGTGCAAGCAGCCACAGACCTTGGTTTAGCAGATAACGGATATATGCCTTCGGCTGAGTCATTACTGTTAGGTAATGGTTTTGATTCTTCAAGCCTAGATAGTTACTTTGATTCAGTAGATTACATTGGTGCAATGGATGCACAAACAGACTGGACAGCAGGTTGGGTTAAGGTAGGTCTTTAATCCAAACCACATTATAGCCGAGCGAAAGCTCGGCTAATGTCTTGTTTTGTTTCGGAGTATAAAAATGAAATCTTTTAAACCCTCTTCTCTTGTTCTATGTAAACTAAATTGCGCAGTTATGGCTGCAATTATGGGGCTATCAGTAAACACAGCTATAGCAGCCGAAGCCGAAGAGCAAGAAATAGAAGAAGTAGTTGCTGTTGGCCAGCGACTAAAAGGTAGTGCAGGCGCAGTACTACAAGAGCGTCAAAATCAGGCATTTGTTGCTGATATTATGGGTGCTGATCAAATATCACGCACAGGTGATGGCGATGCAGCTTCAGCGCTTCGTCGTGTGACTGGTTTAACTTTAGTCGATGGTAAATATATTTATGTTCGTGGTTTGGGTGAACGTTATTCAAGTACCCAACTTAATAGCATGTATGTGCCAAGCCCAGATCCCACTCGATCAGTTGTTCCACTGGATTTATTTCCATCGGATATTATTGAAAGCTTAAGTGTGCAGAAATCGTTTTCTCCTGATATGCCAGCGCACTTTGGTGGTGGTAATGTAAATATACGCACCAAATCTATTCCTTCTGATTTTTTGTTTAAAATACAGTTGGGTACTTCATATAACACCTCTAACAGTGACACCGGTTATTTTTACAGTGGTGGTGATGATGATTGGATGGGGCGCGATGATGGTACACGTGCTTTACCTTCATTAATTTCTACAGCGCTTAAAAGTGATGCAGGACTTGAAGGTGACAGCAGTACTTCGCTTGAGCAGCGTCAAGCGCTCTTACAATCTCTAGATTGGCAAGTTGGACCTACTGAGAAAGACGTTGATCCAGGCATGAATTTTTCAGTAGCACTAGGTGATAGGTTTGAGTCTGAAGTAGGTACTTTTGGCGTTCTTGCAGCTGTTTCCTATGACAATGAATGGGAAGTAGTTAAAGAGCAAAGCGGTACAAATTTAGGTAGTTTGGGCTGCGAAGATAAATGTTTTGCACAAACTTATGATGGCATATCTACTGAACAAACCGTTCGTTGGAGTGGCACATTAAATTTAGGTTATGAATTTAATAATAACCATAAATTTGAACTAACGAATATAGCTCTGCATGATATGAGTGACAGAGTGCGTAATCGTGACTTTTTCGATGCTAACGAGTCAGAAGAAGGTGTTACTGAGTTACGCCGTGTTGACGTTATGTATGAAGAGCGTGAAATGTTCTCTACGCAGCTCAAAGGGACGCATAATTTTCCTGAATTAGAAAATTTATTTTTTGATTGGTATGCAGGTACAAGCCGCGCCAACAGAGATGCTCCAGGTGCGTTAGATGTTGTTTTTCAAACTAACTTAAATGATGGTGTTTTTGAATCAGAACAGTTACAAGATGTTGCTGCAACAAACGTAACACGTGATTATCAAACTTTGCATGATGACGTAGATACATATGGTTGGAATATGGGCATCCCGTTTTATGGTGATGGCTATGAGTTAGAGCTTAAGGTGGGTGGCGATTTTTCTGAAAAAAAACGTGATGCAAGTAATATTCAATTTGGTATTACGCACCGTGGTATAACAGATGAATATACATTTGGCTCAAACATAGACCAAATTTTTTCTGACGAAAATTTAGCTAATAGTGAGTTTTATACAAGTATTACAGGCTCTGGTATTTTTGATGATGGTACCGCAGATGGTGATAAGTACAGCGCTGCACATAAGTTAGACGCTTATTATTTTATGGCCGACTTTTTCTACGAAAACACATGGCGTATAACCGGTGGTATTCGTTGGGAAGACTTTTCTCAAATATCAGTGCCTTTTCAGGCTCATACTAATTTCTTTGATGGAACAATTGAAGAAGTGAGCGAAGTTGCAATAAAAGAAGATAACTTTTTTCCTTCTTTAGCAATTACTTATATTATGGATGAAGAAATGCAGTTTCGCTTAAACTTAAGTGAAACGACGATTCGCCCAGATATGCGTGATGTAAGCTCAACTTATTATGTTGACCCACTAACAGAGTTTTTAGTGCGAGGCTCGCCTACACTTCAAAGCTCTAAGCTAAAAAATGCTGACTTTAGGTTTGAGTGGTACATGCCTTCAGGAAACAATCTATCAGTTGCTTTGTTTTATAAAGATATTGAAAACCCAATTGAAATGGTTGAGTTAGCGGGTGTTGGTGGAGCTGCTCCGCAATTACTAACAGCAAATGCGCAGTCGGGTGAACTAACAGGTATTGAGGTAGACTTTTTAACTGACTTTAGTTTTATTCATAATGATTTATCTGCCATATTTTTATCAGGTAACGTTACTCTATCGGATTCAAGTGTTGAGCTTGGCATAAACGATGCTGATGGGGTTGATTCATTATTTGAACAACAACTAAAAGAGGCGTTGGAAGCTGACTCTGTTTCTAACATTGTTACTAATAATAAACGTCGTTTAGTTGGTCATTCTGAATGGGTAGCAAACTTACAAATGGGTTATGACTCTGCTGATGGTTTTCATTCTACTTCAGTTGTTTATAACGTGTTTGGGCCGCGCATAATTGTACCAGGTACGCGTGGTAACGAAGACGCAGAAGAAAAGTCATTTCATTCTCTTGATTTAGTTTATTCTTACTTCCCTAACTTTAATACTAAAGTTAATTTTAAAGTTAAAAATATACTTGGCCAAGAAAAAGAAATTGAACAAGAAAACTTAACACTTTGGCGTCAAGAAGAAGGCACTGAGTTTAGTTTAAGCTTTAGCTACGAGTTTTAATTTTCTACCCAAGGAAGGGGGATATAATAAAACCTAATTACCTATTAGCCCTGTATTTAATACAGGGCTTTTTTATGACTATGAAAAATATTTAAGTTCTACTTTATTCACTAGTTTTAGCGCGCTGGTGGTGTTATTTTGACGTTAATGAAAATTAAATCTCACGCAATGAATTTAATTTTTAATGTATTAAGGCATCTTTTATGAATCAAACAGTGGAACAAACAATGAAAAAAGTAGGATTAGTCGGTTGGCGTGGCATGGTTGGCTCTGTGTTATTAGAACGTATGCAGCAGCAAAGTGATTTTGCCCATATCGACACCACCTTTTTCACCACCTCACAAGCGGGTCAACTAGGCCCTGATATAGCAGGCGACGCAAAACCATTGCTAGATGCAAGTGACATTAGCGAACTTGCTAAAATGGATATTATTGTTACTTGCCAAGGCGGTGACTACACCAATGCGGTATATCCAAAATTACGCGAGTCGGGTTGGGATGGTTACTGGATTGATGCAGCTTCAGCACTGCGTATGAGTGAAGACAGCATAATAGTGCTAGATCCCGTAAACAAAGATGTTATTGAACAAGGCTTAGAGCAAGGCGTTAAAACGTTTGTTGGCGGTAACTGTACAGTATCGCTAATGCTACTTGCATTAGGCGGTTTATTTGAGCAAGACCTAATTGAATGGGTAAGCCCAATGACTTACCAAGCGGCCTCTGGTGCTGGTGCGCGAAATATGAAAGAGCTTATTGCACAAATGGGCGCTATTCATGCAAGTGTTGCCGAGCAATTAGATAACCCAAGTTCTGCTATTTTAGAAATTGATAAAATAGTCAGTGAAACAATGGCGTCAAAAGACTTACCACAAGACCAATTTGGTGTGCCATTAGCGGGCAGTTTAATCCCGTGGATTGACGTACCAATGCCAAGCGGTCAGTCTAAAGAAGAGTGGAAAGCGCAAGTAGAAGCCAACAAAATTTTAGGCTCTTCTAAGCAACCAGTGCCAATTGATGGTTTATGTGTTCGTATTGGCGCTATGCGTTGTCATTCGCAAGCGATGACCATTAAATTACGTGAAGATATTAGCGTAGAAAAAATTGAAGAAATTTTAGCGTCTCATAATGAGTGGGTTAAGGTAATTCCAAACGAGCGTGAAATTAGTGCCACAGATTTAACACCGGTTAAAGTAACGGGCACTTTAAGCATTCCTGTTGGCCGTATTCGTAAATTAGCGATGGGACCAAAATACATTAGCGCATTTACAGTAGGCGATCAGCTTTTATGGGGCGCGGCAGAGCCACTTCGTCGTATGCTACGCATAATTGTTGATGGTGAGTGATAAGTAATCAACATTAACAAAAAGGGGTTGGCAATTTGCCAGCCCTTTTTAGTTTAATGGCTTATAAAACCGCTTAAGAGGCTCAAATAATACTTTTTTATGAATGTTCACTGTTGTTTATTATTGAACTTAAGTAAACTGTTTACATTGTGCAACAGCCTATTCAAGTAACATTAATGACCTCTCACATAAATAACTTTGCCAATAAGCGATTAGCATTTGTTAGCTCCTATTTTAGTTCTGCAATTGCTATAAACACGGTTGTTTCTTGTTTTCTTATTTTTAGTAGTATTAACCACAGCGCCTCGCAAGAAAAACTTTACTGGCTTTTTACGTTATCATTTATTTCATTACTTCGAATAGCGAGCCATGTATTTGTTAACAACACCCATGCTTTTAAATATCACCTGTATTTTATAGGTTTATTATTAACGGCTTTAACATGGGCTGCTTTTCCTATTTTGTTTTATGAAAAAATGCAAATGCAGGAGAAGTTTATATCACTCGTTGTTTTTAGCTCCCTTGCTGGTGGCGGTGTAAATGTTTTAGCATCCGATATTCGCTCTTCATTGTCGTATATAACCTGTTTATTGGTTCCTTTTAGTATTTTATTACTTTTACAGCCTATTGAAGATGAGAATGTACTAGGTATTTTAGGGCTCGTTTTATGGTTTATTTTGTGTTTTATAACGGCTTCACGTAGTGCAAAAGATGTAAAGTCATCAATTAATAACGAACTTAAGTTAGATCAATTTATTGAAAACTTAGAAAATGAAGTGCAACTTCGCACCGAGCAAATAATCCTTTTAGAGCAAAAAGATAACCTCACTAAGTTATTTAACCGTGGTAGTTTTGTTTCTAATGTTGAACTTGATTTAGCCAATCACAATGATGATATTAAAGCCGTTTTATTTTTAGATATGGATGATTTTAAAATCATCAACGATAAATACGGTCACGATTTTGGGGATTTTGTGCTGGCCCAAACAGGTAAACGATTAGTTGAAACACAAACCCAAGGCGACTTTATTGCGTGTAGATGGGGTGGGGATGAGTTTATTTTTTATTCCCGTAATAACACCGAAGACGAACTTTTTGACTGTGTTTTTAGATTAGTTAAAACCTTAACAAAAACAGTGAGTATGGATAGCTATCAAGTAAACCCTTCTTTTAAGGTTGGGCTTTATTTTACGCGTGAAAATTTTAATCTTGAAGACGCGATTAAATACGCTGATGTTGCTATGTATGAAGGTAAGAAAAGCCGTAACGAAATATCGGTATTTGACGAGCGAATGCATGAATCGCTTAAAAGAGAAGAAGTACTTCGTAGCTCAATTAAAGAGTGCGTAGAAAAAGGTGACTTTCATCTTTGTTATCAACCCATTGTTGATATAAGCACAAATGAAATAACCACGTTTGAAGTATTACTTCGTTGGCAATTTAATGATGAATTTATCCCCCCTTCAGAATTTATAGATATTGCAGAGCGATATGGAAAAATTAATATATTAGGTGAGTTTGTACTAGAGCAAGCCATTGCGAGTTTAAGTAAGTTAAATGCGGTGAATAGTAAGATTGGATTGTCGATTAATGTGTCTGTCTTGCAACTAGAAAACCATAATTTTTTAGATTTTTTAGTTGCGCTTTTAAATAGATACGCAGTTAAACCATACAATGTGCATTTAGAAATAACAGAAACAGTCATGATTAAAAATTTACCGTATTTGTCAAAAGTGATTACGGCCATAAAAAATACCGGTGTACGTATCTCTATTGATGACTTTGGTACTGGGTTTTCTTCTATATCGGTTTTAAAAGAGCTATCAGTTGATTACATTAAAATAGACAAATCTTATATTGATAATATTTGTGAGTGCTCAAAAGATAAAAGTATTGTTTCTGCGGTAACTAACATGTCGCATATGATTGGTTGCCAAGTAATAGCGGAGGGCGTAGAAAACTCCGCTCAGTTAACGTTATTACAAAGCTTAGAAATTGATAAGTATCAAGGTTTCATATTCAGTAAACCAGTTAGATTTGCCGACGCGCTTAAACTTATTAGTTAGAGCGCTGACTTTTTCACAAAGTTTGTTTATGTAGGGATGATCCAACAGTGCCGTGCGTTTTGCTTAGCGTTTCCATCATGCTTTGTACATAATCCTGCTACTGAAAAATCAGTCGCTAAAGGTCAATACCCCTAGTAATAATGAACTTTTATTAACTTAATGTATTCACATGAGCCACCTGATTACGCCCTTCATTCTTGGCATGGTAGAGTGCTTTATCTGCTTCATTTATTGCACTCTCAATTGTCGTTTTATTACATTTAATATTTATTACGCCAAAACTTGCCGTTACATTAATTACTTTATCGTTAAAATGAATTGGGTAACTGGCCAGTGCACTTCTTAGTTTTTCGGGAAGATCTTTAGCTGACGATTCGTCGTTTCTTGCTATTAATAAAGCAAATTCTTCGCCGCCAATGCGGCCAAATAAATCACATGGGCTTATGCAGTTTTGCATTATTTTTGCAGCTTCAACTAAAACTAAATCACCACCTGCATGTCCAAATTCATCGTTTATTTTTTTAAATTTATCTATATCCCAATAAATTAAGCTGACGTAGTTATAATTATTAAGTTTATCTTTTAGTTGCTCTTGGCTTTTATTATAGAATCCACGCCTATTTAAGCAGCCTGTAAGTTCGTCGCTCATTGCAAGATTGTTCATTTTTTCAGCTAAATCTGATGCCATCATAAATATTATGAATACGGCCATGCCTACATGTGCAGTAGGGACAGTAATAAAATTAATTAATGTATACAGCGCTATATATTCTTCATTTACTTGGCTGCCTTGCAGTAACGCTATGCTTGCTGCAACAAATAAAAGTAATCCACATAGCGTATAAGTAATACTAGCGCCTATTTCGGCAGGAAGTGATTTTTGTTTATGCCTGAAAATAATAACTGCATTGAGTACAAGTAAAATCACATCATAATACACATACAAGGACATAAATAAGCCAACATGCACATATATAGCTGTAAAATAATAGACAGCAGCAAGAGTAACTATTGCTGAGATAATTAAATAGCGAATTTTTATACCCGAGTTTACCCTAATGCAATGCCCCCACGTACCTAGCAGTACTGAACCTACAGAGAAGCTACTTCCTAACATCCAATATAATGTGTTTGAGTTAAATAATGGTTCTGCCAACATTGTTGCCCATTGGCATGCAGAGAATGCAAATGCGATTGTCCAAAGCATGGCATATTGCTTTTTACCTAACGTATACCACGACATTAAAAATATGACAGACCAAATAATACTGGTGAAAAAGAGGGTAACTAATATATAAAAAATAGGATTCATGTATTTTTATTCTTGTTTGCGTTAATTTTACTTTAGTAGATGAAAGCGGTTTATTCGACCTAACGCCGGTTATTAGTTAGCTAAATTGTAAATAGATATGTATGCAATCATTTCTTAAGTTATGTATTTGAATAGTGGTATATCCCTTGCTGTAATAACTGTTGTTTAGAGCTTTAAGCTTATATGGCTTTGCTTTGTTTATAATTTTATTCCTAACAGGTATTTAAATTACAATTATTAGTAATTTTTACACGTTTATTTATTTGCTTAATTAAAGAATTCAGCTAGGGCTTATTTATTCTTCTAGGTTAAATTTGTAGCTGTACGTTTAGGTTTTAGGTAAAGCAGAGTTTATGTTGTGTGGCTATCTTCATAAGTGCTTTATAAAAATAAATATTAAACATACGCAGCCCTTTATATAGAAAAATTTAACCCTGAAAGGTCAAAAGGCCCCCGTTTTTAGTAAAGGAAATTACAATGCATTTTTCATCCAAAATATTTCACGACAAATACCTTAAAGGTGTAATAGCGCTGGTTGTGTTACTTATACTAACGCGAATAGCCGCGCCTTATGTAGTTCAGCACTACGTAAATTATCAGCTAAAACACACACAAGGTGTTACTGGGCATGTTGGTGACGTAGATTTGTTTTTATATCGCGGTGCCTACGCAATTGACGACGTTGAAATTTATGCTGTTGATGCAACTTCAGCTCCTAAGCCTTTGCTGAGTATTCAAACTCTCGATTTTTCACTTGCGTGGTCAGCCCTTTTAAAAGGGAATTTAGTAACAAACATGGCGTTTACGCGTCCTAAAATAGTTATTTATGATAAAGACCCCAATGCTTCTGAGCAAAATCAACAAGTAAAAGACGAAACTACTTGGGTAGGTCTCGCCAATAATTTAGTACTGTTTTCTATTGATACCTTAACAATTGAGCAAGGCAAGTTAACTTTAGTTAACTCAACGAATAGTGGTGAAAAACCCACTTTTATATCAAATATCAACGCTCGAATTGAAAATATAACCAACGCGCAAAACCTATCAAAAACACTAGTGACTACTCTAAGCGTAGAAGGTGCATTAATGGGGGAGGCCGCATTAAAGTTTGATGGCAAATTAGATCCCTTTAGCAAACAAGCCAATTTTGATTTTAACGCAGAGGTACAGCGTTTCTCTGTTAAAAACCTCGATACTGTATTTAAGGTATACACGCCTTTTGATATTGAAGCGGGTGGCATTGATGGCGCTATGGAATTGGTGGCTAAAGACAATAACTTAAATGGTTATGTAAAAGCGGGCGTTCAAAACTTGAGTGTGTTCTCGTGGCGCGAAGATATAGAAAAAGATGACGATGGAATATTTACGGCCATATTTGAAGGCAGTGTTGATTTACTGGGCTCTATACTCGAAAACGATGAGTCTAAACTTGTTGCTGCACGTATCCCTATAGAGGGGCAATTAGATAATACGGATGTTTCGACTTTTCAAGCTGTGATTTCGGTATTAGAAAACGCATTTTTTGATGCGTTTAAAATGAAAGTAGATAACGTTATTTCTTTTGAAGATACGGATGAAAAATCTGATAACGAGGAGAATTAAAGCTCTTTGGTAATGTTCGTTTTAGTTAAATACTTAAGCTGCACCCACTTTTTAAACTTTAAGTGGGTGCTTTAGTACTTTTCTCAGATTAGTTTTTGCGGTTACTCAATAGCTCTTTAAGCTCAGCAATTTGGGATTGTAGTTCGTTTACTTGCCCTTGCGTTGCAGGTAATGAGCTGTCGTCTGCGAGCTCTTCTCGCGCTTTGCGGTGCTCTTCACTCATTACTTCTAAAATGGCACCTACCATCATATTTAAAAATACAAATGCGGTTAAAAATATAAACGTAAGGTAATAAATCCAGCTTAGTTCGTACACCGCCATTGTTTCATACATTATGTCGGTCCAATCTTCAAATGTTGCCACCCTAAACAGAGTAAGCATGGAGATTGAAACATCTTGCCAAAGTACGGGGTTTATTTCAGCAAACATCATGCTGCCCATTGCAGCGTATATATAAAAAATAACAAACATTAATAGGGCTATATAACCCATTTGTGGAATGGCTTTAAGCAATGAATTAACTAATAAGCGCAGCTCTGGGATCATCGATACCAATCGCAGTACTCTAAATATGCGAAGTAATCGAGCAATTAACATAGTAGAGCCAGCAGCAGGATATAAACTGCCCAATACTATGATGGTGTCGAATATGTTCCATCCTTTAGAAAAAAAATGTTTTATGCCTTTACTTGCAATAAAGCGGATTACTAGTTCAATTAAAAAGAATGCGGTAATGCCAACGTCCATCCAATTTAGAGCAAGCTCTACGGTAGGATGTAGTGAGTAAGTGTGCGCACCTACTGTCAGGGCAGAAACAATAATTACAGCTATAACAAATGATTGAAATATCTTGCTTTTGTCTATACGCTGAAACAACTTTTGTAACTGCGACATCATAGAAATAGATCCTTTGGAGATTAAGATTTTATGGCGCTAATATACAATAATACTGTAATAATTTAACGCTTTTTCGATATAGAAAGTGTAAGGAAATTTAATGTTTATCAATAAACTAAAAAGTAGCGCATTACTTATTGTTGGATTATGTGTTTTAGCAGGTTGTAGCTCTGATGCGCGTTTTCATGAAGTTCAATCGGCGCGCCTTGATGAGTGTAACTATAAAGCTGACAAAGAATATTACGAATGCCTAGATAAACAAGACTCTAACTACGAAGAGTTTAAAAAACAGCAACAAGCAGAAACTAAATAAGTAACCTTTATATTATGACTAAAACTCAAAAGCAGCGCGATAAGCACATTAGACTAGCACTTACTAATGCATGCGAAGCAATAAAAGAAAGCGTAATTGGTTTTGATTATCTAACGCATACCATTGATTTAAATAATGAGGCCAATACGTTAAAAGTACAATGTTACTTTATTGATGAGGTAGCCCGTGAAGATGCAAAACCGCAACTTGATGAGTTAACGCAGATTATACTTAGCCAGCTAGCAGCTATTAAGTTGAACGCAAAACCAGCACACATCTCATTTTTAGCCAATTAACAGCGGTTTAGTTGGTATGACACCACATGGACGTTATAATTAGATAAATTATTTTTAGGGTTTAAATTATGGCTGTTCCTTCGCGTTCGCAAATTTCACCAGGTACCACAGTAAATATTGTATTAAAAGAAGATCAACGCAGCGGCACATTAACAGAGGGTGTGGTTGAGCGCCTTTTAACAAAATCACCAAACCACCCACACGGCATTAAAGTACGTTTAGAAGATGGTCAAGTTGGCCGAGTAAAAGAGATTTTATAATGGCAGCGTTAACAGAACAGGCTTTTTGGGAATTAGTAACAACGCCTGATTTAGGGCTCGATCCGCAAAGTGTGAGCGATAACCTAAAAACTAAACTTAATGATTTAAGCGATCAACACCTTATTGATTTTGATAAGCATTTTGGCATACATATGCGCAAGTGTTTTACCTGGGATTTATTTGGTGCCGCTTTTGTGATGGCTGGATGTAACGACGATTACGGTTTTAGTGAGTTTAGATGTTGGTTAATTTCGCGTGGTAAAACAGTTTTCGAAAACGCTTTAGAAAATGCTGATTCGTTAGCGCAGTGTACACCTGTTTATTACTTAAATGAGCAGCCTTACCCGTATATTGATGAGTATGATTTAATAGCCGGTTTATTATTTGAAGAACGCAGCGAAGACGAATTACCGTTTATTCCATCAGGCAGCGATGAACCCAAAGGCAAACGTTTTAAAGACAAACCTAAGTTTTTAAAGCAAAGCTACCCTTTATTATTTGCAAAGTACTGGCAATAAAATAAATAGTAATTTGTGCGCTATTTAAACAATTTAATGAGTTTAATTTCCCTACAAGTAAGCGCATTGATATAAATCGTTTTGTTGTTTAAGTACGTATTAACTAAAGTACTTAACAGCAAAATGGTTTGTAATGCAGTATCTAGGATGAATCTTTGTGGATTTAAATGTGTTCAATCTAAGGGATTTATTTGTGGCACGAGGTTTGTAACCTAATGGGATCGGTAATTGCTCTTGCGTTATCTTACTGGCTTACACACATGTAAGAATCAGTAATAGTCGAGCAAAACTCCCTTAGCTGCTCGTGTCTTAGTTCCTGAATACGACTTCTCTCCTTTTATAGTAAATCTCTGTTATAGTTGTTAAAAGTTATAAAAGCTAAGTGATTAGGCATTTTGCTATTATTTAACACGCTGACTCACGAGGATACACCCACGAAATGAAATATTTAACACTCGCTTTATTAACTGTCGCTTTTACAAGTGCAAATGCTTTTTCTGAGCCGAGTAATAAAACACGATTTATACCGCTTTTAAAGTCAAAATTGGGAGCCTACGAAGTTGTGTCGAGCAACTCAGGGTTATGCGTTAACAGCAATTTGAGTTTGACAGATGAAAGTGATTTAAGTGCTGGTTTTAAACTTGGTGAGCAAATTGTATTTGGATCGCTCCACAATGGTACCCGAACCATTAAAAAACCAAACTTTTGCTTTATAACCAGCACGCTTAAATATAAAAGTGATGGCCTTGAAAACGGCTTAAGAATGAGCCGTTGTGAAAGCCCTGCAAACGAAAAAACAATCAGTCAAAGTATCAAATTTTTAGCTGATAACACACTCAAATACACATTGAGCGAACCCAATGTAGAGTGCACATTTAAAAAAGCAGATGAGAGTAAATAAAGCATCTAGTAAGTAGTAAGTAGCAAATCATTCGCAGTATATTTTAGGGATATCGCGCCAACGCGTAGTGTACTGCGGCGACAAAAAATCACGGTTCATGTGCCACCGGTCATTTAATTTACTACTTGCAAGGCTTAGCATTCCTTTTCCGTATCGATTGTTAATTGTGTCTAAGCATTGCATAAGTTTTGGATTATCAGGGCTTTTATTAAATAAGTCATTTTGCTGAAACTGTTCTGATATTAGCTCTACCGCACCCACACCACATTTATAAAACCGTATACCGGGTTGGTAAATCTTATTAAATACCTCAGATACAGCATTAGCCATCACGCAGGTGTCGTTAGTGGGTGAGGGGAACTTATACACAAAAGACTTTTTATAATATCTATTTTCGTGCGCGCCACTGGCTGCAAAAATATAAAGCTGGTGAGTGAGCGAGTGTTGCGCTCTTAGTTTATTAGCCACTGTGGTTACATGGTTAATTAGCGCTGTTTTAAGTGCTGTTGGCTCACATATGCGCTCTCCAAAACTACGGGTCGAATAAATCTCCCGCTTGTCTTGTCGTACATCATCCCAGTTTAAACATGTTATTCCGTTAAGCTCGCTTACTGTGCGTTCAACAACCACACTAAATGCACGGCGCATTGCTCTAGGGTTTTGCTGAGCAAGATCCCAGGCGGTGTGTATATTCATTATTTTAAGTTTTTTAGCTAGCCGCCGGCCTATCCCCCACACATCTTCGCAGCTCATTCTTTGTAAAATAGCTTGGCGAGTTTGTTCGCTATTTATTACTGCTACACCATTAAAACCACTGAGCTTTTTAGCGGCATGGTTAGCGGCTTTTGCTAAAGTAGGGGTCGGGCCAAAACCAACACCTACAGGTAGCTTTGTTTCGCGCCATACTGTGCGCCTTATTGTATGACCGTATTCATGCCAGTCTTTAATTAATGATGTGTAGCCATCAAAGTGCAAAAACGATTCATCAATACTGTATATGTGCTGTGTATCGCAAAAGCGAGCGATGATATTCATCATTTTGTCGCTTAAATCAGCATAAAGCTCGTAATTGCTAGAGCGAATAACAACGTTGTTTTGCTCAAGTAAATGCTTAACTTTAAAGTACGGGCCAAATTTAGGAATATTTAAGCGCCGAGCAATAGGGCAAATAGCGCATACACAGCCATCGTTATTGGTAAGTACAACCACGGGTTTTGATCGAATAGCAGGGTCGAATACTTTTTCGGCACTGGCATAAAATGACACAGCATCAACTAAGGCATACATTTTAGTAACTCTGGGCTTTGCCTGTGCATTCTTATTGATAGCGTTACTACGCCTTCGAGCTGAAATTCGTCTGCAGAGGTTAGTTGTACAGGCTTATGTAAAGAAGAAGCTGAAAGCAGCCGTGCATTGGTTTTATCAAGCAGTTTGCATACAAAAAGACCATTTAAGTTAGCAACAATAACGTCACCATTTTCTGCAGGCTCTGCACGGTCGATAACTAATAAGTCCCCTTCAAAAATTCCGACTTCTTGCATAGAGTTGCCCGATGCTAGGCCAATAAAGGTAGCATTTGGGTGCTTTATTAAAAGCTCATCAAGGGTTACACCTAGCTCGGTGTACTGCGCTGCGGGCGATTCAAAACCACACACGCCTGCTTCTATATAAATGGGAATGACAAACATAACACAACCTAAAACGCATATACTGTATAAGTGTACAGTATATGCGTTTTGTGTAAGTTATGCCAAGAAATGTATAACCGATCAATCCATATTTTTGATCATTTGCTGTGCGATATCTAAAAAGTCTTTGATTTGCTGAGGGTTTAAGTTTTTACACATTTGATTATTTATTTTCTGCTCTGAGGCTAATAACTTATCAAAAAGAACTTTGCCTTGCTCTGTGAGCGACAAAATAAAGCAGCGCTTATCGTGCTCACTTGCCTGTTTATTTATTAAATTTAAGCCAATAAGATCTTTAATTAAACGTGCTATTTGCGCTTTGTCGCGCTGCGTTTTAGTAACAATATCGTTAGCCGTACAGTTATTTACGTTCGCGATAATATGTATGCAGCGTACGTGCATAGCATTTATACCAAGTTCGCCTGCGTTAATTGCTTCACGAATTGTGACGCGGTAATTTTGCATCAATTCAAACAGCGTATTTGATAAAGGTGTATTCATAAAACTCTCAATGTAGTTGACAAAGTCAATTAACTTGTTATAGTTGATTTTATCAACCAATGGGGCGTTGTGCAATGTCTGCTTTTATAGCAGCTAATTATTATACCAATCTGCTTATATATGGGGTTTATTTAATTTGTTAAATTGATCAAAGATTTATGCAAGTTGGTATTAAAGTCCAAGTTTTGTAAAACGAGGTAATGCATGGGTAAACAAATTCGCAAAGCTAACATATTAAGTACGCAGCAAATCACACCACACCTACAACGCATTGTTGTAGGCTCTGATGATTTTAACGACTTAACCTCACAGCACATTGGTAACTATGTAAAAGTACTGATCCCAAAAAATGGTGAAGTAGATTTTAACTTAAAAACAGCGTGTATGCGATCTTACACAATAAGGCATGTAGATGCACAAACAGGCGCGTTAACACTTGATTTTGTTATAAATATGCACCAAGGTCCGGCAACTGACTGGGCTAAAATTGCAAAAGTAGGTGATGAGGTAGGTATTGCAGGCCCAGGCCCTAAAAAGCTAGATAATTATGGGCATTCGCATTATGTGTTGCTAGGGGATTTAACTTCGGTAAATGCAATAAAGGGGTATATACAGCAATTACCTTTATTTTCAAAAATTGATGCCTTTGTACATGTACCCACCGAAAAAGACATTATTGATTTAGAAACAAGCCGCGATGTTAATTGGCTTGTTACCGACAATGCTGACGAAGCGCTACTTAGCGCGCTTCAAAATTTGCACATTACAGCAGAGCCTCCTATTGTATTTATGGCATTGGAAGCTGGGCTTGTTCGTAAAGCAAAAGCACTGCTAACAGAGCAATTTAATATACCACGCGGTAATATTGTTTCCTCAGGGTATTGGAAAAAAGGCGTGGATTCAGAAGGCTATAAAAAGCTGCGCCAACGTGATGCACAGCTTGCTTGAATACCTTAGAGCAAAATAACATATACCTATTTTGCTCTAATACCACTGCGTAACTTGAATTGACCTAATAGCAGACCCATTTAAGTGTTTTATGCTAATGATGTAATACATTGTTAGCATGCATTTTTAGGAGCTGCTATTTTGTTAAATTCCATTCCTTTTTCGTTATTAGAACTTGCCCCCATGATCAAAGGGGACAGCGTTACTAACACTCTTCATAAAAGTACTAAATACGCTCAACGTGCAGATGAGCTTGGCTTTAACCGTTTTTGGCTTGCTGAGCATCATAATATGCCAGGTATAATTTGTGCGGCCACTTCAATTTTGGTTGGTCACATTGCAGGTAATACCAAAAAGATACGCGTTGGGTCGGGCGGTATTATGCTGCCTAACCACTCCCCATTAGTTGTTGCTGAACAATTTGGTACATTAGAGAGCTTATATCCAGGGCGAATAGATTTAGGGCTAGGGCGTGCCCCAGGTAGCGATCCTGTAACGAGTCGTGCATTAAACAACGATATGAGCCGCGCAGAAAATTTCCCAGGTGAGGTAACTGAACTGCAAACATTGTTAGGTCCTTACAATGGTACGCATCCTATACGTGCTATACCGGGGGAGGACACAAACGTTCCGATTTGGTTATTAGGCTCGAGTTTATTTAGCGCGCAACTAGCGGCGCAAAAAGGGTTACCGTATGTATTTGCAGGGCATTTTGCACCGCGCTTTGTGCACGATGCAATAGCGTTGTATAAGCGCGAATTTAAAGCATCAAGCGTACTTGATAAGCCATACGTAATGCTTGCACTGCCTTTAGTGGCTGCAGATACCGACGATGAAGCGCAATACTTGTCGACTACTTCTAAGCAACGTGTACTCGAACTTATACGCGGTAATGAGCTGTGGCTAAAACCACCTGTTGAAAGCATGGACGGGTTATGGAGCGAACAAGAGCGCGCTCATGTAGAGAACTTTTTAAGCCTAAGCGTAGTAGGCGGACATGTAAGTATTAAACACAAGTTAGAGATGATAGCTAAACAGCTAGAAGTTGATGAGTTTATATTTACGAATGATGTGTTTGATAGTGAAAAACGCCACCGTGCACTCGAAATTTTAATGGAAATAAAACACTAAAATATAGTTAGTTAAGCAAGCGTACACTCTGGGCTTGTTAATATACAGACATCATCAAAAGTTAAACTTTTTTAACTCATTTTATTAACTTTAAGTGATGTCTGTATTTGTTATTTAAATATTCAAAGTAAATTTGATTTCTATTTTTAGTACATATTTTGCTTTATATACCGTTCTGTTTTTTCAATTGAACTGATTTAAACAATCAATTTTAAGATATCACTTTTGTTTTTTATAATGTAGCTATTAAACCAGACATCATAAAATTAAAGGCAGGTACACCGTGAACTCTCTAAACACCGCAACAGCTAATTCAGTTAACAAAACAGCGCAGCCAAAAGTTGCTCTGATTGCTGAAGGTGGCGGGCAGCGAGGGATATTCACAGCTGGCGTACTTGATGCGTGGTTAGAGCAAAGCTATGACCCTTTTGATTTATTCATTGGTACTTCAGCGGGTTCACAAAACTTAACTAGCTACTTAGCGCGTCAAAAAGGCTACGCTAAACGCCTGATTAGAGGACTTTCGCGTAATAAGCGTTTTTTTCAGCTTGGTCGCGGATTAGTGGGTAAGCATATAGTTGATCTAGATTGGTACTTTGACAAAACCACTGAAGTAAACAGAGCTATAGATTTCAAAACAGCGAAAACTAGTTTAGGTGAGCGTGAACTACTTATAACAGCCACAAATGCACGAGACAGAAAAGCTTATTACTTATCGCCTACAGGTGATAGCGGTCAATGGCGTGATTTGTTAAAGGCTTCTAGCGCACTTCCGTTTTTATACAAACAAGGTGTAAAGTTAACACCTTGGTTAAACGCAAAAGCAGCGAATGAAACACATCTTGTTGAAGAACAAGCACAGAGCGATTTTTATCTAGACGGCGGTTTAGCCGCTCCACTCCCCGTGCGTGAGGCTTACAACCGAGGTGCTCGTAAAATTGTTGTAATAAGAACGGTTGACGCTAATTTTCAAGCGCAATCTGCATGGGTACAAAAGCTAAGAACATTTGCTATAGCATCAGGCTATTGTCCAAAAACATTGGATTACTTAATACAGCACGAGAAAGCGTATTTAGATGAGCTTGAGTTTATTGCAAATCCACCAAGTGATGTGGAAATAATACAAATTTTTGCAGACGAAAAACTGCATAGCAAATTATTAGGTAGTTCAAATAACGATTTACGTTTTGATCATAAATTAGGCTTAGCTGCAGGTCGGTCTTATTTAGCGCAGCAAAGCCAATTTGAGATCAGCAATGCGCATAACTACTCACAAAGCGAGTATCGTTACAATTAAGCAAATTGGATACCCAAATCATGAATAATACTGCGACTAAAAGTTGCAGTATTATTCATTTAAATGCCTTTTATTTAAATGACACCCACCCTAGTTTGTATATTTATTAACCCCTCAATTTTTAAAAATTTAAATGGGTGTCATTCTAAAATTTAAAATAGTAAAAAATTATTGTGAATACTTAAAACATTATAAATGGGTGTCATTTAAATATTCTTCATTTAAGTATTCTTTAAATATTAAAAATAACTTAAGTTGATGAAAGTAATATGCTTGTTTCACTATTTAAAATACCGTCAATTTCACGTACTTGCCTTAGCACTCCATCAAACTCACTTAAATTTGCAGCTTGAAGCTCTGCAACTAAATCCCATGCACCATTGGTGGTGTGTAATTTTATAAGCTCGGGTATTCCGCGCATTGTTTTAATTACTTGTGAGGTAGATTTACCAACGACTTCTATCATCATAATTGCGCGCACAGCTTCTGTTTCTATGTGTTCGTGAACGCGTACAGTAAACCCTAATATTGCGCCTGAGCTAACTAATCTGTCTAACCTATTTTGAACTGTCCCGCGTGATACATTTAAAGAACCGGCTAAAGCTGAAACCGAAGCGCGGCCGTCTTTTCGTAATTCAGCTATTAAAGCATTATCAAGAGAGTCATAAATATAAGGAGTCATAAATCAAACCTTTAAAAGAAGTTACTGACCAAAATACATAAATTGTACATAACTGGATAGCAAAATGATAAAAATTAGTACTATTTGTGTAATTAATTGCCATATTAAATGGCACGTAGCCTCGTTAAACTTGTTTTAAATTAACTAATACATTTATTCAAGAGGTTTCAGCATGAGTCATTTTATAGCACAGCCAAAACAAGGCGTTCCATTTGTTAGCGTTCAGGCAATGGTTAAGCTTATAAATAGCTTAGGGGTCGAAAACGTTTTGCTAGATCTAACACATAAATTAGAAACCGACTTTGCCCGTTGGACTGAGTTTGATAAGTCACCTCGCTATGCAGCACACTCACCAGAGGGTGTAATAGAGCTAATGCCAGTGAGTGATGGCCAAATGTTCAGCTGTAAATATGTAAATGGTCACCCAAAAAACACCTTTAAAGAACTTCAAACAGTCGCTGCATTTGGTATTTTAGCCGATGTAGATAGTGGCTATCCGGTTATGATAAGCGAAATGTGTTTACTAACAGCACTACGTACAGCCGCAACTTCTGCAATGGTAGCTAAATATTTAGCACCTAAAAACTCAACAACCCTTACTTTAATAGGCAACGGTGCTCAATCAGAGTTTCAGGCACTCGCTTTTAAAGCGGTACTAGGTATTACGCATATTCGTTTATACGATATAGATAAAAGCGCCTCTAAAAAAGCATTTGCTAATTTAAGTGCATGCGGGTTAAACGTGATTATTTGTAATAGTGTACAAGAGGCAGTAAAAGGGGTAGATATTATCACTACCTGTACTGCTGATAAAACTAACGCCACTATTTTAACAAATGACATGATCCCACAAGGTGTGCACATTAATGCCATAGGTGGCGATTGCCCAGGTAAAACAGAGTTAGATGCTAGATTGCTTGAGCGTGCTAATGTATTTGTTGAGTACGAGCCGCAAACTCGAATAGAGGGCGAAATTCAACAAATGAGTCCAAGCTTTACAGTAACTGAGTTTCATAACGTTATTAACAAGCCGTCGCTTGGGCGTACTAGCCAAGATGAATTAACCATTTTTGATGGTGTTGGCTTTGCGAGCGAAGACTTTACAGCACTGGTATTTATACGCGATGAGTTAATTAAAACGGGCGAGTTTGCTTTGCTTGATTTAATTACACAACAAGCGGACCCTCGTAATTTATTTTCAGTGCTTAGTGAGCAACCATTAGTAAAAGAGCACGTGGCATGAGCGAAGTAAACCAAGCCCCCAATGCTGTAGTGATGGTAAGGCCACATCACTTTACATCTAACCCACATACAATGCTCGATAACGCATTTCAAAGTGAATGCTTAGCACAAAATCAAAGTGAACAAGCATTTAAAGAAGTGACTAATGCCGTACAAATATTAAAAAATGAAGGGGTAACAGTTCACCTTTTTGAAGATGAGCAAACACACACTCCCGATTCAGTTTTTCCTAACAATTGGTTTTCAACTCATCAAAGTGGCCAATTAATAATCTATCCAATGTTTGTAGAAAACAGAAGGTTAGAATATCGAAAAGATATTATTGATTTTTTAACGGATCACTATAAAGTGTCTTCAGTGACTGATTATTCATTTTTATCGAAAGAAAATTCATTTCTTGAAGGCACTGGTTCACTGGTTATCGATCATCAAAATAAACTCGCTTACGCGGTAGAATCAAAAAGAACTACCAAGTCGGTGGTTAATACAATATGTGAGCAATTAAAACTATCACCCATAGTGTTTAACGCATATGACGAGCAAGGAACTGCGGTTTATCACACTAATGTTTTAATGTGTATTGCTACAAAATTTGTAATGATCAGTTTAAATATGGTGCCAATTGAACAACGTGCACAGTTAGCTAAACATTTTTTGAAAAGCCATCATCAAGTTATCGATTTAACGCTTGAGCAAATTAATAACTTTTGTGGCAATGCTATTGAACTACAAGGTAAAAATGGTCGTATTTTAGCCTTATCGCAAACTGCGTTTAATGCACTTACACCGGCACAAATAACAGTTGTACAAAAAACGGCTAAGCTTGTGCCATTACCTATACCTACTATTGAGTCGGCTGGTGGCTCAGTTAGGTGCATGATTGCAGGAGTTCATTTGCAAAATAAATAATGTATAGTTTTAAGGCAGCTTAGCTGCCTTATTTACATTAAATTTTTAGTCGATGTCGCAAGCAAAAGCCGTTATACCCAAAAAAGGGTATTAATATAAAAAATATAAGAAGGAATTAGCAATGTTCGATACCGTCGTCAAAAGCGTAAACAACCTTTTGTGGGGAGAAGGCCAGGTACTTATTTATATACTCTTGTTTACGGGGGTATGGTTTTCAGTACGACTAAAAGCAATTCAAATACTTAAATTTAAACATATGTTTAGCCTTTTAAAAGGCAGTAGCAAATGTAAAAAAGACGACATTTCATCATTTCAAGCGTTGTGTACAGGGCTTTGTGCACGGGTAGGTACCGGTAATTTAGCCGGTGTGGCGGTTGCAATTTCACTTGGCGGCAGCGGCGCTATATTTTGGATGTGGGTAATAGCCATATTGGGTATGGCTACAGGCTTTGCCGAAAGTGTACTTGGGCAAGTATATAAAGTGCGCGATAGTGGCGGCGAGTTTAGAGGGGGCCCTGCGTATTATATTCAACAAGGTTTGGGTAGCCGGGCGTTTGCAATTGTGTTTGCTGCGTGTTTGTTTTTAGGTTACGGCTTTACGTTTAGCGCAATGCAAACGAACACAATTACCGACGCACTTAATTACGCGTTTGAAGTTCCTACATTTTATTCAGGCCTAGTTATTACCGTGCTAGCCGGCTCAATTATACTCGGTGGCTTTAAAGCAATTGCCCGGTTTGCAGAGCGTGTTGTGCCAATAATGGGCATTGTGTTTGTACTTGCTGCGGTAATTATTACGATTATAAATTTCCCGCAAGTACCCGCCATGCTTAAAGATATATTTTTATCAGCGTTTGGTTTACAAGAAGCAGGCGCCGGTGCAATGGGCGCTGCCATTAAAAACGGTATTCAACGTGGTTTATATTCTAATGAGGCCGGTGCAGGTAGTGTGCCGCATGCTTCAGCAAGTGCCAGCCCAATACCTAATCACCCTGTAACGCAAGGTTACATACAAATGCTAGGCGTATTTTTCGATACAATAGTACTGTGTAGCTGTACCGCGGTGATCATTTTATTAGCCGATATAGACATAAGCGGTGAAATGGAAGGCATTCGTTTAACACAAAGCGCGATGACCGCTCATTTAGCACAAGGTGGTGTTTACTTTGTAGCAGCCGCTATAACCTTATTTGCTTTTACATCGGTAGTGGCAAACTACGCCTATGCAGAGAGCAACTTGCACTTATTTAAGCTCGACAACAAAGTAGGGCGCGGCATTTACACTTTGCTTTATTTATCAATGATGTTGTGGGGCGCATCGGCCACATTAAAAGAAGTCTGGGATTTAGCCGATATTGCCTTAGGGTTAATGACAGTGGTTAACGTTATCGCTATTATACTGTTAACGCCGACTATTTTGTCTGTTACGAGCGATTACCACGCACAAAGAGACAAAGGTTTAGAGCCCGAATTTAAAGTAAAAGATGTAAAAGTACAGGGTAAATGCGAAGACGGCATTTGGGACTAATTCAGCACACTTAACTATAAAAAGCGGTTTTATGGCAACATAAAGTCGCTTTTTGATTTGCATAAATATTCACTTTCAGTATTGTAAGAAAACTATAGCAACCAAAATAAAGGCACAATTTTTTAGATGATCGAGATTCACGCAGGGAAAACAGCGGCTAAAATTATTAACGAACAGGGCTTTAAACCTGAACTTTTTACCTCTTTTTTAGGTGCAAGTGGCGGTCCTAAATGGTTTACATTATTTGGCTTAGATAAATATATTTTTGGTGAATTTTTTAAAAGCCGTACCCAACCACTTAATTTAATTGGCTCATCTGCTGGCGCTTTTCGCTCTGCGTGTTTTGCACAAAACGATCCTGTTGCTGCGATTGAGCGCTTAGCAAAATCGTATTCGCAAACGCGATATTCAAGTAATAAACCTACACCAAGTGAAATCACAATAAAAGCGCGCGCATTACTTGAAGATGTTTTTGGCGATAACGGCGTAACCGAAATTATAAATAACCCAATATTTAAAGCGCACTTTATAGTAGCAAAATCGAATGGCTTTATTGCCAGCGAAAATAAACTTATACAACTTATGGGCTTGTCAAAAAGTTATATGTTAAACCGCGTTAACCGAAAATTATTAGGCTCACAGTATGAGCGCTTTATATTTGGCCCAGCAACAAGTGACTTATCAATTACCGACACCTACAATTTTAAAACGCAAAGCATAGCGCTTACTCAAAATAATTTAAAAGACGCGTTACTTGCATCGGGTTCAATACCACTTGTTATGCAAGGCATAAAAAATATTGAAGGCTCGCCGCAAGGAATATATCGCGATGGCGGAATAATTGATTACCACTTTGATTTAAAAATTAATAACCCAGGCTTAATTTTATATCCGCATTTTAATAGTGAGCCAAAAGCAGGGTGGTTCGATAAAAATTTAAAACGTAAAGTATCACCACTTAATTACGATAATGTGGTAATGATCACTCCATCAAAAGAATTTATAGCAAGCTTACCGTACGGAAAAATTCCAGACAGAAATGACTTTACCGATCTTGATGCAGACACGCGTATAAAATATTGGAATACTGTTTTTAGTGAAACTGAAAAGTTGGCTGAGGCGTTTGATAAAAAATTAAATAACTGAAAAGTTTATTTCGAATTTAAAACAGGCCAGTGGTATTAAATAAACAACAGTAAAGGCTATTATTATTTATATTTTACTGTCACTTTTTATAAATTATTAAATTATTAAATTATTAAATTATTAAATTAT
>NZ_JACJEO010000025.1:0-68603 GCF_014164115.1 Pseudoalteromonas sp. SG45-2
GAGTATGTTCGTTAATCATAATGTGCCCTCAAACAAGATTTGAAGATCTGATCATGACATTGAGATTTAGTTCAAAAAAATCCCCGCTAATTTCTTAGCAGGGATTTGTGTATAAGAGACAGCTTAATGCGCCTTTTTAATATGTGCGCTCACTTAAGTCATAAGCAAAGTAGCCATAGGCAATAACTAACATCAAACCTAAAAATGATATGTGCATTATACGAGCTAAAATTAAGTCTATAGGCCGCGCGTGTCGCAAAATCGCTTCATCATTAACTATCGTAGCTTTTACTGGCTTTTGCCGTCTAATAACTTTGCCATACATGCTTACTCTTATGCCTATTCCTTTGTCCCAAAGCGGCTCATGTACCCCTTCTTCGCGCAATTTTCTCTCAATGTGTTTCATTGTAATGCGAGTGAAGCATAAGGTTGAAATAAGATAGCTCATTATTATTGGTAAAGAGATAAATAAAAATATTTTTTCAGGCATTACATACATAATTTAAAACCAGTCAATGCTTGAGCTTAAATCATATAATTCGCCAGAAATAAACTTACCAACTTCATCACCCGCTTTACCGACCATGAATCCAGCCCCGAGGCCGGCTCCAATTAAGATAACCCAACCAACTGGCCCCATGGCAATTGCTATACCTACACCAGCTGTAACTGTTGCACTTCCGGCGCCAATGCCTGCGGCTGTCCCTAAACCAAGCCCTGTTGTTTCAACAATGGCACGTCGCTGCCAATCTTTACCTGCTTTGTAATCTTTATAAACGCTATCAGCCCTAAGACCAGCATCAACAGCAATGATAAACTTTCCTGCAAAATTAGAATTTTGTTCTAGTCTACGTAAGTGCTGTATGTTAGCTAAAGAAGTTAATTTGAGGGGAGTAGAAGTTCTTGCGCTTCTTGCTGTATCAATGCCTCGCTGTGCACTAGACCATATATTACCTTTCGCAGATGCTTTCACCTTGCCTTTGAATTTGACCATTTCCCTTTTAAATACAGTATTAAGCTCTAGGTGAGCTTGCTTAGCTCTGTTACCTAGCTTGATTAGTTCTAACTTAGGTTGCTTGTTTTGCGATGCTTTTCTTATTTCAATCAAGCTAGTTTGGTATTTTAGAATTGCTTTTCCAAATGAGCTCAATCTTACTTGGCTTGACTCTAGGGAAGTAAATGCCGCACCAGTAGCGGCAATAGCGTCAAAATTTCTACCTAAAAATTTTAGTTCTGTCAGTTTTCTCACTTTGTCCACGTATGGGGAGATTTCTGCGTCATATAGTGCGGCAATAGCCAAGGCATCTTCATCACCGAAGCTGTTTACTATAGTACTGACATTTCTTTTTGTATGCTGAGGCCAAGACACAGTACTGTCAAGTGCGCAAGCTATGTCAGGACGAGAACGCCTAAAGTCACTCATATCCCCAGACTGTGGAGATCTTAAAATAAAGGGAGTTCCTTGAGGTATAAAATTACCTATAATATGAGGGTTATCTTCTCTAAATCGCTTTAGTTGCTCTAAATCACTAGTGTTAAATGGTAGGCTTGCTCTGCTTTTTGTATTAAAGCATAAATCAAATTGAGACATGATATTTCCTTGTATCTAAAATTAATCCATCAGATATCAAAAAATAACACACTTGAAATGTTGAAATCAAGAATACAGCGTGTTCATGCGATTTTCGTAATGATTGAACTATATGAGAAATAGTATTAATACAAGGCAATATCCAGAGGATTATCGTTGAATAAAACAAGGTTCATTTTATTTAGATCACTAATCCCTACTTAATAAGCGCTAAATACGCTAAAATTACAGGCTACTTTTTTAGCAATGAGCCCGTAATATTCATGACCTCAGCAACAAGCCCTAGTACTTTTAACGATCTTGGCCTTATTCCAGAGCTACAAGCTCGTTTAACCGATTTGGAATATACCCAGCCTACACCTATTCAAGCTAAGGCGATTCCAAGTGTACTTGCAGGTAGCGATTTAATTGCGGGGGCAAATACCGGCTCAGGTAAAACTGCGACGTTTGCGCTGCCTATGCTACAAAAGATGTTCGTTGAGCAAGGTAGTAGAAAACCAGCGAGTAAAGGTAATTTTGTAACGGGGCTTATTTTAGTACCTACCCGTGAGCTTGCTACGCAAGTGGCCGATAGCGTTAAATCGTATTCTGCAAATTTTAATGGCGCGATTAAAACGGTTGCGGTGTTTGGTGGTGTATCGGTTAATACACAAATGCAGGCACTGCGCGGCGGCGCCGATATTATTGTGGCAACACCTGGTCGCTTGCTTGATTTAATCTCAAGCAATGCGATTAAGCTCGATAAAGTAACGACCTTAGTGCTTGATGAAGCCGACCGTATGCTAAGCCTTGGCTTTGCCGAAGAGCTGGCTGATCTTTTAGCGTTAATGCCTGCTAAAAAACAAACCATGTTGTTTTCAGCAACTTTCCCTGAGCAAGTTAAGCTATTAACGCAAGAGCTTTTAAACGACCCAGTTGAAATACAACTACAAAACAAAGACGAAAGCACACTTGTTCAACGCGTGTTTACGGTAAATAAAGGCGAAAAAACCACGGTTTTAGCGCATTTAATTAAAATCCATAAATGGCGCCAAGCACTTATTTTTGTAAATGCTAAAAAAGACTGTGAGCATTTAGCCAGTAAACTTGAAAAACGCGGTGTGAATGCACAAGTGTTCCATGGTGATAAAGGCCAAAGTGAGCGTACTCGTGTAATTGAAAAATTTAAAGCCGGCGAAATAGAGGTGCTTATCGCAACCGATATTGCTGCACGTGGTTTAGATATTGAAAAGCTGCCAGTGGTAATAAACTTTAATCTACCACGAAGTCCTTCTGATTATATGCACCGTATTGGTCGAAGCGGCCGTGCTGGTGAAGTAGGCTTAGCGCTTTCATTGGTTGATTACGAAGATTTGCATCACTTTAAAATAATCGAGAAGAAAAACAAACTACGTTTAGAGCGTGAAGAAGTAACCGGTTTTGCTGTAAACCAAGCTAATCTTGATGCTTCCGAGGCGCTTAAAAATGAAAAGCCAATGGCAAAACCAGAAGGCACAGGCAAGAAAAAGAAAAAAAATAAAGCCGATGATATAGATGATGTATGGAGTGGCTGGCGCCGTAAGTAACAATAGAGCTAAATAAATAGCTGTAAAAAACCCGTAATTAGTAAACCTAATTACGGGTTTTTTACTTTGTGGCTTTAACTTAAAGCGTTAGTTTTAAATTAATGGTCGTGATCTTCATCTTCTATTTCTTGCGCAATACCCAACCAAGTAATTGCACTAGGAGCAAAAGTAAGCTCTAGCTCACTTTCAATTTCTAAGTCTTCAAGGTGTACTTGCACAACGTGCTGAGCAATCGGGTCGGCAACGTAAGCAAACTGACCATTTTGCGCAACTGTCATGCTAAAGTTCATGCCCTCAGGCATGGTCGATACATCTTGCTCGGTAATATCAACTTGGCCTTCAAGCTCCCAATGCATTTCGCCATCATGGTCGTGTGCGCTAAATACATTTAAAAAGCCTAAGCTGTCTAATATTAAAAAGTGCTCGCCATGGGCAGAAAAAGAGTACGACACGGCACTTGCGCCATCAGCTAGTTGCCATTCTAGTTCTTCCATTTGTGCTGTTGCAGGGTTAATAGTTACAATTACGGCTTCGCCGCCACCATGGCCAGATGCTACGCCAATAAAGGTCTCGCTATCTTCGTGGCCATAAATACTACCAATACGTAAATCGCCAACGGCTGCAATGTTCGCTATTTTTTCAGCTTCGTATTCATCATCGTGCTGGTGGGCTAATAACACACCATCGCTACAGCCAAATACTACGTAGTCGTGGTTTTGTGCCGCACCGTGTAAATCAGGACACGTCAGCTCTAAGGTTTGTTCAAGCTCGTATTCACCATCATGAAAATGATAAACACCTACTTGGTCTGGCAGTACTTTAGCAACCGATGTGCTTTCGCTGTCATCACGGCGAAGTGTTGATAATAAATGCTCACCGCGTGGCTCTGCTACGCCGTGCATATTAATATCGTAGCTAATACCCGGTAGTGTTGCTGTTGCGCTGGTTATGTCGTTATCTGTTAATACTTCAACAGAGGCAACCGTGCCTGAATCTGTATCACCATCATAAAAAACAGCTAATTGCCCGTCGTGAGTTATTAAGTGTGTAGGGCGACTGCCACTTGTTAACTCATAGCTGCTAGCCGCTGGGCTTTGCTCGTAATCGTGCAGGTGCTCGCCATGGTCTTCACGCCATAAACCACCATCAATAAAGCCTAAGTAATCTTGAGCGCGGCTAGCAATAACGGCATAACGAAAATCAGGTGATGACGACAGCGTGTTTGAATCATTCGTCAGGGTAAATGTTTCAAGTAAAGCGTTGTCATCTAGGTCATAAAAGCTGGCTTCGTTGCTGTTGCCTGCAAGCACAGCTAATCTGCCTAATGAATCAATTGTGTAGCCATCATCATGGTCGTGATCATCGTCATGATCGTGCTCGTCCTCTACAATAATAGGATCTTTTTCTACAATATTAGTCTCTGCATCGCCACAGGCTGTAATAAATGTAGTGCTAATAGCCAGTGCAATAAGCTTTAATTTGTATAGTTTTTTCATGTTTATTTCCTTTAATTATAATTTTTTAATGCTTAAAAATAACCGCGAATGCCTAGCGCAAAGCTACGCCCTGGACGTGGTGCTATATCTTTTACAAACGAGCTGTGCACGCGTGCTTCTGTATCTGTTAAGTTGGTGCCTCGCAGGTACACAGACATATCTTGGTTTAATACTGAAAGGTCGTAAGAGATGCTTGCATCAACCAATGTGTAACCGCCTGTGGCTGTTTCTTGTGGGGCTGTGCGGTCTTGCTTTTGATAGCGAGTAACGTGAATATGCGCACTTAATTTATCTGTTTGATAGCTTAACTCGCTACCAAAACGAAGCGGTGGTGTACGGGGTAAATCGCCGCCGTCTTTAAGGCGTGCACGCACGTAATCAGAGAATAAATCTACTTTAAATTCATCGGTTAATTGCCACGCAATTTGCGCTTCAAACCCGTGTAAAATTACGTCGCCTGTTTTAAATAAATAAACCGGCAGTTCTGATGAATGGTCGTGTTCGTCAGCGCCTTCTTCATCGCCATGGTCGTGGCCACTTTGTGCGTATAAACCAGTGTCTATTTGGTAATAATAGTTATCTACTTGGTTGTAAAAGGCATTTAGAATAAAGCCAACATCACCTTGGGTTTTACGCAGGGTTAAATCAACATTATTGGCTGTTTCCAGATCTATTGCTTGATCAGATAAACCCAAATGGCCGTCTTCATCTAAATCAAATAGTGCGCCTACTTCGTAAGTGCCAGTACCAATGTGCGGCCCAAACGATAACAATTCAGAGGCAGAAGGCGCACGTTCAGAGCGCGATACCGAAAGCCCTAAGTTATAGTTAGGTGTAAAATCCCAAACTACGCCTGCCGATAAACTGATTGGTGTAAATTCATGCTCTACATCAAATACGCGAATGGTTTCTGCGCTTTCTTCGTGGTCGTGATCATGCTCGTCGGTTTCTTCTACTTCATCGTGTGCGTGAGCGTCAATATTTGGCAGTAATACGTCGCCTGCTTTAATTGTTACACGCTCAATACGCCCACCTAACTGCACTAAAAAATCCCCAAAGTGCCTTTCTTCCATTAACGCTACAGCAAAGCTTTCGGTTTTAGATGGAGGCGTAAAAGCCTCTTCACCTTGTGCTTCAACATCGCTTTGTTTGTAATGAAAGCTAATGCCGCCATTCCACTCGCTAAATTGGTTATGTAGTAGGTCTATGCGTAATTCGTTTGTTTCGTTTTTAAATGTGGTGCCTACAGCGCCACCTTCAATTTCAGCGTGTTCGTAGTCGGTATGGCCAGCGCGCAGGTTAACTTTGTTTAGCCATTTATTATCTAGGTTGTACTCACCTAATAATTGCACTTTAGTTTGCTCTAAATCAGCAAATACCCTTTCTTCTTCGTCGCTGTGTTCTTCTCCTTCCTCGCCGTGCGTATGACCAGGAATACCGTATTGACGATTAAATTGCTCTACTGCTAAGCCAATAAAGCCGTTATCTATTAAATAGCTAGCGCCAACAGTAAAACCATCAGACTCTTCATTACTGTTTTCAACTTTGTAATCGCCACTATGGCCTTCACCGTCGCTATCTATAGCTGCGGCTACAGGTACCTCGTAGTCATCAGCTTCACGCCAAAACGCATCGGCATAAAAAGCAAATGAATCGGTACCTGTGGTGGCATTAAACGAGACCACTTTTTGGTTATCAACAGAGTTATGCTCTGCGTTCCACTCACCGCGTGTTGTGCTGTCGGTTGGTACGCGGTTATCTACCACATTAACCACACCGCCAATTGCGCCACTGCCATAAAACAGTGTTGCAGGGCCGCGTAATACTTCAATTTGTTGTGCAGTAGAAGCCTCCGATGCAACAGAGTGATCGGGGCCAACGCGAGATACATCACTGACATCAAGGCCATTTTGAGTAATGAGTACACGCGGGCCGCTTAAGCCACGAATAATAGGTGTGCTGGCTACTTTTCCGTGAAAATTTGTATTAACGCCTGGGAGTTTTTCAAGGCTATCGCCAAGGGTTGCGGCTTGTTGGCGCCTTAGTTGTTCGCCAGATAAAACACTAACAGGCGATGCAGATTCCATTGCCGACATATGAATAGGGGTTGCTTCAATATCAATAACTTCAATAGGTGAGCGCTTTAAATTAAACGTAACTGATTGGTTTTCATCATTCGTTATTGTTATATCGCGATGAAGATGCGCATAGCCAGGGGCTACAACATGTAGCTCTTTTAAGCCATTTTTTAGCTCGGTTATTACAAATTTACCGTTTTTATCGGTGGCTACTTTAAGGTCTGAGCCTTCAACTTCTACCGTTGCATTGGTAACTACTTTACCTTTGTTGTTTAAAACAACGTCTTCAATTGTGGATGCAAGCACACTAGCCGGCAATAAAGCTGCTATGAGAACAGCTAATTGTGATCTACGTTTCATTTGACTACCTTGTTAGATGTTATATTATATCAATTATTTGAGTAATGTTATAATATATCAATAGAAATTAACTGATGTTATTAAAATGTCTCTTTAAAAGTAACGTTTTTGAGTGGAGACACTGATTTAGTAGAGGAAATAATGAAGTCGAGTCAAAGTGTTATGGATCGTATGGCAATTGGGTTATCGGTAATGTGCACAGTACATTGTTTTGCAACCCCGGTTATTTTAGCATTATTACCAAGCTTTGCCGTATTGCAAATAGATAGTGAGCAGTTTCATTTATGGATTCTTGCGGCGGTATTGCCCACCAGTTTATTGGCATTAAGTTTAGGCTGTAAAAAGCACAAGCGTAAACGTTATATGGCCTGCGGCGTTATTGGGCTGTCTTTTATGATATGTGCGGTATTGCTAGGGCATGAAATAGCCGAAAAAGCACTAACCTTAATAGGCTCGGCTTTTATTGCTGTGGCCCATTGGTTTAATTATCAGCAATGCCTTAAGCAAAATGACGAAAAATGCCCGTGTTCAGGTAGCAAATTGGATCAAATGGTTTAACGCTTAGTTGCTGCTGGTGGTATGGCTCTCGTCGGCTAAATTAATACTGATTTATTTTAAATACTAAGGCTTCTTTGTTTTAAAAGGCGACCTCTTTCATGCTTTAGTAACATGCTCAGTAATAGTAAATAAGGCCTCATAATATGAGGCCTTAAAATGTTACTAATTCACTTTAACTGTTTCGGAATTTATACTTTCATACTGATCAAGTGTTTTTATTTGATTTACACCCTTTAGCTGCATCATTAATTGCTTTACTAAGATCATGTAAATAAACATCATTGGTAGGCCTGCTACAACGCAGAGTGACTTAATAGTATCTATTCCACCACCGCATAAAAATACGCTAAAACTAATGAGTGCAATTGCACCAGCCCATAGAAGCTTAACTTTATGATCGGGGTCGCCATTTAGTTCTAGCTTATTAGTTGTCAACATAGCGGTGGCAACGCTTGCGCTTGACATAGTCGTTAGCATTAAAAAAATTGAATAATCAAAAATAATACTAAGCCAATATTACCCGATGGTAGAGTTTGAATTAGTGAAACTACTGCAAACGTTAAACCGCCTTCGCTCATCCATTGTTGAACAGGTAAGCCACCAATTAATTGTGCCCATACTGCATAACCACCAAAGATTGATATAAAGAATGCACAACCGAGTGAACCCATCGAGATAGTTTACAAAATAACTTCTTTAATAGTACGTCCACGCGAAATGCGGGTAATAAAAAGCCCCATCATAATTAAATAAGCGTAGTACCAAAACCAATAGTATTGAGTCCACGATTGCGAAAAACCACTTTTTTGAACTGGGTCGGTCCAAAGTGACATTCTAAAAAAGTTATCGAGCATGACACCTATTGAGTCAGTAAAGTTATTTAAAATAAACTGAGAGTCAGCCACAAGTAAAACAAATAAGGCAAAGCATATTGCTGCTACAACCGTATAGTCGGACACTTTACTAATGCCTTTTTTAAAGCCAACAAGCATTACCGCAACAAGCATTAAAACAAATAATAAAATAATACTGCCTTGGAGTAATAAGCTGTTTTTAATTCCTAATAATGCAGAAACGCCAGTACTTAATAAAGATACAGTAAGTGCTAGCGAGCTTGCAAAAGCTGCGAGGGTGCCAAAAATTGCAAGTAAATCGATTGCTTTAGCAATAATAGGATTGCTGCCTACTACAGGTTCGCAAAGGGTAGAGAGCTTTAAAGTACGCTTTTTTTGTACGTAAAACGCGTACGCAGACGGGATTGCCGGAAAGCAGTAAATGGCCCAGCCAGTCACGCCCCAATGAAAAATAGAATAAGTAACAGACCAAGCTGCTGCTGCGTAGCTATTTGGTTCGGCAAAAAGTGGTGGCGATTGCAAATAATACATAGGCTCACCAATTCCCCAATATATAAGAGAAGCACCTACACCTGCGGTAAAAATCATACCGCCGTACGAAAAGTTAGAGTGCTCTTTTTTTTCTTCACCTAACCTAATAGATCCGTACTTTGAAAAAGCTAACCAAAATAAAAAACCAACTAAAGCCAAGCTCACAAGTTCTACTAACCAACCAAACCAGCCTGTTACAAAATGCATAGCGTTGCTTGTTAATAATTGTGACTGCTCTGGATATAAAGTTGAGATAACTAATAAGGTAATTACTAATGTAATTGCAGGAATAGCCAGCTCAAAGTTAAGGTTTTTCAATGGCGTTTCTCCATTGTAAGAGTGCTTCGATATGGCTTGGATTAATTCCGCAGCAACCACCAATAATATTTGCGCCAAGGCTATGCCATTGTTTTGCAAACTCAAGATACTCGTTAGGAGATAAATCACGGTAGTCTTGCACTGCTTCATTTGCTTTGTGAGCACTTGAAATAGGAGTAAAGCTGTTAGCAAATGCGCCTAACGATACTTTTTTATTTTGCTTAATTAATACGTTGTTAGTATCACGCAGTGCTTGCTCAATAACTTCAGGGATAGAGCAATTAAAGAAAATACCTGCAATGTTTTGCTGCTCAAGTAGTGCGGTTATGGCATCGGTTACCAGCTCTCCTGAACGCAGCGTTGCCTGCTCAGTTACTTCATCACTTAGGGTAAATGCGTAATAACATGGCTTAGTTGAGCCTTTAAGTACGCTTGCCATTACTTGCGCTTCTTCAATACTTGATATTGTTTCGCCAAGCCAGAGGTCTACATGGAGATTTTGTGCATTGTATAACGTATCTAAAATAGTAAAGGCACGTTTACTTTCAAATAAATCGGGGCGATATGAACCAAATGCAGGGGGTAATGACCCTGCAACTAATACACTTTGTTTAGCATTTTGAGCTACTTCTTTAGCAATAAGCGCCGCTTGCTCTGCGAGTAACGCGCCTTGGCTTTCGTAGCGTTCTTCACCTAAATGAAAGGGCACACAGGCGTAGCTGTTAGCTGTAATTATTTCAGCACCGGCATCTATAAAACCTTGGTGTGCTTGGGTTACAAAATGCGGGGCTTCTATTAGTGCTTGTGTGCGCTCCAAAGTGGCTGTGAGAACGGTGCGCCAATGCGCTTAAGTTCACGTCCCATGCCGCCATCTAAAATAGTTACTTTATTCATTGTGGGTTTCTGTATATCTAAACTATATGGCGCTATTCAAACATACTTTTTAAATAATTATAATGAAACTTCATCAGGTTGAGCATGAATAAAGCTAAACCTATTAAATGAGTTATAAAAATGCACAAAAAAAGCGACTACCTAATAAGGTGTCGCTTTTTAATAAGTATGATTAGCTTATTTATAAAAGGCTTCAACAGTACCTTTTCTTGTAAGTAAAAGTGGTTGCCCGCGACGATCAAGCCCTTTTGGAGATGCAAATTTTATCCAACCTTCACTGATGCAGTATTCTTCAACATCAAAACGCTCTTTGCCGTTGAACGTGATACCAATATCGTGTTCAAAAACTTCTTCCACATGATGTGGGCTACGTGGGTTGATAGAAAGGCGATCTGGTAAAGCAGGTTTTGCGGTAGTGTCGTTCATGGTCATATTCTATATTGAATGAAGTATGCGCTATTGTAGGCAATACAACGCTTTCGCTCAAGAGAGATAGTAGTAAATGTGTTTAAAAATGTACTAATTAATGAGTTGTGTATACAAATGAGATTGCGCTTGGAAAATATTTACAGAGGAGGTTTTGAAGATATTCGACTAAATAATTATGAAGGTAAATATATTAATGGGTTATCTCTAACCCATTCAATTGTTTAGCAATTAGATGCTAACAATGTTCTCGGCTTGTGGGCCTTTTTGACCTTGAGTAACAGTAAACTGTACACGTTGGCCTTCAGCTAAAGTTTTGAAACCGTCGCCAGAGATTGCGCTAAAATGTGCAAAAACATCTGCGCCAGATTCTTGCTCGATAAAACCAAAACCTTTTGCTTCGTTAAACCATTTTACTGAACCAGTAGTTGTATTAGACATAATATGTATCCTAAAAAATTAATATAAGTGTGCCTGAAAAGAGGCGATTGAGCCGGAAAAAATAGTTAACTTGAGGATATCGTGCAGGATTATTACTAAAACAACTCGGTACTAACAAATAAAACAAAACTTCTTTCAAACTAGTATTCAAAATGGGTTATTGCTAACCCATTTAACGAAAGCAATTAGATGCTAACGATGTTTTCAGCTTGTGGGCCTTTTTGACCTTGAGTAACAGTAAACTGTACACGTTGGCCTTCAGCTAAAGTTTTGAAACCGTCGCCAGAGATTGCGCTGAAATGTGCGAAAACATCAGGACCAGATTCTTGCTCGATGAAACCAAAACCTTTTGCTTCGTTGAAAAATTTAACTGTACCAGTTGTAGTTGTAGACATAATAGTATCCTAAGGATTAATAAAAGTGCGCCTTAAATTAGGCAATTTAACAGGAAGAAAACATACATTTAACTGAGGATAACGCGAAGGATTATTACTAAAACAACGTGGTACTTACAAATAAATAGGGTTTTCTGTCAACCCGATGGCAAGCAGGATAACAGTAAATTAAGTTATATACCAAGCCCTATTGTAAATTTATTTTAGAGTAAGTGCTTTATTTGTTTGTTTGTTTTTTAACTAATTAGTTATGATTGAGATGATCTTTTTTACTTCTTAATTAAAGGTAAATCTATTCTAATCAACGCTTTATGCTTATTTTTGTACACGGTTTTAGAGTAGGTGAAATACAGGTTTTAATTGGTTAAAACATGACCTAATTACCTACTAAATATTTTAATATATACCCTAAATAATGTAATTCTTTAGCTCCAAATTACAAATCCAAGTATTAATAACGCAATCCAAAGTGTTTCAGCCACAATTAAAATAATGGGTTTCATACCTACTTCGGTTAGTTTTCCTAAATTAGTTTTCATACCTATGGCTGAAATAGCAGCAATTAAAAAGAACTGCGAAAGTTCGTTAGCGGTTTCAAGTACTATTGTAGGAACTGAAAAGCAGCTATTTATTACCATAAGTATTACAAAGCCAATTAAAAACCCAGGTACTTTAGGTAACTCTCCGTGTTTTTCTTTATTTGAGTGATTAATAACAACCATCATAATAAGTACAACGGGTAGTAGCATTGCAACACGTACTAGCTTAGTTAGAGTTGCTATATCGCCTGTCTCGGGTGATACCGAATAACCTGCACCCACTACCTGGGCTACATCATGTATTGTGCCACCTAAAAATACGCCTGCATTATGGGCGTCAAACTCAAGATAATTAACCACGATAGGGTAGAGGATCATAGCGATAGTCGACATAGCTGTTACGCCAATAACGGTTAATAGGGTATCGCGTTCTTTATGCTCGCTGTTTGGCATAATAGACGAGATAGCCAGCGCAGCAGACGCTCCACAAATAGCAACCGAGCCACCTGTTAGTGCACCAAAGCGTTTTTGTAAGCCAAATACGCGCGCTAGCACTACACCTAAAATAATAGTGGTAAATATGGCGCCCGCTAACATAAGTGCTGTTTGCCAACCCAGTGTTACTAAATCTCCCAGCGCTATGCGTGTGCCTAGCAGTACTATACCTACACGCAAAACCGTGGTGCCGGTAAAATCGATACCTTTGGCGCAAGGGCTATCGCTTTGATACAAAAATGAGACTGCCATACCCAGTAACAAAGCAAACAGCATGGCTGGCGCGCCGTAATGCTCACTCAAAAATAAAGCGGCAAGGCCAGTCATTGCAGCAATGCTGGCGCCTTGCCATAAAGGTGATATTTTACTGCTTAATTTACCACTTAAACGCTGCATTACGCTTTTGCTGCGGTAAGTGCTACTAACACTTGGCGTTTACGTTCACCTGTAAAAGGTCGACGACCATGCATAGCCATTTCGTTATCAACTAAAGCAACATCACCGTCTTGCCATGCAAGATCAAAGGTAAATACTTTAGAAAGCTCAACAATTTTATCAAGTCCTGCTTTGGGTATTGCACTACCATCGCCAAAAGTAATGGCGATTGATGGGTTTTCGCGTACACCTTTCCAGCCCATGTAAGCGGCAATCAGTTGGTTATAAAAAACCTGTACGTTATTTTCAAGAGTTACTACCGCAGGCAGTACCGGTGTAACGGCTTTTAGTGAGCCGTCTTCAAGCCATTCCCACTCGTAACCAAGTTCGGTTAATTTATTATGTGCTTCGTCTTTGGTTTCTACACTTAGCGTACTTTTCCAGCTTCGGCCTTGGCCTGATGTTGCGTCGTCAGCGGCTGGCATATAGGTGATATATTTTAGGCCTTTGTGTTCAAAGTCATGGGCAAGCTTGCTGTCGTATTCTTTTAACGCACTAAATAATTTATCTGATCGGCAAAGAGGTGTTGCACCGCCTTTTTCTGCGGCCGATTTACAAAAGAAGAATAATTTACTTGGCGAAATAGGCGTTTGCGCCATTTCGTGATGTAAGTATATTTCTACATCTTTTGGCGCTTCGTTAGCTGTAAATACACGTTCGGTAAAATTAATACGTACCGCGTTAGACAGTGACTCTTTATAGGTAAAGTTTGTGTAGTCAAACCCGGCTGAAAAAGTATCAAAGGTTTCGGCACTATTTATAGGAAAGCCGCGAAACAACACAGCACCTGAGCTGCGAAGTTTTTTAGCCAATTCACTTTTATTTGCGCGAATGAAAGCTACCGCTTCTTCAACGGTGCTGGCGTTATTGTTATTAACCACAATGCACGGAAAAACCGAGTCATCAAACGTTAATTGAGTTGGCACTGAGGCGTAGTTAATTTCGGTAGCTGACATTATATATTCCTAATCGTAAATTGGGTGAAAACGGTTAAAGGCAGCTTCACAAAAGTGCCCAGGGTCGTTAAATCGGCGATTACTGTTAAGCGCAGAAATTTGCGCCATTTCTTGCTCTGTTAATTCAAAATCAAACAGTGCGAGGTTTTCTTTCATGCGTGCAAGTTTTGAAGTTTTTGGAATAATGGCTGTGCCGCGTTGCACGCCCCAGCGAAGAACTACTTGTGCTGGCGTTTTGCCATGATTGTGTGCAGCCGCTTTAACAACGCTTTGCTCAAGAACTGATTCAGTTTTATCAGCCATTTCTAGCTCAAGGTATGAAAGCGCACCCAGTGGTGAAAACGCAGTAACCGGAATATCGTAATGCTTAGCTAATCTTACTAATCGCTCTTGCGTTAAATAAGGGTGCGACTCAATTTGCAACATAGCGGGTTTGATATTTGCGTAGGTCATTAAATCGTGAAGCAGCGCGCTTGAGTAATTACATACTCCAATGCGTTTAGCTTTGTTGTTATGTACTTGCTCTTCCATTGCTTGCCACGTTAAATATAGCGGCACTTTTGCCAGCTCCATTTGTGGATTTTGCGCGTCTGGGTCAACAAACCACTCTGGTGGATAGCGGGTTTCTATTGGCACAAATGTTTGCGCAATCGGAAAATGAATTAGGTATAAGTCTAGGTAATCTAGCTTTAAATCACTCAGTGTTTTATCAATCGCGAGGCCAACATGCTCTGGTGCATGAAAGGTATTCCACAGTTTTGATGTTACCCATAATTCTTCGCGAGTACATAAACCATCGTTTATTGCTTGGGCTATGCCATCGCCTACTTGTTCTTCGTTACCGTAGTCTGATGCGCAATCAAGATGGCGGTAACCTGCCTTAATGGCTTGGTATACCGTTTGTGCACAATCTTCTTGTGCTACTTTCCATAAACCGAACCCTACTGGAGGGATATTATTTAATGAACTCATTGGGAATTCCTGTTAAAAATGCATAATGACTTGGGTCTTGTATAAGACATAAGTTATTATACGAATCAAACAGTGTCAATACTGTGTTAACAGCAAAGTAGTAAATGGGTGGGTTAAAAAACCTACAGGCAGCAAAAAGGCAGCGTTTGCTGCCTTTAAAAAATATTTAATTATTATGCGCTAAAGTGAGTTTTTAGCACTAAACACGCTTTTAATTAATCAAGTTCAATTTGATAGTGGTAATGATCGCTACGGCATTTGCTTTGGCGGTATTCAATTAGCTTACCTTCGATTGATTCGGTAATTCGTGATACCAACAGCAGTGGGTCGCCAGCTTTAATAGCAAGCATTTTGGCATCATCAGCTGTAGCAAGTACAGCTTTAATACTGTCTTGGGTTTTGTGTACAGTTTGGTTAAATTTGGTTTGATAGTAATGGTACAATGTATGCGGAATATCACTACTTTGATGTATATCAGGAAAGTAGCTTTGTGGTAGATATATAGTTTCGCTCATGCAAAATTCGTTATTAAGAATGCGCCTACGAACAAGCTTGGTAACTTTGTCTTTTTTATTGAGTTGTAACGCTTCTATTACTTCAACTGGCGCTGCACAAAGCTCAACCGATAGCAGTTCAGCCTTTGGCAAATCGGCACCTTTACCGTCTGCTTGTAACGGAAAAAACCTAAATAAGGCATCTTGCGCAGTATGCTCTGATACAAACGTACCAACGCCTTGGCGACGAGTTACTATTTTATTGTCGGTTAATAAGTTTAGTGCTTTACGAACTGTACCTTGGCTTACGTTAAATTCTTCAGCAAGGCGAAATTCGCTTGGTAGTGCTTCGCCAGGTACCCAACGTCTTTCAACAATGAGCTGTTTAATATAATCAGCCACTTGTAAGTAAAGTGGTTGAAAAGCCAAGCTTGGGCCACTTAATTTGTGATCAAACATAGAGTTACTCATTATTATTTACCATTAAATTTAATCCACCTGTAGTTATAGCATAGGTGAAACCTTTTACGCATATTTGCGCTAGCTCAATTAAACGTGAACTACTGCTGTAATGTTTAATAGGCGCAAAATATACATTATGCCTAAAAACAAATCGTTACACTACAATAGCTCACCCTTAGGAAATTAAAAGTGCTCAGTATTTCTTTTGAACTCATTTTGCTTATGGCGTTGTGCCTAAGCCTTGCCACTGTAATGCAAACTCTTAGCGGGTTTGGCTTTGGGTTGCTGGTAGTTGCAAGCTTTACGTTGCTTGATGTATTGCCACTTACGGCAACTACATTTTTAGTGAGTTTGCTAGGGTTAGTTAATTCAACAACCGTGGTCGTTAAAAACCGCAGTTCGGTAAAAGTACCCGAGCTAAAACTTATGTTGTATACCGGTATACCGTTAATGCTGATAGGTTTTGTGCTGCTTGAGTTTATGTCGTCGCATTTAACGCACTATTTAAACTTTATTTTAGGTGTAAGTATTCTGCTGTGCTGCGCTTTAATGCTGATTGGCCGCGATCGTGCTAATAAACAAAGTCGTCCTCGTTCGTTTTTAATAGCTGGAGGGGTGAGTGGATTACTTGGTGGGTTGTTTTCAACTTCAGGGCCGCCGCTTGTGTTTCAGTGTTATAAGCAAAGTTGGTCTATTGAAGCTATTCGCAGTACGTTATTAGCGGTATTTACTATTGGCGGGCTAGTACGTGTAGGTATCGCCTTATTTGGTACTTTGCCGGGGCTCGACATTATGTTTTTAATTGCAGCGGCTATTCCCTTAGTGTTGTTAGTTACGCATTTTGCTCGTAAATTAACGCCTTACGTTGACGCTAAATGGATACGCATTATAGCTATTACGTTACTAGGACTGAGCGGCGTATCGCTGGTGGCTACATCGGCACCTGGCATTTTTTAAAAATTGCGATGTAAATAATTCATCTTGAGTTTATTTACGTTGACATGGGGATTACAATTATTTAACTTGTGTCTTATACAAGACTAATAATTGGTTAAGGAACTCCCATGAATGCATTTGAATTACGTGAGCCAGACTGGAACGCAATAGAACCAGCACGCTTAACCGCACAGCCAAAGTTACAAGGTAATGTGTTGGTTTTGCCCACTCAGTTTGGTGATATTAGCGTAACGATAAGCCAGTTTGGTTTACGTTTAAATGCAGGCACCACGCATGACGAGCAGTTTAAAATATTAACCACAACCCCATCAGAATACCCCCTCACACTTAGCAAAAACAATAATGATTACAGTGTAAGTGGTGGCGAATACCGGCTAGAGTTTTACTGCGACCCTTTTCATTTCAAACTTTATAAAAACGATGAGCTAGTGCAGCAATCAGCAACCGATGGCCACTTTGTACGCCAGCATCGTTTACCGCCACTGGCTAAAACTGATAACGGCTGGATACTAAGCTTAGAGCTTAACTACGATGAGGCCGTGTATGGTCTTGGCGAAAAATGGGGCAAGCTTGATAAACGCGGCCAACTTATTCGTTCATACAACCACGATGCGCTAGGCGTTAACGCCGAAAAGTCTTATAAAAACACACCGTATGCATGGAGCCCAGAAGGCTGGAACTTATTTGTACACACACCTGCACCGGTAACTCATGGCGTAGGCTATGCACTTTGGTCGCAACGCGCATATGTATGTTTAGTTGAAGATGACGCGCTAGATGTATTTTTATATCAAGAACAAACACCTGCTCAAAGCATTAACCGTTACTGTGAGCTAACAGGTTTTGCACCGGTGCCACCGCAGTGGAGCTTTGGTGTTATTTTATCAAAAGCGTATTACAAAGATGCTGACGAATTACTGAGTGTTGCCCGCGAAGTGCGTGCTAAAAGTATGCCGTGCGACGTAATTACTCTTGATGGCCGCGCATGGCAAGACACCGACACCCGCTTTGCATTTGAATGGGATCCAACACGCTACGCCGACCCAAAACCAGTGCTTGATGAACTAAAAGCCATGGATTTTAAAATTTGCGTATGGGAATACCCGATGATCTCGGTAAATAACCCATTATTTGCTAAAGCGGCCGAAAATGGCTGGCTTATAAAAGATAAACGCACCGGTAAAGCGTATCAATACGAGTGGGATTTAAGCCCATTTGGCGAAGTACTTACACCATTACCAGAGTCGGGTATTTTAGATTTTACTCACCCCGACGCTTACGAATACTGGCTCGAATCGCACAAGCCATTGTTTGAGCTGGGCGTAGATATGATAAAAGCAGACTTTGGCGAACAGCTAGAAGACGAAAACATGGTATCGCACAGTGGCGATAGCGGCATTAGACTGCATAATGTTTATAGCATGCTGTACAACCGCTGCGTTTATGAAGCTGCAGAAAAGTACTGTAAAACAGGGCCATTTTTGTTTAGCCGTTCAGCATGGACTGGCAGCCAACGTTTTCCTGCACAATGGGGCGGCGACCCACAGGCCGATTGGCAGGGTTTAGCGGCAAGTATTCGTGGCAGTTTAGCGTGGGGTATGTCGGGCGGGCCATTTTTTGCAACCGACATTGGCGGTTTTTACAAAGACACTCGCGATGCAGAGCTTTATGTACGCTGGGCGCAAGCGTCGGTATTTAGTGCGCATATGCGCTTACATGGTATTGGTCCTCGCGAACCTTGGTCTTACACAGAGCAAGCAAGTGATGCGGTATTTGCAGCGCTTAAATTACGCTACCAGTTAATTCCGTACTTACAAACATGTGCCATACAAGCACAGCAAACTGGCTTGCCAATTCAGCGTGCAATGGTTTTAGCATTTCCTGATGATGTGCTAGCGCATAGTTTTGATCAGCAATTTATGTGCGGTGAAAAATTGTTAGTAGTGCCGTGTGTCGTACCAAACGGTAAAGTGAAGTTTTATTTACCACAAGGCAACTGGATTCGCTTTCCTGATAAACAATCTTACGAAGGTGGTAAGTACTACGAGCACAAACTCGCACTTGAAGAAATGGCAGTATTTGTACGCGAAGGCGACAGCCTAATGCTTGGCCCAGAGGTTCAACACACAGAACAAGACATGAGCCAATTAACAGCATGGCCTAAATAAATCTCGGCTTAATAAAAAACACACTACACACATACAACACACAATAATAAAGATATTAGCTTACTTTTTACCGAGTAAAGTAAGCTAAAAGGGGCGCAAGATGGAAGGTATGAACATTACCATGACACTGCTATCGTGCTTGGCGTTTATGGCGCTGGTGGGATATATCTCGTACCAAAAAACCAAAGGAGAAGTTAACACCCAAGATGGCTACTTTTTAGCGGGTCGTGGGTTAACGGGTACGTTTATAGCAGGGTCGATGATCCTCACAAATTTATCAGCAGAGCAACTAATTGGCCTTAATGGCTCAGCCTATGGTTACAACCTAAGCTCAATGGCTTGGGAAGTAACCGCAGGAGTATCAACCATCATTATGGCGTTGATCTTTTTGCCTCGTTATTTAGCGGGCGCGTTTTCTACCTTGCCTGAATTTTTACGAGATCGTTTTGATGATACCGTACGCCGCATGACGGTGATCTTATTTATGGTAGGGTATTGTTTTATAACGATCCCTTCGGTTTTGTACTCAGGATCAATAGCCGTACTTAGGCTGTTTGATGTTCCTACCTTATTAAATATGAGTTACGAAGCAAGCCTGATTGTGACCATTATTACAGTGGGCTCAGTTGGCGCTATATACGCTGTTTTTGGCGGTTTAAAGGCGGTTGCGGTATCAGATACCATTAACGGTGTTGGGTTATTAATTATTGGTATTCTAGTGCCCACACTAGGTTTGATAGCACTAGGCGACGGTAGTTTTTCAGAAGGGTTAAGCACCCTTGTAAACACCGATACAGAAAAACTCAACGCTATTGGTAGCGAGGATGATCCCGTGCCATTTGGCACTATTTTTACAGGTATGATCCTCGCTAATTTGTTTTATTGGGGTACTAATCAGTACGTGATCCAGCGTACGCTGGGCGCTAAAAACTTAGTAGAAGGGCAAAAAGGCGTGTTGTTTTCAGGGTACTTTAAAGTGTTAGTACCGTTTATGATGATGATCCCAGGCGTTATTGCTTACCATCTTTATAAACACGAAAGCCTACCCACTATCGATTTAGCTTACCCACATTTAGTGAAAGAAGTGCTTCCACAGTATTTATCTGGGTTCTTTTTGGCCGTATTGCTAGGTGCTGTATTTAGCTCATTTAATTCACTCCTCAATAGCGCGGCAACCTTGTTTTGCTTAGACGTTTATAAGCCAATGAAAAAAAATAAGGTAACAGACAGCCAACTTATAAAAGTAGCCAAAATTACTAGTATTGTTATTGCCATATTGTCGTTTATAACTGCGCCATTATTGATGTTCGCACCTGAAGGTTTATGGCACATAATTCGTGTGTTTACAGGCTTTTACAACATTCCGGTCATCACAATTGTATTGGTAGGTTTGTTTACTCGAAAAGTGCCTGCACTGGGCGCTAAAGTCGCGATTATATTCCATATTATTGCCTACACCTTGCTTAAATTTGTATGGGATGTAGACATTAACTTTATTCATATTTACGCCATTTTGTTCTTAATTGAATTGGTGATAATGCTGGGTATTGGTTACTACAAACCACTTAAAACACCATGGCAATTTACACGCAAAGCTGAGGTAGACCTTAACCCTTGGAAATACGCATTACCTTGCGCAATTGTATTAGTAAGCTTGATTGTTAGCTTATATATATTATTTTCGCCACTCGGATTGGTTGGTGGAACCAGTGTGTACTTTGTACCAAGTTTAGCTGCTGTATGGTCTACAGCCTTAGTGCTTAGCTGGTGGAGTGTACGTCGTTGGCAGGTTAGTTACGAAAATAGCTTAGCGCGTATTGGTGCTAAAAACGCCGCATAACCTGCGGCTATATTCTGTATACCAAACTTAAATCACATTTAATTCACATAATGTTTGCATTAGTAAGATAGTTTGTTTAAATTTAAAGCTCTTATATAAGATATAAGAGCTTTAAGGAAAGTATCACACACTGACACCGCTTTATTAGCAACACACACAATTGCTAGCGCGGTACCACACAGCACACACGCACAATATGGAGAATGACATGAGAGCTAAAAAGTCCGTCTTAAGCTTGGCAGTCACGTTAGCAATGACAACCGGTTTAGCGCTTAGCGCGCAGGTACATGCGCAGCAAGAGCAAACCGAACAAGAACAACAAAAAACAGAAACAGCTAAAAACGATACGTTTGAAAAAATAGTCGTTACTTCACAAAAAAGAACGCAAAGTTTAAACGAAGTACCTGTTGCGGTATCGGTACTTAATAGCGATCAAATTAATTCAGCTTTTGCTAATAACATGGAAGGCTTACAGTCACTTGTCCCTTCAGTTAGCTTTAGAAAAGGCACCACAACCCGTAACTCAGCGCTAACAGTGCGCGGTATTGGTACTATTTCATTTAGTATTGCTGCCGAGCCAAGTGTAGCAACTGTTGTTGATGGCGTGGTGCTTGGCCGCTCGGGTCAAGCATTTGCCGATTTATACGACGTAGACCGCATTGAAGTATTACGCGGGCCACAAGGTACATTGTTTGGTAAAAACGCCTCAGCAGGTGTGGTAAACATAACAACAAAAGATCCCTCGTACGACACAACAGGCAGCGTAGAAACCTCGTTTTATCAAGATAACGAATACCGTTTTAAAGGCGTTATAAGCGGCGGTTTAACCGACGACCTAGCGGCAAGCCTAACGGTATTTAAAGGTAAATTTGACGGTTACATTGATAACGTTTACAACAACGAAAAAGTAAACGGTTACGACCGTGAAGGTGCACGTGCTGTATTTAAATACGAGCCAGAGGATGACTTAAGCGTAAAATTTATTGCAGAATTTTATAACGCTGACGATGATTGTTGTGCCGACTTAGAAGCACTACCAAGTGGCCGTAATCCAGATTCAAAATCAGTACCAAACAGTAACGGTATAGTTGATGGCGTAGCCGATATTGATTTAGACCAACGCAGCGTTGATCACGACTACGAGTCGCGCACAATTGACGAACATAGCGCGTTTTCGGTACAGGTTGATAAAACAATTGGCGACTATACATATACTTCAATTACAGCGCAGCGTTCGTGGGATAACACAGAGTACCGTGAAGGCGACTTTACCTCTATTGCTGGCGACAGCAGCGAGCCGGTATTTGACGCGCCGTTTCAATTACACGATTTAGGTGCACAGCAATGGGATCAGTTTTCGCAAGAATTTAGAGTTACATCAAACCTAGCTGGGCCATTTAACTATGTTGCTGGCTTATTTTATTGGAACATGGATTCACAACGTAACTTTACTCGCGATGCTAGTTGTCAAAATAATGGTGGCCAGCTTGATAGCGCAATGGTTTTTTACGCGCAAAATAACTTATCGGGCGCTGAACTTGATACAGCGCTTACTGATTTAGAAGGTTACACACAAGGCCTAGGCGTTAGCTGTAACGCAAACGATATTGTATCGGCCACTGCTTTTATGAGCACAGAATTTAATAACTGGGCCGCTTTTGCCGATGGTACTTACGATTTATCTGAAGATTTACGCGTATTATTTGGTATTCGTTACACCGACGATGAAGTGTCTTACACGCATCGCCGTGTAAGTAATGATGTATATGGCCGCACCGGTGTAGGCGTACGTCCAGCAACACTTAATACAGATGATGAAGGTAAAGCCGAAGAAACCAACGTATCGGGTCGTTTAGGTATGCAATACGATTTAGGCGATGGCCAAATGGTATACGGCACTTACTCGCAAGGTTACAAAGGCCCTGGTTTTAATATTTATTATAACTTTAACCCAGACACCGACAGCCGCGAAATAGCACCTGAAGAGTCTGACGCTTATGAAATAGGCTACAAATACGCAAGCCGCGAATTTGTATTTAACATGGCGCTTTTCAGAACCGAAATTGAAGGCTTTCAAGCTAACAACTTTGACTGTTCAGACGGCACTTGTATTACGCGCTTAACCAATGCGGGTGATGTAAGTACGCAAGGTGTTGAAGTTGACTTTATGTGGGCTGCAACAGAGTCGCTAACGCTTACCGGTGGTGTTGCTTACATTAAAGCTGAAATTGACGAGTTTAATTGTCCGGCAGAGGTAGCCGCAGGTTCATGTACTGACCGCTCAGGTTTAGATGTACCATTTTCGCCAGATTTAAAATACTCACTAACGGCTGACTACTTTATTGAAACCGACCATGGCTTTAACGTACATATAAATGGCTCTTACATTTATACCGACGAGCAATACTCAGACCTACCAGACAACGTAGGCGAATTTAACCCAGCCGCTTTGTTACCAGATTACGGTATTTTAAACGCAAGTGTGGGTTTATCGTTTAAAGATGACGCGTTTAGAGTGTCGCTTATTGCTAAAAACTTAACAGATGAAAGCTACGCAACTACCTACAGTGGCGATAACTTCCGTTACCAAATACCACGTGATGCTGAGCGCTACTTTGGAGTATCGTTTAAAGCACGTTTTTAATATTTAAATAACTCCCTCAATAATTTCCCTACAAGCGCAACGTTTTACACGTTGCGTTTTTTTTGTGACTTATCTTTGTAATAGTTTAGTCATTTTACTTTCATTAAAATTACCTTTATCAGTCACATCTGTTTTCTATAGTGCAGCGGTTGATCTTTTTTGTGTTTACACATTTCAAAAAAATAACCACTAAACAATGGGAATTACGGATGAAAATTAAAAAAGTCGCTGCGGCAATCGCGCTAACGTTTACGTTTAGCGCAGTGAGCCATGCTGATGTACTACCGCAAAGCCAAACAGACAGCAGCTGGTATAGCGCTGCGCAAACTAAACTAACAACAAAAACAGCACAAGCGCAGGCTACACAAGCCACTAAAGCTAAAAACGTTATTTTATTTGTGGGCGATGGTATGGGTATATCTACTCTTACTGCCGCGCGCATTTTGCAAGGGCAGCGTAATAACCAATCTGGCGAAGAAGGTTATTTAAGCTTTGAAGAGTTCCCATACTCTGCACAAGTTAAAACGTATAACGTAGATGCTCAAACGCCCGATTCAGCAGGCACGATGACGGCTATTATTTCGGGTGTAAAAACCGATGTGGGCGTTATTGGTGTAGATGAAGATATTGAACGCGGCGTGTGTTCAACAGTAGCAGGTAATGAGCTAATTACCGCGACCGAATTAGCTGAAATTAAAGGGCTATCTACAGGTATTATTTCTACAGCACGTATTACTCATGCAACTCCTGCTGCCACGTATGCTAAATCGGCTGACCGTAACTGGGAAGACGTATCAGATATGCCAGAAGATGCCGTAACGGGTGGCTGTGAAGACATTGCATCGCAACTGGTTAACTTTGAAAAAAACCTAGAAGCACGATTTGTAGGGACCGACGTAGACGGTCTTGATTTTGTAATGGGTGGCGGTCGTCGTCACTTTTTACCAAAAGATGAAACAGCTAACTCAACAGACGCAGTAAGCGCTATAGAAGGCGACCGTACTGACGAGCGCAACCTAGTAACTGAGTGGCAAACACAATACCCAGATGCTACGTACGTAATGGATCAAACAGGCTTTGATTCAATTGCAGATGACGCAACTAAAGTATTTGGTTTATTTAACGAATCCCACATGCAGTACGAAGCTGACCGCGCAAATGATGTAGCGGGCGAGCCTTCGCTTACCGATATGACCACTAAAGCAATTGAAGTGCTTGGTAAAAACGATAATGGATTTTTCTTAACGGTTGAGTCGGGTCGAATTGACCACGCGCACCATGCGGGTAATGCGTACAACGCGCTTAACGACACCATTGAGTTTGCTAAAGCCGTGCAAGCAGCGGTAGATAACACCAATCCAGAAGAAACCCTTATTTTAGTAACCGCTGATCACAGCCATGTATTTACTATTGCCGGCTACCCTAAGCGTGGTAATCCAATTTTAGGTCAAGTAGTTGCAGTAGGCGAAACAACACCAAGCTTAGCCGCCGACGATATGCCGTACACCACAGTAGGTTACGCAAATGGTTTAGGTTTTAGAAACTTGGGCAGTGAGACTGATGCGGATGCAAGTTACACAAGTGCTGCTGTTGCAGGGCGTGTTGAGCTAAATGGCGTTGATACAACGACCCCAGGTTTTCACCAAGAAGCAACTGTACCAATGGGCTCAGAAACACACGCGGGTGAAGATATTTCACTGCATGCAAAAGGTCCAGGTGCTCAGCTAGCACAAGGCGTAATTGAACAAAACGTAGTGTTTCATCTAATTAATCAAGCTCTTGAACTAACTCAGCAATAATGGCGGCTAACATGAACAAATTAACAGTACTTTCTTTAGCAGTAATGGTCGCGCTAGCAGGTTGCTCGAGTGACGATAACAAAAATGAAAATAATATTATTGCAGTAGATAACGCTATTGCAGTGGGCTCTGATCAGTGCATTAATGGCGGTGTAGAGACTCAAGTAGGCGCAGATACCAATAATAACGACGTGCTAGACAGCGACGAAGTTAACTCAACTAATTTAGTGTGTAATGCACCTGCAACGTCGCTCACAAACGAGCAATTAGCCTCGCTTACTAGTAATGCATGGTTTAGTGAAGCACAAACAAAATTAGGTGCTGCACAAACAGCCAGTAGCAACATTGTTACTGAATCAGGCAAAGCTAAAAACGTTATTTTATTTGTGGGCGATGGTATGGGTATTTCTACCATAACCGCAGCACGTATTTTAGCGGGTCAGTTAGAGGGCGAAATGGGTGAAGAGCACCAGTTAAGCTTTGAAACTATGCCTTTTTCGGGCTTTGTAAAAACATACAACGTAGATGCGCAAACGCCAGATTCGGCAGGCACTATGACCGCAATGGCATCGGGTGTTAAAACCGACGCGGGCGTTTTAGGTATAGATGAAGCGGTTGAACGTGGTAATTGTGCATCAGGCAAAGGGCACGAACTAGTTACCTCATTAGAGCTTGCTGAAATTGCAGGTAAAGCAACAGGGATTATTTCTACAGCGCGTATTACTCACGCAACCCCAGCTGCAACGTATGCTAAATCGGCAGAGCGTAACTGGGAAGATATCTCCGATATGCCAGAAAGTGCCGCAACGTGTGAAGATATTGCATCGCAACTAGTTAACTTTGAAGCCAACCTAGAAGCACGCTTTAGTGGTGTTGATGTAGACGGTATTGACGTAGTAATGGGCGGCGGTCGTCGTCACTTTTTACCAAAAGATGCTGCGTTTAATTCAACCGATGCAGTAAGTGCTGTTGAAGGGGATCGTACAGATAACCGCGACTTAACCGCAGAGTGGAAAACGCAATATCCAAATGGCACGTACGTAATGGATCAAACCGGTTTTGATGCAATAAGTGACGACGCCACTAAAGTGTTTGGCTTATTTAACGAATCCCACATGCAGTACGAAGCTGATCGAGCAAATGATGTAGCAGGCGAGCCTTCGCTTTCACAAATGACTGAAAAAGCAATAAGCGTGCTTGATAACAACGAGCAAGGTTTTTTCTTAACGGTTGAGTCGGGTCGAATTGACCACGCGCATCATGCGGGTAATGCTTATAACGCGTTAAACGACACCATTGAGCTTGCCAAAGCCGTTAAAGTGGCAATGGAAAACACCAACCCAGAAGAAACATTAATAGTTGTAACTGCCGATCACAGCCATGTATTTACCATTGCCGGTTACCCTAAACGCGGTAACCCAATTTTAGGTAAAGTGGTTGCCGTGGGCGAAACTGAGCCAAGCCTCGCCGCCGATGATATGCCTTATACAACTGTTGGCTACACTAATGGTTTAGGTTACAGAGATTTAGGCGATGAAACCAATGCCGATGCATCTTACTTAGCCGCACCGGTAACAGGGCGTGTTGACTTAAGCGATGTTGATACAACAACACCGGGTTTTCACCAAGAGTCGTTAGTACCACTTGGCTCAGAAACACATGCCGGTGAAGATGTTGGCGTTTATGCAATGGGCCCAGGTGCACACTTGGTAACAGGCACAAACGAGCAAAGCTTTTTATTCCATGTAATGGACTTTGCCGCTGACTTTGTAAAAGCAGCAGACGAAAAACTAGCGCAATAAATACCGCCTAGTTATAAATTTAGTTAAATATATCTAAATAAAAAACCCCGCATACTTTGCGGGGTTTTTGTCATTAAACTGACATTTATAATCGTTATGTTATTGCCATAAACTTGAAATATAAATAAGAGATAGCTAAATGAAAAAAGCGTTATTAATAATTGCCACGCTTGTAAGTACAAGTAGCTTTGCCTCGCAATGTGATATTGATGCCAAGCATTTAAAAGCGGATTATAAAATTACCAACAGCCATAAAGCGCAGCAAAGTAGCGAGTCACTTACCCTTTGGCGAAACAATCAGCAAGTAGCGCATCAAAGTGAAGTAATAACCGAGCTTTGGCAGCACTTAGCCAATAATCAAATACGACCAATACGTTATTTTAATGCCCAGCAACGCGGTATTGAATATCAACCATCTGAGGTACGCGGCGTACAAAACTGGAGTGCTAAAAGTCAGCTGGTGGATAACCACTTAATCGAAAAAATGACCTTAGTAAGCACACAAGGCAAAGGCTGTGATGAAGTGAAAAACTATACACTGAGCGAAAATGGCAACGACTTTAACCTTGCCTTTATTACGCATTCAAAATTAGTTAAAACATTTAGTATTAGTAATAAAAAAAGCCAAACAAGTACATTACTAAGCCTTAATAATGTAAACACTAATGAGCCATTAATTAGTGCTCAATTTGCACAGTGGGATCGCTTTCAAACCACCGATTACGCCGACATTGGCGATAACGAAGGCGACCCATTTTTAGCTAAAATGATAAACCTTGGTTTTATTGAGCACGGCGCAACTGGCTTTTATAACCAGCAGGGCGAGGCTATTCAAGGCGGGCATCACCACTAGGTTTTAGTTGAGTTTTAATGTGGCGTAGGACGAGCTTGCTGTGTTGGGGGTAAATTTATACTTCAGTCAGCAAGCTGTGGTGAGCTATCAACCGGCCTCTAAAATAAAGTGAATTTAAAATACTTCCGCCTAAATAATACTTCGAATAATCGCCTCATCTTATAAATAAGCACCGCCTGCTGCTAATTATTTATAGTTCGCAATAACTTACGCTATTTGATACTAATAGAAGTCCACGCAATAGGGACGCTTGAAAAAGTACTTATTAGCAAAGCTGTTATATTGGAACTTAAATGCGAGTACTTTTAGTTATATGTTTTTTATGGACTAGCTTATTATTTGCCTGCGGCAATGATGAACTAGGCCAATCAGCCTCTTTTGCAAAAATAAATGAAGACTATAGCGTAGGTAACTTTGTTGGCTATGATGTCTACGTACCTGAGATATTTAAAGACTATTATTTAACGTCATTTACAGTAGTGAAAAAGATACTTTATTAGCAGACTTGGATTTTACTGAAGCTAATAGTTATGAAGGTTATTACAAGGTATTTTTTCAAGTTAATCCTGAGAGATTAGATTCATTAAATATAGTACTTGGTTATTCAACAACAAAAGACAAAAAAGGAATTGTAATGTGTGGTGAAAGAATACAGTTAAATTTAAAAGAGTTACTCAGAGCAAATCAACCAGAAATGATCATCGCGCCCCCACCACCACTAAAATAGATCGAATTATTAAATTATTTTTAAACGTCGATCAAAGCGCTTGAAATAGTTTGTTCGGGTTTTGTTTGGTCTTATATTTATATAGCTTAAGTAGTTCGCTATGTTTAAACAAAGTTAGGATTCATTTTTTATGATCAAATCTATCACTGTTACTAAAAAGAATTATACCGACTATGCTGATTTTGCAATAAAAAGGTTGTGTACGCCTCAAGGTAAAAAAGACTCAGGAGTTATAAAAAATGTGATTGTTTGGTTTGTAATAACTGTTGTTTTTATGACTATCTTTCAGGTCGAGTCTATTCGCCTTTCTGACTTTCATTGGCCAAGTGGGTTAATTGTAGCAGTGCCATTTTTAATATTAATTATTGTATTTTTATACAATAATCATAAGTTAAAAGAGCAATCAATCCCCAATGAAAATGGCGTAATGATTGGCAATAAAACAATTGAATTTCAAGCTGATGGCATTCGCGAGACTAATCATCTTGGAAGTTACTTTTATAAATGGCAAGCCGTTGAAGCAATGGAAGAAAATAAAGGCGATTTATATATATTTGTAGACAAGTTATTGGCTTTAATAATCCCAGCTAGCACATTTACAAACGAAGCCGAAAAAGAAGAACTAAAAGCATTTATTAAAGCTCATATTTAGTCATGCGTCATTTTATAAATATTTACACCGTCTTAGTGTTTATTTTAATGCTTATACCTATTTCATCAATGGGAAGTGAAAAACCAGCTAACACTACCGATGAAAAATGGGGCAAGTATCTAGAGCATAGAGCTGCTTGGAATAAAATGCTTAAAGAGCGTTATGAAAATAAGTTAAAGCATACTCCGCCAAAACCGCCTTGGATTAAATTTCCAAATTATCATCCGAGCGATATATTTTGGAGAATGGGTGACGGCGAAAGCTACATAAGTGACTATTTCTCTATCTATTTTCAGTACGCTTCTAAGGCTGAAATAAATGCTTATAAGATTAAATATCCTGAACACTCAGATTGGCGTGGAACATATAAGCGCTTTGAACACTAACTAAAAAGTACAGCTATGCTTTCAGATAACTTATTTGATTGTGGCGCTTATTCACAGTGCTATTAACTCACGCTAATAGCACATATCAGTTTTTAGACGCTACTCAAGATGAGCATCATCAGGCTTTTTAGGTTTACTCGCTACTTCGGTTAAGCCGTCTTCGCAATCGCCGCTGTCGCAGGTATTTAAATCGCTTTGTGCTTGTTTATCTTGTTGCAGCACTTGTTTTAAATCTTCCATGCGTTGGCGCACTGCTACGCCGTAGCTGGCGTCGTCTCCCCATAATGCAGCAAGTTGCAGTACTGCAGCGCGGTCGTGGTCTCTAAATAGCTTACCAGCACGCTCTGCATCTTGCTTAGTGTTACCTAGTAACTCGAGTGCTTCTACGGCAAGGTTAATAGCTGAGTCGACTGTTTCGCGGTTAAACGCATCTACTTTTAAATTAAGTAACTGATACGCATGGCGGCGGTCGATTGCGCGAGCAACAATTTTTAACTGCGGGTAGTTTTTATGCGCGAGCTTAATTATCTCAATGGTTTTATCGGGGTTATCAATTGCAATTACCAGCATTTGCGCGGTGTGCGCGCCTGCGGCTTCAAGGAGTTCTTGGCGTGCGGCATCGCCATAAAATACGGTATTGCCAAAACGGCGTAGTAATTCTATTTGGCTTGGGCTGTGATCAAGTACAGTAATTTCGTAGCCTTGCGCGTGCAGTAAACGACCCATAATTTGGCCAAAACGTCCGTAGCCCGCAATAATTACGTGCTTAGCGGTGCTAATTTGCTCAGGCTTATCAAACTCAGGCAGAGCACTGCTGCTGCGTTTTTGTATTTGCTCATAAACCATAAGTAATAACGGCGCTATTAGCATTGATACCGCCACAACTAAGGTAACAAGGCTGGTTTGCTCGGGCGTTAAAATACTTAAGGTGGTGGTTACGCTTAACAGTACAAAGGCAAACTCACCCCCTTGGGCAAGCGCTAAGGCAAATAATAATTGCTGTTTGCTGTTAATTTTAAAGGTAACGGCAAGGGCAAATAAAATGCAGGCTTTAACTACAATAAGTAAAACCACTAAGCCTATAACAGTACTAAACTCGTTAAATAGCAGTTCAAAGTTAATTGATGCGCCAACAGTTATAAAAAACAATCCTAAAAGTAAGCCTTTAAAGGGTTCTATATCGGCTTCTAATTCGTGTCTAAACTCACTCTCGGCAAGTACCACACCCGCTAAAAAAGTACCCAAAGCAGGTGATAAACCAATGCTTTGCATAACCAGTGCAATAGCGACCACTAAAAACAGTGCAAAAATAGTAAATATTTCACGCATGTGTGTTTGGGCAATGTATCTAAATAACGGCGCCGATACATATTTACCGCCGGCAATAATAGCGGCAATAACCGCAACCGATACACATACTTGTTGCCATACAGGCCAGCTTGCAATAATCGAGTCGCTGATTTCTTTTGTGCTAGTTTGCGGGGCAAATGCAAGCAGTGGCAATAGGGCTAAAATAGGAATAATTGCGATGTCTTGAAACAGCAATACCGAAAACGCGTTTTGTCCGGCTTCTTGCTTTAGCCAGCCTTTTTCTTCAAGGCTCTGCAGCACAATAGCAGTAGAGGAGAGCGCCAGCATTAAACCAATGGCGAGTGCGGTTTGCCAATGCATGGCAAAAAACCAATAACAAAACGCAAAAATAGCCGCTGCCGATAGCACGACCTGTAAGCCGCCAAGCCCTAAAATAGAGTGGCGCAATGTCCATAAACGCGAAGGTTGTAGCTCAAGGCCCACTAAAAACAGCATCATTACTACGCCAAATTCGGCGAAGTGCATTACATCGGTTTGATCGCCCACAACACCCAGCGCATAAGGGCCAATGAGTATGCCGGCAATTAAATAACCTAACACTGAGCCCAGTCCGACTCGTTTTGCAATAGGGACAGCTACAATGGCTGCTGCTAAGTAAATTAAAGCAATTTCTAACACGCGTTTATCCTAATAACATCAAGGCTTTTAGAATGGCTTAGCTGCTTATAAAATACAATGGATTATATGGCTCAAAGTTGCTTATTTATCAGTAGTTATAACACTAATGGTTATAACTACTGGGCTAAGAATAGCACTTTATGTTGAAGGGCTTATTTGGGGGGCTAAATATTACAAATACTTATAATTGCTGAGCTTGGTTGGCCTGAATCAGAATGGTAAATAGTAATGTTTGAGCTGATTGTATTTTCAACGCTTGTTTCAATTGCTGTTACTTCAAACTCTGCTGATGCAGGTAGGTCGATATCCAATTCGCTATCGAGGTAAGTACTTCCGCTTTTTTGCAAAGTAAGTGGTTTGGTTTGATCAAAGCTAAATTGAAAACTATCTGACGCTAAAAGTGTATCTACCATGTTAAAGCGTAAGTTAACGGTGTCGGGGCCTGAAAACTCAGCACACACAAATACCGAAACCTCAACAGCTTGTAAAACGGGCATGCTATTTTGGCCTATATCCACAGTAAAGTTGCTTTGCGTAATTGCTACAGAGTTATATACCCCTGTTGCGAGTCTTTCGTCTGCGGTGGTTATCGTTATTTTTTCACCTTGTGCTAAATTAACCTCTTCATCAAAAAAGCCGTTTGTGTTGGTAGTGTACTGCAGTCCATTAATTGTTAGCTGTGCATTACTTATAGCCGCTTTTTGCACATTAGTGAGTTGTCCTTTAATACGACCGGTAAGTAGGGCAGAGTTAGTTACTGTAATTGAGAATTGCACACTTTTTGAAAATCCATCAGCATCAGTTGCTACAACGGTTAGCGTGTAACTACCTGTCATATCGGCGATAAATTCGGTAATACTTTGGTTTGCATTGCTTAAGCTGGTGCTCGAGCCTGATGGGGCTGATAGTGTCCAAGCGTAATCGAGAGTGGTTCCTTCTGGGTCGTAACTTTGGCTTACATCAAATTTAACTGCATTGCCCACTACATCGTAGCGTGATTGCTCCCCCGTGAAGCTAATTACTGGCAATGCGTTTTGTATTACATCAATTGTTAGGGTTTTTGTGTCAGAGAACTGCACGCCATCGTTAGTGCGTAACGAAATAACAACTTGCCCCTCTACTGATGCGCTAAACGTTGGTTTTGATATTGTATTACTGCTAAGCGTTGCTTGGCCTTGCGACGAAATGATTTCCCATTGGTAGCTTAGTGGTTGGCCTTCTGGATCGTAACTAGTCGAGGCATCAAGTAAAACTTGTTCATCAACCGTTATAGAGGTTTCATAAGTTACCAAAGTGATAGGCTTTTTATTGCTACTGGCATGCAGTGCTGAGGTTGCTTGGTTTGAGCTTAATTGGCCATCAGACACTGTAAGTACTACAACGTAGTCGCCTTCTTTATCGGCAACAATAGAGGGTGTTGCTGATGTGCTGTTAGTCAGTTGTGATGCACTATTTACAGGCTTAGCTTGTAACTGCCAGTTATAGCTCAGTGTATCTCCGTCAGGGTCGCTACATTGTTGGCACTGCAAAGTGGTAGATTCGTTTAACGTAATATCACGTTCGGATTCAAGTGTTGCAACGGGGGCTTTATTACTTGTGGTAACAGTTAAAGTAACTGATGCGGTATCGCTTTTGTTTTGTTGGTCGGTAACAGTGAGTGAAAGCGAGTAATCTCCAGCTGTTGACGCTGAAAACCCAGCGGTATGATTTTGCATGTTTGAAAGAGCCGGCGTGCTGCCCTCGGGTTTTGATGTAATTGCCCACGCATAACTAAGCGTATCGTTTTTATCGGGATCAGTACTTTGGTTACCATAAAGCGTAACAACTTCATTTGGGGCAATTGTTTTATTTTCTACGTTAATAACCGCTTGTGGCGATGAGTTAGAATTAAGCGATTCACTTTTTATGAGTACAACAGTGCTTGCCGTATCACCTTGTGAATTAGTAACGGTAAGCTCAACCTTAAACTCGCCTATTTCGTCTGCAACAAACTGGCTTTTAACTTGAGTCGCATTTTCAAGCGTTGCATTACTTGCTACGGGCTTGGTAATAAATTGCCATTTGTATTGATTAATGGCGCCGCTGGTTGTGCTACTTTGCGCGCCATTTAAAAGCACAACATCCCCTTGCTTAACGGTTTGTGTGCTACCTGCGTTAGCAATTAGTTGGGTATTTGCAGTAACGGTGAGTTGTTTTTGTGCAGGTGTGCTTGAAAGCTTGCCGTCACTCACGGTTAATACTAATTGGTACTCTTGTGCTTCAGATACTGAAAACTCAACGGTACTTTCGTTATTAACCGTAATCGGTATTTCTACTTGTTCGTTTTTGCTGGTTAATTGCCATTGATAGCTGAGTGCATCGCCATCGGGGTCACTACTTTGTGCTGCGCTAAAAACGAGGGTGGTATTTACTTTAAACTCCGATTGCTCGGTGGTAATAACCGCAATAGGCTTTGTGTTAGTGCTGAGCGGTTTAGTTACTGTTTTGGGGTCTGAACCTCCAGAGCCACATGCAACAAGCGTGAATAGAGTCGTGATTAGAATTAAGAGTTTCCATTTCATAGTATTAATATCCTTTTAATAAAGTTGAATATTAATATGTACCTAAATTAGATATAAAGCAAAAAAATAAATCAAATAAGTAAATTTTCATTATTTTAGGAAATAGTTAACGTGAAACAGTGCTGCTTTTAAATAATTTATACTTTGAGGGGAGTGCTTTATGCCCAGATTGAGAGGGCATAAAGTATATTAAATGGCAGTTGAATAACGCTTAAATAAAGTTAGTCAGCTACTTTTACTGAACCGCTAATATTATCGATACTTACATCGCCCGAGCCCGACTCAGTAATAGTCAGCCCCTTTGCATGGTTAACGCGAATATCACCCGAACCGTCTTCAATTGTTACGCTTGAACCAATATGCTCAATAAGCAGGTCACCAGAGTTATCATCAACATTAACTGCACCGCTTATATGGCTTATCACTAAATCACCCGATCCATCTTCAACGTTTAGCAAACCGGTTATGTTGCTCACGTGCATTTCGCCAGAACCATCGTCAATAGTTGCATTACCGCTTACGTTGTTTATATGAATACTGCCAGAGCCGTCGGTTAATTCTAAATTACCTGCGATGTTTTCAAGGTTTACTTCACCAGAACCATCGTCAACAGTTAGGTTTTTAGCCCCACTTATCGTTAAATTCCCCGAGCCGTCTTTAACATCAATATTGCTTTGCATAGCACTTATTAAAATATCGCCAGAGCCATCATCAATATCTAAATTTAGATTACTTGGCACAGTAACCACTAAATTAATACTTGGAGATTGACCACTGTAAAAGCTAATACCATTACGGCTTTTATTTTGGGCAACAAGCTTTGCTTGTTTACCGTCTTGCTCCAGCGTTAGTTCGTATTCGTCTTCAATGTCGGCTGTGTAAATAGTGGCATCAACACTAATGCTGGTGGCCGTTTTTGAGCCTTTTATTTCAAGGCTACCTGCACCGCTTAATACATTTAAATATTCAAGATTATTGCTTGGCAGTGATAGCTGTTGAGTTTGCTTTACTGAGGCAACGCTTGGCGATATGTGAAATACACAGCCACTTAATAATAAAATGCCGCCAATAAGTGAAAGTGGTTTTGTAATGTTAGATACAGTTGATGAGCTCATGTTTAGTCCTTTGTATTTTTGTTTGTATTTATATAAACAATATAGAGCAAAAATGAGGCCGAAATGTAAGCTGTTGTTTTATATAGGGTGGTGGTTTTTTATGAAAGTTGAAATACTAATAAGTGGTTAAAATAACTAATTATTAATATAAAAGGATGCGTGATGCATCCTTTTATAATTGCTCTGCTTTTATTAGTAAACTAATTAAAAGCTGTAAGTAATATTACCGTATAAGAAACGTCCGTCTAATCCGTAAGGTGCATACGGTGTGTACGGGAATATTTGACCAAAGTCAGAGTAACCAATGTTATCCACGGTGGCTTGTGGGTACTGATCGAACAAGTTGTTTGCACCAACGGCAAATTTCCAATATTCGTCTGGACGGTATGCCACTTCTAGGTCGGTGATCCATTTAGGGTCTAAGTATTCATCGCGATCAGCTGTAGTTGATATGTCAGCGACTTCACCATAACGTGTGGCACGAAGCGTTGTTTGCCATTCGTTAAAGTTCCACACTGCTGATAGGTTCCATTTGCTATCTGGCGTGCCTTCTTCAAAGCGACCTACTTCACGACGCGCAAACACTACGTAGTCGTCACCTAGTGAGTTAAGTTCGCTTGGGTTGTCGTTTACGTGTGTTACTTCGGTGTCGTTAAAGTTAGCTGCTACGTTTAGGCGTAAATCACCTAAGTTGTCTAAATCTAGGTTATAAGTGGCAACTATATCTACACCTTGCGTGCGTGAATCGATAGCGTTGGTAAAGTAACGTACGCTTTCGGTATTTAGCTCACCGGCATTTTGTAGTATTTCTACTACGGCATCGCCCTCTAAGTTTTCAGACAATACAATACGGTCATCAATATCAATACGGTACGCATCAACGGTTAAGCTAAAGCTGCCTTGCGTGTACATAAAGCCCGCAGTAACGTTTACTGACTCTTCAGCATCTAACGGCTGAGCACCGAGTGCTTGCGCTGCGGCTGAATCGGTTGGGAATAAACCAACTTCAAATGGTTGGTTGTTTTCAAGTACTGTTGATATTTGGCGGTACGAGCTTTGCGCTAAAGATGGCGCACGGAAACCGGTGCTAATTGCACCGCGCAGCGATAGGTTTTCAGTAATGCTGTAACGCGAGGCAAGTTTAGAGGTAAATGTGTCGCCAAAGTCGCTGTAATCTTCATAACGACCCGCTAAAACGACGTTCCATTTTTCTGTTAAGTAGGTATCAAACTCAACAAATAAAGCGATGTTATGACGGCTTTCGTCAGTCGCACTTTCTGGTCCAAAACCAGCAAGTACTTGCGCGCCACCGGCTGCAATTGGGTTACCGTCGCTATCAAGTGCGGTGATGTAAGACGCTTCTTCGCCTTCTTCTATTTTGTAGCTTTCGTGGCGGTATTCAGTACCTACGGTAAAAAATACGTCATCAGGTAAGCCTAAATCGAGTGTGGTATTGGCTGTTGCGTTTACTAAAAACTGATCGTAAACCAATGCACCGTTGTCAAATTCGGTTGGGCTGTCGGCACCTAGTGATGTGTTTATACTATTTACAACACCAAAGCCAAAGTCGTTACGGCCGTAGTTGGTACTTACATCCCATGTCCAGTCGTTAGTTTCGCCTTTTAAGCCCAGTGCAAATGAGTAGTCTTGTACGTCTGTTTCAATCTGCGGCAAAAATCCATCTGGGTACACTTCTAAAACGTTACGGCTGTCTTTTGCACGGCGGTAAAAACCACCTGAATTACCTTCACGCTTTGAGTAGCTACCAAATGAATAAAGGTTTAAGCCGTTATCAAAGTCGTAACCCATGTTGTAAAACAACGCGTAATCTTCAAGGTCTGCTTTACCAAAACGGTGGTTGTAACGATCGATAGTAAATTCGCGTGGGTCTAGGCTGCCATCATCAAGACGGCTGTATTGTTCGCGTGGGTCAAAGCCTGAGCGCTGCGTTGAGTCGTTATCGCGGTATTCAATTGATACGTTTACAAAGCCGTTATCAGATAACGCAAAACCAGAGTTTGCGCTGACAGTGCGTGTTGCACCGTCGTTTACTTCTCTGTCGCCACCGGTATTAAAGGCTAAGTCGCCGTTTGCATCTGCGTAGGTGCTTTCTAGCTGAGGTACGCCAGCCATTTGAGTATCGTATTTACCGTACGTTACGCTAACGCTGCCGCCTTCTGAGGCATCTTTAAGTACAATGTTAATTACCCCAGCAATTGCATCAGAACCGTACTGTGCGGCTGCGCCATCACGAAGTACTTCAACACGTTTAATTGCAGAGGTTGGGATCATGTTCAAATCAACAGCGGTAGAGCCTCGACCAACAACACCTGCTAAGTTTAATAGCGCACCGGCATGGCGGCGCTTACCGTTTATAAGTACTAATGTGTGATCGGGTGCTAATCCACGTAAAACAGCTGGTTTTGCATGGTCAGTACCATCACCCATAGTGGCACTTGGGTAGTTAAAGCTAGGTACTTGGTTTGCTAGTATTTGGCTTATTTCTAGCTGACCCGTACTTTGCATATCACCGCTGGTAATAATATCTACAGGTACTGAGCTTTCGGCAATACTGCGTAAGCTACGGCGAGTACCTGTTACTGAAATCACTTCAATGCTTTTTTCGGCTTGAACATCTTGTTCTGCAGCAAATACAGAAGAATAGGGTGCACTAAGTGCAGAAGAAACGGCCAGGCTAAGTGCTACTTTTTTGGCTGATAATGGCTTTAACATGATGTTGATTCCCTTGAGGGCTGCTGACTATTGATTTTAAAAAGGAGCGCATCATATAGAAGCGACTACCCTAGTGCAAAGATAAAAACTATCTAAGATATTCTAAGTTGTTAACAAGTAAGGTCACTGTCTACGCGTGATATAGGCGTTTGGATCGTTGTAGTTGCAATCTTGTGTCGAATGGTTGCGAATTCAAGGGGATTTTAGATAAAAGTTAGTAAGACGTAAAAAGGCCAAGCAAATGCTTGGCCTTTCAATTTTTTAAATTTAGTAATTTAAATTATTCAGGGGCAACTTCAAGCGTTGTAAATAATGCATAACGTCCTGCATCTACGCCTTCTTCATTTACGGTAACCTTGTTAGAGGTTTCGATTAGGTATAGGCCTGGCTCTTTCCACGTAATTGTAAACATACCGTCTTTATCGGTCGTTACTTTTACTTCGCCACGCTCGTTACGGTAGCGTGTGTCGCCTTTTAAAATACTTACTTCAACGCCTTCACCAGCAGATTTACCATCTTGTAGTAACTGAAAACGTGCTTGTTCACCTACAAATAAATCGTTTGGATGCGTTGGACCGCTAAGCTCAAGGCCTAAACCAAGTTGTGCAGGTTTTGAGGTGCCATTTCGGCTTACAAATGTATCTACTGTTGAAACAACCTTCGTTGTGGTTACATCTTTTGCATTGCTAGGTAACTCGGCTTCTGTTTTTTTACCAAATACGCGCTTGCGCTTACCTTCTTCGTTTTTATAGAAGGTCATGTACATTGGCTTTTGGGTCATTGCAATGTGGTAAGTGCCTTGCTCTGTTAAGCTTACCGCAGCTGAGCTTTTACGCTTTAAGTAATAAGCACGAATGGTTTCAGATACTGGCTCACCATTAGGCGCAAGTGCCATTAATAATGTGTCGTCGTACTCGGCGCCTTTTTCTTTAGGTTTAAAGGCTTTGTCTGGTGCAAACATTTCGTTAGAGATACTAGCGTCAATCATTACGTAATGCGCTTTATCGCCTGATAAAGATGTATGCGAAGGTAGTAACCAACGTCCGTGTGCACTTGCTGAAGTTGACACTAAAGCAGATAAGCTCAATGCGCCGATTAATGCCGTTTTTAATAAATTAATTTTCATTGTATTTCCTTAAATTCAAATGATTAAGTAGCAGCTACTTAGTGCTTACAGTGACGAAGCTTTTAGAAAACTCGTTTTTACCATCAATTGTTAGTTTGCCTGATTTAGTTAAATCGAGCTCAACGCGGGTGTAGTCTCTGCCGCCTTCTTCGCGTACAACTTCAATATTTAGTAAGTATTTACCTGGTTTTACTGGGTTACCGTCTAAATCATTACCTTGCCAATTTATGGTGTAAGTACCTGCGCGTTTTGTTGCGCCGCTAATGCCGTCAAAGTTGGCATCGCTTTTACCGGCTTTACGCCACCATTGGCGTAAGTCTTTAAACCATTCTGCTTTTTGCACCCAAAGTGCAAGCGTTGTAACGTGTTTGCGCTCTGGTGTTTCAAGCCAAACTGCAACGTATGGGCGGTGATACGGTTGTACTTCTAAGTCAGGAAGTGTTAATTCAACCTCTAGCTGTGGTGTTTTTGCATGCGCCGTTGTTTGAAAAAACGCAGCTACGAGCAGTAATGCGGCGCTTATAAATAATTTAAATTTAACCATTAAGACACTCCTTTTATTTGTGGAACCCAACATAAATAAATAACCAGTGGAGTTGCCACTCCGAGTACGGTTATCCATATTCCTGCTAAGCGTTTTTTTCTATTTTGAAACAAAATAATCATGCCGGTGATGGCAAATAAAATCATTAGTACGGCAGATATATCAATTACCCAACTCCATACGTCACCGCTGTGGCGGCCTTTATGTAAGTCGCCAATAAGGCTTAAAAAGCCACCTGTTTGGTAATCAAGATTTAGCTCGCCAGTTGTAAAATCAAGCTCTGCGTAGGCAAACCCAGCAGGCAGTGGGTAGTCGAGCATGACAAGCGCGTCTTCTTTTTCCCACTCAATGCTTTTTACTTTTGTAAGTGCATATTGCTCGGCTAGGTAAGCTTCTATTTCAGGGTAAAGCGTTGGCAGCGTATTTAGCTGCTCATTCGCTTTGGTAACTAGCTCTGCTGGAATTACCGCCGTTACTTGGCCATTATTTTTATCGTTTTTAAGCCAATCAATATGGTTGAGCACAATGCCGCTAACGCAAAATAAGATAAGCAAAAAAAACAAAGCTGTAGAAATATAAATATGTAGAGCACGGCTTGTGCTATACAAAGCCCGCTTGTTAATAAACGACATAAAAACAGTAAATAAATTAAATTTACAGCATGATAATGATTTGCATTAGCTATTACAAATTTACTTACTTATCTTTACATAAAAACTTTAAAACAAAGGCGGTAAGCAGGTAAAAAATGAATATTTAACGCTTAGGAGGGCTGGAAGGTCTTAAAATAAGGTAAATCATTACCAATACTTCTATTACTGCAACGAGATAAATAACCCAAATAGGGGCGGCTGAATACAGTAAAAATGTAAATCCAATTAACATGCCAATGGCGGCGTAGCATTTGGCTTTTACAGGCACTACTTTATGGGCTTGCCATTGCTGCAAAGTTACACCGTAACGAGGGTGGTTTAACAGCCATTGTTCAAGCGCGGGTGATGAGCGAGTAAAGCAGGTGAGCGCTAAAATAAAAAATATAGTGGTAGGCATGACCGGCAGCACAATGCCAATAATACCCAAGGCTACAAGTATTAAGCCAAGTGCTTTAAACCATAAGTTTTTATAACAAATAAACACTGCTTTTATATTCACTTAGGCTCTTTTTAGTAATGGCTGATACTTTCGATTGTAGGCCAAATAGTTATAAAATCGAAGTGTAAAAACATAAAAAAGGGCAAACTAAGTTTGCCCTTTTAAATTTATAAAATAGGTTTTACTTATCTAGAAGTAGTAACCTACGTTGATGTTAAAGCGACGCTCTGTATCGCCATCACCAATAATTGTTCCGCCAATAAATGGCTGGTTACGTGCTTGAATAAAGTCAAAGTACGTAAATAACGGGCCTGCTGATACGCTCATACCTGTTACGTTCATCCATGTATCTGCACTGTCGTCAGATTTGTCATAAATGATCCCGTAATCGTTGTAAAACTGTACGCCTGTTATAGGGCCTAAATCAACCGATAGGTCGTAAGCTACGTTAAAGTTAGTCATGGTAGCTTCGCTTGATACGGTGTCGTAGTAGTCAAACGCACCTACAACAAAGCGGTTGCTGTTGTCGTCTAGGTCGTAGTCGTACTCACCGTGCTGAAATTGAATATTCCAGTTATTTATTTGGCTGTTTACGTGGAACGCCCATGCGCCGTAGTTACCTGCACGGTCGTTACCATCATGTAAGCCACCGCTTAATAGTGATACACCCACATCGGTTTTAGCGTTTTCGCCATGCTCAATTTGGTACACTGTACGAGCTGCAAATGTGTTGTATTCACCAAGGCGAGAGCCAGGTGCATCGTATGTGCCTTCGGCTGTTGCACGGCTACCAACTATATCAAAAGAGTAACGCTCGTTAACTTCAGAGCTGCCATCAACGCCGCCTACTTCATCATTTTTGAAAAAGCCTAGGTCTAGTTTCCAGTTATCTTTTAGTTTACGGTTTACTGTTACACCCAAGTCAAAGTCGTCTTCTAGGCCAACATAGTAGTTAGTGCTAAAAAAGTAGCTGTGTGAGTTGTATGGGCCATTACCAAAAGGGACAGGTGCAATACCAGCTTGTGCTTCCCAGCCATCAGTAAATTCGTAACCTAAGTATGCATACTTAACAATGGTCATGTAATCGTAAAAGCGAAAATCACCATTAACAGAAATATCGTTTATTTCGCCAGATAAGTTAATGCGAAATACTTCAAAGTCTAAGTCGCCGCTACGATCTTGAGTGTCTTCATCGTATGAATTAGTGCTGTAATTAAAACGCACTGCGCCACCAATTTTAACGCCTTCGTCTTTTTTCTCAGATTCGGCGGCAGCAACAACAACTTCTTTGTTATCAGCTTTTTTACTAATTTTTGCAACTTCTTGCTTGTGTTGCTCATTAATTTTTTGCTGTTTTGTTTTTTCATCAGCTAACTTATTTTCAAGCAGTTGCATTTGTTGCTTTAACTGCTTAAGTTGGCTTTGTAACGTGTCTAGATCATCAGACGCATAAGAAGTACTTGTAACACCACCTAGAACTAGTGCTAGTGTTAATTTTGAGAGTTTAGTCATAATTGCCGCTCAGATTTTGATTAAAAAATAAAAAATTCAAGACGTAAAAAAACGCCTTACGTTTAGGGTAAGTACAAAAACTATGTATTTTTTTTATTATTTATTCTTTAGGAGCTTGAGTAAGCGCACCAACTTCTAGAAGGGGCGATGCATCTAATTTATCTGCATCCATCATTGCGGCTACACGCTGCATTGATGAGAGTAAAAGGCTCTGTTCCCATTCAGCAAGTGCAGAAAACTTTTCAATAAAGTGTTCTTGCAATGGCTGAGGTGCTTTATCAAGTAACTCTTTTCCTTTATCGGTGAGGTATAAGCTCACTCTGCGTTTATCCATTTGACTGCGTACGCGTGTTACTAAGTTTCTGCTTTCTATTCTGTCGAGAATATTGGTGACCGTTGCTGGGCTTAAATTTACATTTTGAGCAATACGGCTCGCCGTTATTCCATCGGTTTTTTGCACTTCTTGCATTATAAGCAATTGTGGGCCAGTTAAACCCGAAGTTTTATTTAGCTGCTTAGAATGTAAGTCAATCGCGCGGATAACTTTACGTAAAGAAACCAATAACTCGTCATATTTTTGCATTTGCTTATCTCGTCGATGGGGCGGTAGTTTGCCGTAATCGCGAAATGTTACACATCAAATAAATTGAATTCAAATAATATATTGTACTTTAGCCCGCTTTTATTGGTTTTTAATAGTTAGAGCAGTAACTAATGTAAAATTATATTGTTTAAATATTGGTAAATTTTCTTAGCACCTTGTGTGCATTAAGTTGCGCACAGTACGTATGTTGTGAATAATTGGCAAGTCTTATTGTATAGACTTTAGTATTATTCATTTACAGCTGTTAGTACAAAGTAATTGTTTGTGAGTTTACTGTATATGTATTAATCGGCAATGAACAAATTCAGCAATCAATATTTAATATCAATAGCGTATACTTTAAGCATGCATTATTGTTTAGATGTAAACATTAAAAATCTTTAGTATCAGTATTATAGGGGAAGGTATGAAATTATCGCCATCAGTTAGCATTGAGCAAAGCGAATCCGGACTTGAGTTTATTAAAGTAGCTAGTGAAAAGTGCGACGCAAAAATATTTTTGCAAGGTGGGCAAATTACCGAGTTTATCCCTAAAAATAACAAGCCACTTATTTGGGTTTCACAAGAGGAAACCTATCAAGAAGGGGCGAGTATTCGAGGCGGTATTCCTATTTGTTGGCCGTGGTTTGGTACACACGCTAATGATGGGTGGCCTGCCCACGGTTTTGCGCGCACAAGCGTATGGCAAGCCGATGAAGTACACGAATCTGATGAGCAAATTACAGTTAGTTTAAAGCTCCCCATGAAACTTGTTAATACAACGTATTGGCCGCATCAGTCCGCATTAAAAGTTGAGTTTATATTAAGCGATAAATTACAGGTTCGCTTAACGACCACTAACTTAGGAAGTGTGCCATTTAGCTTCACTCAAGCACTGCATACCTATTTTCCAACCTCAGATATTACAAACACCCATGTTGATGGTTTGCAAGGCGCGCAATATATTGAGTTTAGTGAAGGGCCATTTGTACAAAATGATGTTGTAAGCTTTAATCGCGAAACCGACATGGTTTATACACAAGCAAGTACAATGCAAAGCATTAATACGCCAGAAGGTGTTATTAATGTGAGCCGCGAAAACTCAAGTTCGTGTGTGCTGTGGAACCCATGGATAGAAAAGTCAAAACGCTTATCTAACTTTGCTGATGATGAATATAAAACAATGCTGTGTCTAGAGGCCGCTAATGTACTGACAGATAAAGTAACGCTTGAGCCAAAACAAAGCCACACATTAATAACCACCATTAGTTGGTAAGCTAGTCATAATTAAAAGCAGAAATAGGGACAAATAGTGTTTAACAATCAACAAATAATGGATTTGCCAAAGCATAGTGATATTAGCTTTAAGCCATTGGCTGATAAAGCCTTATTACATACACAACTTAGCTCGCTTCTGTTTTATGTACCGCTAATTGGAGCGCTTATTGCTGTTTGTTATTTTAATGAAGCCTTTGCTAATAATGCACAAACGTATTTGCTAATTGGTATGCCAATTTTGGTAGCCGTATCTATGGCGTACAACATAATAAGTGTGAGGTTGCGAGGTTTTGCAGTACGAGAACATGACATTGCTTTTAAAAAAGGCGTTATTTGGCAACAAGTGACGGTATTACCTTTAGCGCGTGTACAGCATATGGAAATACACCAAGGGCCAATAGAGCGAAAACTTAGTCTTGCGAGCATTAAATTATTTAGCGCTGGCGGTGTAAGTGCCGATTTACAAATTAGTGGGCTAACCCATGATGATTGTAAAAATATGCGCCAATTTGTACAAAACTACCGCCAAGACGACGCAACTACTCAGGCAGCTTTAGTCGATGAGTAATACAACTATCGAAGATAAAGCCAGCCCTATTTACTGGCAAAAAGTATCGCCCTGGGCACTTTTATACTTTGTTGTGCACTTTAGTGTGCGCTTTGTAAAAGATGGCCTTTTAAACTTACTGCCCATGCTTGTCGTGTTTGTTACTCAAGTAGAAAATAAGTTGTTTTGGGCGCAGGTTGCAGGCGGTATTGCACTAATTTTGCTACTTGTTTACTCATTTTTATATTATTTAAATTTTAAGTTTAGTATTAGTATCGACAACGAAATATTGCTTAACAAAGGTGTATTTAAAAAAGAGCGACTTACGCTTAAATTTGGCCGTGTGCAAAACGTTAATATTGCCGAGCCGTTTTATTTTACCCCCGTAAACTTAGTTAATTGTATTTTTGATGCCGCTGGCAGTGTGTCGCAAGAAGTTGTTTTACCAGGTGTCACTAAAGATTATGCACAGCAAATGCGTAAACAAATATTTGATTTTAAAGCGCAGCAACAGCAAGAAGCACCAAATACTGAACAAAGCGAAACAGACACTATCGAAAACAGCCTAAGCATTAGCAATAAAGAAATAGCCAAATTTGGTTTAATGTCGAATATGGCTATTTTAGCAATCGCTGCTTTTGCCCCTTTTATAAACCTAATTGTTGATTTTTTAGAGAAGCAAATTATTGCGAAAGTAGAAGGCTTTTACCAACAAGAGCTTGGTATGCTGGCCAGCGCTGCTACTTTTGCGATGATCACCTTAATTGGTTTGTTAGTTTTGGTGGCTGTAATGCTATCGGTGACTATGTCGCTTATTCGTTTTTATAACTTTGAGCTTTATTTTAAAGGTCAAAAGTTTAAACGTATTGCTGGCTTGTTAGAGCGCCATCAGCTTTCAATGAGCATGGACAAGGTGCAATCTATTGTTATTAAACAAAACCTAATGGGGCGATTACTAAAGCGATTTACCGTTGAGTGTTTACAAGCAAGTAGCGGCGGAATAGCAGCCGGTGTGGCGGCTAAAAAAAATAAACAAACGTTAGTACTACCTGTATTAAATAGCGAACAAGTTGATAGTGTATGCCAATGGATTTACCCGTGGTTTAATAGTAAAAAACTCGCTTTTAAGCGCGCAGAGCGAGCGCTTTTGTATAAAAATTTAGGCTTTTATTCACTGTTACCCAGTGTATTAGTGTTTGGCTTTTGTTTTATTGCTGATATTAATACTTTGATAAGCCTTGGTGTTTTAGTGGTGTTTTCTGGCTTGGTGACTTTGTCGTATCAGCGTTATGGTTATTACATGCATGAGGATAATGGTCGATTTTACATGGTTGTACGCAAAGGTATGATTGGCGTTCATTACCGTGTTTTTGAGCTTTATAAAGCGCAAAGTGCGCGCAGTATAAGTACGTACCTAATGAGAAAGTCAGGCTTAAAAAGCCTGTATATACAACTTGCTTCAGGGTTTGCATTTATGCCCTACATAAAGCAGCAAGATGCTGACTTTATTATTGATTTTACAATTAAGCAGATTGAGTCAGATACTCGCAGCTGGATGTAAACTCCCCTAGTAAAACATGTGTAAATACACATTTGCACATGCTTTATTACACTTTCTTACTGCCCATGAAAGACATTTAATAATACCCTAGATGGTATTAAGGAATTCTTTTAGGGACGCTCATGAAAAAAACACTTATCGCATCAGCTATATTACTAGCAGCACCAAGCTTTGCAGCCGATTGGCAAACTATTCATACCGAACACTTTAATATTCACTACAGTATTGAGCATGCTGATTTTGCTAAATCAACTGCAACAGAGCTTGAAATAGTTCGCACCAAAGTGCTTGAGCAGCAAAACCGAGCACTTGATAAAACAGTTGATGTAGTGGTGTTTGATCCCCTAAATGCAGCAAACGGCTTTGCGTTACCTACCTCAAGTAACCCTGTAATGGCACTTTTTACAACCCCACCACAATCCGACACAGTTATATCAAACAGCTCTGGCTGGCAGCAGTTGCTTGTGTTGCATGAATATATTCACTTAGTGCACTTAGCACAGCCTACACGCAATCACTGGCAGCAGAAAGTACGTGGTATATGGGATTTATACGACTTAACCTACAGTGATACGCCGCGCTGGGTAGCCGAAGGTTATGCCACATTGATTGAGTCTAAAATGACGGGGCGTGGACGTTTGTTTGATAACTACTCAGAGTCAATACTGCGAGAATTTGCTCAACAGGGCGCACTGCCAACCTATGGGCAGTTAAATGGCGAGCAGGGCTTTATGGGCGGCTCAATGGTGTATTTAATGGGTAGTCGCTTTTTAAATTGGTTAGAGAAAAACTATTCAGAACAAACACTCGATAGTGTTTGGACGCGAATGCAAGGCGTAAAAACGCGGAATTTTGATGAGGCATTTAGCGGTGTGTTTGGGCAAAGTGCAGCCAAGCTATATCGCCGATTTATAGCTGAATATACCTATAAAGCAATGCAAATAGAGCAAGGGGAGCCGTTACTTAATAGTGAACTTTGGCTTGAACTTAACTTATATGCAAGTAACCCAGTACTTTCAAAAGATGGTAGTAAAATTGCGATTGTTGAGCGAGATAAAGAGAGTAATACCAAGCTTATAATTTATAGCACGGACGACAACATAAAGGCGCAAGAGGAGTTTACTAAAGCGCAAAAAGAGCTACTCAAAAACGATGCACAAGACATCCCCGATACAGCGCCAAGTGTGTTTAAGCGCGAACAAAAACAAGTGCTTAATCAAATTAATCGAGCCGGTATTGCAAACCCGCAATGGGTAAATAGCACAACGTTATATTTTAATGCGTACAGCAATGAAGAGTCGGGTATTTATAACAAAGTGTCTGACATATTTAGCTATAACACTGACACTGGAAATATTACACAACTTACCGAACTTGCTGGTATACGACGATTTAGCGTAACCAGTAACGGCGAAACCTTGTATGGCGAGCAAATAAGAGATGGCTACTCTGAATTAGTAAAGGTTGATCTCAATACGCAAACCATCACACCATTATTTACAAAAAGCCTTGAGACAACCTACGATTACCCAATACTCAGTCCTGATGAAACTAAATTAGCTTATTTATCAACGTCATTAAATGAAAATTGGCAATTGTATATACAAGGTATAAACGACGAACAACAGCTGTCAGTACCTATGCCAAACGGGTATCAATATTTAAGTCAGCCTAGCTTTAGCCATAATGGCGAGTCACTTTACTTTGTTGCAGGCTTAAATAGCGCTACTGATATTTATAACTACAACATAGAGAGTAAAAAACTCACCAAGTTAACTCAAGGGCAGGAAGCCGTTGCCCACCCGATTGAAATGGCCGATGGCTCGTTACTCTATTTTTCGATAACCGCAGATGGGCCAAATGTAAAAACATTGCCAAAAGCTATAAACAGCACTGTAGTTACTGAATTTTCGGCTAATAAAAAAGCACCGCTGCTCATTGTAAACGAACATACGCTTCCAAAAGCTAAAATATATACGCATCAAACAACGCAGCAAACAAATTACAACGTGCTCGAGCAGCACGCTACTTTTGCACTAGGGACGCAGTATTATTCGGCTTCTACCAGTTTGTTAGATTTAAGCATTAAAAGTAGCGACTTATTAAAGCAGCTCGACTTACAAGCGGGTTATAGCACTGATTTACACGATGGGGCATTGCACGGTGGTTATGTGCAGGCAAAATATAATGCGCTTGATGTAAAACTGAAACTTGCACTGTTTGACTACAATTTAGATACATCGCGCCAGTCTCAGCAAAGTCTAAGTGCAGACATGGATGCCCGTGGTGGTTTTGCCGCAATAAGTTACCCCGTTAAATTTGGGCAGTTAAGTTTAACGCCAGAGCTTGCCTACAATTACACTGATTATAAGCAAAGCCATAAAAGTTGGACGCGTTTAGGTATTGCTCAAAATTGGCAATATGATCGTCAAGACTTTGCTATAGGCCAAAGTATTTATGCGAGTTGGTACGATGGCAGTAGCAAAAGTAATAATTGGCAAGGTTATGATTTAGCCGCCAAAATTTTTGGTAAAGCGTTTGGTATTCCTCTTTATGCAAATTTTTCTCAAAAACAACGTGACGACAGGAGCCTTGCATTAGGTGGCTTTAGCTCAAATCTTATTAATCAGCAGCAAAATAGTGAATATGTACTTTCATCTGAGCTGCCTTTTTATAGCGCAGTTGCAAAGCGCTATCAAGGTTACGGTGGCGGCTTTAGCTTTAAAGAAGGCATGCCGTGGCTTTATTACAAGCAGCATCAACTCGACGGCACCGTATATGCACAAAGTTACGGGATAAAACACCAAGGTGATTTTAGTTTTGGAATGGGGCCTGCTGGTATAAATGACTTAATATTTAATATGGGACTGTCGCGAGTAGAAGGCGACAGTTTTGAGGATGAAATGCGAGCGTGGCTGAGCTTTTATTATTCGCTATAAATATTAATTGGCTAAGTTACTTATCCATCTGCAAGGATAGTAACTTAGCTTGATATACATCGATTTTTTGGTTATCACGTTCTAGTTCGATAGCTTTCTCAAGCAAGGTTTGTGTTTGTTTAATATTACCTTGTTGATAGCGAACTTTTGCGAGTTCCAAGTATAACTCAGCAATGTAAGGCGCTTTAGTAATAGCTTGCTCAAGGTGTGCTTTAGCCTGATGAGCATGGCCAGCTTGTAAGTTGTTTTTAGCGATTACTAGTAATTCATATGGGTCTTTTTCTTTATTAACTAATTGTGACGTGAGCTCTTTAACAAGCTCTTTGTCGCCTAATTTTTTAGCTAAAAGCTGATAGTTGCTGATTAAATTAATGCTTATTTCATTATTACTAAGTGCTGTTTGATAGATATTTTTAGCGCTTCGTAAATCACCTGCCCGACGATGCAAAACGCCCGCTATATTAAATAATTCAGGATCATTGGGAGTGTATTTGTTTGCTTGTAAAATAAGTGAGTAAGCAATATCCAGCTGTTTGTCTGCTAGCGCTGTTGCAGCTAAATTACTGTAAAACTTAGAAACTAAATCGTTATAATCTGCACTGCTTGAATAAAAGCTGCGACGGGTAGGAAAGTAGTCGATTAAGGTGCCCGCTCTGAAAAATTCAACAATATTATCATCTTTTTTCTCTACTTTTGGGGCGTATACTCTTGTTCTAAAGTGGCTTGCTACATAAACAACATTATTTTCTTTTGCGTATACAGGCTGACTTGTTACTTCTTGAAAGCTCGTTTCTAATCCGAGAGCTTGTGCATAGCTTTGTGTTAAAACAGCTAAGCTAATGCAGTTGCCTTGCGAAAGTTTTAAGGCTTGGGCTGAAGTAAGTGTATCGCCGTGGTATTTAAAGTTAGCTAAGTTGCTTTCGAGGTAGTTGTAAATAATGCGGTCATGACGGATTTCAGACTGTTTTTGTTTTTCGGCATAGGCTAAAAATTTTTCTTTTTCAGCATTTGGCAGCTCGAAAATACTGTACTCAGAAGGAGTGTCGAGTTTATTAAACAAAGAATGGTTTAATAGTTGTTCAAGCTCTATTTGTTGTTCTACTTGGTGAACCTTGGTTGTGTTACATCCAACTAAATATAAAAAAGTAATACAGACTGCTATTTTATAAAACATCATAAACCCACTCCATTGTTAAATTTTACATTACAATGTGGTGGGTTTTTAATCAAGCACTTGCTGTACTGCGTTTACTTGAGCGATTTTTTTGTGATTGTTTTTTACGTTTACGGCGGGTAAACCACAAGTAAAAACCAGTACCTGCTAGCCACACTGGGCTCAAACCAATTACGCACCACAGTATTTTACTTATTAGCCCTGCAAAGTAGCCAAAATGAAGTTTTCTAAAGCTATCAATTACTTGCCAGCCAACGCCTACTTCGCGAATATCCCAGTTAGTTAAATGTTCGCCTGTATGCTTATCGTAGCTAACCGTATTAGCGTATTCGCTCGCAAGCGGGTTATTTGTGTCGACTTCGCCGAATAAGGTGATATTTTCGTCAGGCTCGAGCGGCATAACTAAAAACGTACCATTAAAAGTGGGTATTTGCTTTTTACTGTCATCGAGTATGTGTTGAAACGAAATATCGCTACTGTGCAAGTTTTTGGTTAGTACAAAGTGCTCTTCCTCAGCGTGTTCAATAACTTCGTGATACCACACAGCCCAGTTAAAGTAGCCACCTGTAATAGCTAAAATAATAATGATGGGCGACCCTATCACCCCAGTCATTTTATGAATGTCGCTAAGTACAATTTGCAGTGTTGCACGCCAGCGCACACTAAATAGGCGCTGCCAAAATTTACGATAAATAATAAGTCCTGTAATACCTAATACCAATAAAAACAGAGCAAAAAAGAAGCCTAGTACTGTGCCTGTTTGCCCTGGCAGGTTTTTAAAGTCGTTAAGTAAAAAGGTGTAATGCAGTTCTAAAAACCAATCAGTAAAATAATGGCTGGTACCAACAGGCTCTGACAAAATGTCACCCGTATACTGGTTTAAATGAAACTTATACCATTGCTCTGTCCCGCGTTTAACTAAGTAAACCCGATCAGCAGTATCATCGTTAAATATCTCCCAACTACCTACTACATACTCAGGGTAAGCAAGCTCTGTTTTTGCGATTAATTTGTCGATTGGCATGCGCTCTGGCAGTGCTTTTACAACATAGTGACTGCTTGGCATAAGTAAGCCATCTATTTCACTTTTAAAAACTAATACGCTCCCTGTAATACTAATAACAATCAAGGGAATGAGAGCTATAAGAGCGATCCAACTGTGAATTTTAAAAAGAGTTTTTCTCATAGATAGTTTTATATATTGCAGTTAATGACTTGCGCATGATAACAACTATCATTTTCATTTAATAGCTTGTGAGTAGGTTTCCTATTAAATAAGTAAACCGTGAACTTAATTCTACGGTTTTTGTATACCTAGCTTGCCAGTACCTAAAATAAGAATGTCTTATTTAGTTGAGTTAAATTTACGCGGCTCTACAATGCCGCGCTCATAGTAAAAGCCTTTTAAAAACAGATGTTTATTAAATGTTTTTATTTCTGTTTTTAATTAACATTTATATAACGAGCGAGGTTGCTTTGGCGCATTATTTGCCTATATTGTCTTCTTTTATTTTGGTTTTTAGTTTTTTACCATTACTAAACAAAATTCGAAAAAATCGTAGTGTCTCTGGTTTGTCACTATTAATGATGACATTTGGATTAGCACAAAGCCTTTATTTTATAACCTACAATATTTTCTTTGAGCGCTATTATATTGCGTTACCATTTATTGTAACCGGTGCGTTAAGCGGGCTTATTTTATATTTTTTTGCACGTTTCAATGCAGCTAAACGAGAACGTGTACAGCTGGTTACTATGCTAGGTTTTTCGTTACTGCCTTTTTCACTGCTTTTAAATTCAAGCCTTGATACTGCAACGGTATTAAGCGCTTTAACGTATGTTGGTCTTGTGATGAGTTCGGTACGTGTTATGCCGCAAACTTATAAAACATTGCGTACGGGTAATGTGAGTAATTTAAGCGCGCGCTACTTTAGCTTGCAGTTTATTGCTGGTATTTGCGGCTTAGTTGTTGAGCTTACGACAGTTGCTCCAAGCACGGCGCACTTACTTATGTTTATTATGCTATTGCTTACCAATGCTGTGCAATTTGGTTGTATGCAATACTATAGAATGCGACCTGTAATGGCTTAAAGCAAAAATAAAAGTGCTAATTTAGTTTAGGTATGGCAGTTTTAAGCTATTAATCATTACAAAGTTTAAACAATGCAATTAGCTATTCATCAAATTGATGCGTTTACGAATGAGTTATTTAAAGGTAACTATGCGGCAGTGATCCCACTAGAATCGTGGTTAAGTGACGATTTAATGCTAAAGATTGGCGCTGAGAATAACGTATCTGAAACTGCTTTTACCTGCCTGCAAGACGATGGAAGTTTTGTTATTCGCTGGTTTTCACCGTTAATGGAAATCGACTTTTGTGGTCACGCCACACTTGCGGCTGCCTATGTTTTATGTGAAGAGCATAATATATCGCAAATTCGCTTTGTTGCTGATGCGGTGGGCGAGTTAATCGTTAATAGAAACGCTGATGGCAGCTTTGCAATGACCTTTCCTAAGCAAGCACCGATTGAGGTACAAAATGTACCGCAGCAATTGCTTGATGGCTTGTCTATACAACCGAGTAAAGTACTTAAAAATCGCCAAGCTTACTTTGCTATTTATGAAAATGCCGATCAAATACTTGAATTAAAAACTAACTCTGAGCTTTTAAAAACGCTTTATCCACTTGATGTAGTGGCTACAGCACCTAGTGCTGAATATGATTTTATATCTCGCTATTTTTGGCCTGCAAGCGGTGGCGACGAAGATTATGTAACGGGCTCAATTCATACTGGCTTGGCACCTTACTGGGCGCAGCAATTTGGTAAAACTACGTTAAGTGCTTATCAGGCTTCAAGCAGAGGCGGGCATTTAATTTGCAAAGTGGATGATACAACCGTCACTTTGACCGGGCATGCTGTAAGGTATTTAAAAGGCACTATTTATATTTAAACTGTGAATTAAGTTATAAAAAAGGCCACGTAAATCGTGGCCTTGGTTTACTCAATTAGTAGAGGTATTTTATGCTTCTAGCGCTTTTGCAATTAAGCGATCAATATATTTTTTATGCGCTTTAGTTGCTGTATCTGCACCCCAAGCAACACTGGTGTCGGCTATTTGAGTTAGCTGATATAACGCTGCTGTTTTAGCTAAGTTATCGTATTTGCTTGCTTTGCCAAGACCCGCAATTGCAATTAACTGGTTAACATACTCAATTTGTAAGTTGTGGCTAATAGAGTTGGCGTCTTTGCTTTTCACGAAAATGCTGGCGGTTAAATCTTCCATAAACTGAGTTAGGCTATATTCGTTACCGTACAGAGCTGTGTCAGAAATACGCAGTAATACCGCTGGGTGTAATAGCTGTGCAAGTACAGACTTTTGCATCCCTAAAATCATTTGGTGTGCTTTAGGGTCTTCATTTTTGCCATAGTGATTAAAGCCACGACGTTGCAGCTGTAAGTAGCTATAAAGAGGTTGCATGTTTTGTAGTACGTCTGGCGCAAATACAAACTTGGCTAGTATATCCATTGCTTGTGTTTGACGCTCAAGCGATACCGGTGTAAATGGTTTATCTGCATTTGTATCACCCACTACAGCGCGCTCAACGTATACGCCACCAATCTGGCGAGAAACCACACCTGCTTGAGCTCGGTACTGACCAAATAAGCTATTAGCAGAGGTAACAAGCTGTTGGTAAGACTCACCTTTAACCGTTGCTTTATCTTTTAGCTCAGTAAATAGTTTATTAATTAGTGCCATACGATCTGCGCCATAGGCAGCAGGGTTTGACGACAAATCACCAATCATTACACGTGGATCGATATGGCGACCTGGTGCGCGCATATCGTCTGCATCGTTACCAAAGGCAAGGGCATGTTCACTTGAACGAGCAAGTATTTTTTCAAGTCGAGCTTGCTCAGCAGCTTCATCTGCAAGCGCTACGCTGTAGCCATAGTTAATTGCCCAATCATCGTAAGGACCAGGTTTTGTTTGAAAAATATCACCTTGCTGCATACCAATTGGGGCAATGTTAGCGGGTGCATAATCCATAACAGAACCGGTTACTATGCCTTGGGTTTTGTTTTTATCGTGTACTTCTTTTTCATCCCACAAAATTGATGATTTCATATTATGGTTAAGACCTAAAGTATGGCCAACTTCGTGAAGTACCAATTGCGTTAGACCTTGGCGAAGCATTTCTTTATCTTCAATTTTGTCGCCGCTAGCAAGGCCTTTGGCAAGCATTAGATTTTGTTGAATCTCATGCCCAAGAGAGCAATTTAGCTCGCCGGTATTTGTTGTTTCACCGTGGCTCATTGTTCCTTGTGTGAAAAGTGTGTCGTAAATCCAGCGGTTTTTCATAAATACAAACTCAAGCATAATGTCTGAGCCCAGTATTTCGCCTGTTAATGGGTTAGCAAGTGCTGGCCCGTATCCGCCAAATGGAGGCTTAGGTGACGAAGTCCAACGCAGTACGTTGTAATTGATATCGCCCGCATCCCAGTCTGCACCGTCTGGTTGTACTTTTACCTCTAAGGCATTTTTAAAGCCGGCTTTTTCAAAAGAGGTATTCCACGTTAAAACAGCGTCACGAATAGTATCGCGCCATTCAATGGGTGTGGTGTTTTCTATCCACCAAGTAATCGGTTTTACTGGCTCTGAAAGCGCTGCACTTGGGTCTTTCTTTTGTAAGTCCCAGCGTTTTATAACATCTTGATAAGGTGCCCAATCGGTAGATGTCATTTGATCAAATTGATTTGTAAAATAACCAATGCGCGCATCATCCATACGTGGTGCGTAGTTATTGCTAGGTAGAGCGACAAACGAGTGCTGAACTTTTACCGATACGCTACGCGGGTCGCTTACTGCATTTGAGCCACGTACCGTTGGGCTTGGGTTAGTAAATACGTAATCAACAACTACGTCTAAGTTATTAGGATATGGACGCTGTTTAATAATGCGTGATTTTTTATCGTCTAGTTTACCTACTTTAAAGCGTTTTTTAGCGTTTTTATCTGCTGGATTTGGCGTAGGTGATACTTTATGAAGTGCTTCGCTTAAAAATAACTTATTTACATTAAATGCTATTTTACCGTCTTCTTCTTTTTCTATTTTAATGCTCGCAAGTACCGCTTCACTAATATTGGCATCACTCGCTTTTGAAATTGCACTGCTTTCGTCAAATTTGTAGCGAGGTGTTTTGCTAATAATATCGATACGGTCAAAGTATTTTCTAAATTCAATTAACTTAGTTTCGCGGTACGAACCACGATAATGGCCTGCATCTGTAACGCCATCGACAGTGTGCGCAAAATACACAAACGGCGTATTGAGTTGGGATTCGTTAATCACCATAAGGTGCTTACCGGTTTTTTCGTCTTGATAAAGGCTAAATATACCGGCAAATTCGGTTTGTCCTTTGATCATTTCGCTAAGTGTTTTTGACTCTTTTTCATCTTTTTTATCGGCTGCAAATGCATGGCTGCCAAACGCTAAGCTAAGCGCAAGGGTGATGGTCGTTAATTTCATTTTGAGACTTTTAATATTTGTTAATTTAATTGGACTGTACGTAAATTAATTTAATTTCGCACATCTTCGCGATGAAATTTAAGTGTTTAACGCTAATAAACTGATATTAATGAATAAAAGTTTGTAACAAAATATAACGAATGAGGTGAGCTGCATGTGAAGTTATATTCTATAGCCCTAAATAGCAGCGGTTTATATGTATTTGCAACAGTTGCTTACAAATGTCACCTTAATGTTTCATATGGCTCTGGTATTATGGCGTTAATAGAATTTTGGGGATAATAGGATATGCAAACAAATTCACTTAGATGGGTTTTTCCATTTGTAGCGCTCATTGTTGGTGTTGTTGGCTTTATGGGAATCAATGCCATTGCAAAAGATCCAGAAAAAAAAGAAGTAATTGATACTCGTCCAACAGTGCAAGTTGAGCCAGTGATTGCAAACGATCATCAAGTTATTATTAATAGCTACGGTGAAGTAAAGCCTCTTGAAAATACACTGCTCTCGGCGCAGGTGTCGGGCGAGGTGTTAAGTTGGCATCCTAATTTTGTAGCCGGTGGCATAGTTGCTCGCGGTGAAACCTTATTCACTATCGAAAAAGACAACTATGAAGCAGCAGTACTTGTTGCAGAGGCCGAGCTTGCTCGCGCACAAGCGGGTTTAATAGAGGAACAAGCTCAAGCTCAAGTAGCCGAAGACGAAGCCAAGCGCTTTCCAAGTAAAGCGCGCACAGATTTATTTTTACGTAAACCTCAAGTGCTCAGTGCGCAGGCATCTGTAAAGTCGGCGCAAGCTGCATTAAAGCGCGCGCAACGTGATTTGGATAATTGTGATGTTACAGCCCCTTACGACGCATTGGTGATTAGCCGAAATATAGGTGTTGGACAATTTGTCACTATGGGTTCGCAAGTTGCTGAACTCAATAATATTGAGACCGCTGAAGTGATTATTCCTATAGCAGGGTTCGATAGCGTTTTTTTGCCAGAGCGTATTAAAGGTATTACCGCAACGATTATTCAAAAAGGCCTAAACAGCTTCACCCGTGAAGGTGTAATTGACCGCGATCTAGGGATTGTTGATAACGCTACGCGTATGAGCAGTTTAGTAGTGCGTATAGAAGACCCATACGGTCTTAAGAATATACAACCAGCCATTAAGTTTGGTAGCTACGTACAGGTAAATTTTGCAGGTGCAATGCTCAATAATATTTACCGCTTACCGCAAGAGTTAGTTAATAACAAAACCGTATGGATCGTTAATGAAGAGCAGCAACTTGAGCCGCGCAAAGTCACAGTTATTCGTGAAGAGGGTGAGTACTTTTACATCAGTGATGGTTTGCAAGCAGATGATATGTTGGTGATTACTTTGCCAGAATATCCGCAAAAAGGCATGGCTGTAAAAATTGCGGGCCTTCAAAATACTAAAAATACAGAGGCACTTGAAAATGCTTCCACTGAAAAATTATAAAGGTAGGCTGAGTTATGAGTAACACTGAACTACCAAATACAGCGCCTAACGCTGAAAAACAAACCGGTATTATTGCTTACTTCGCTAATAACTCCGTTGCTGCCAACCTAATGATGATTTTTATTGTGGTGATGGGAATTATTAGCTTTCTAAATATCCAACGCCAAATGTTTCCTAATGTAGAGATTAACTACATTAATATTGAGGCTAATTACCCCGGTGCCTCTCCTCAGGAAATAGAAGAAAGCATACTTATAAAAATTGAAGAGTCGCTAAAAGATGTGACCGAAATTAAAAAAGGTGTGTACAGGGCATTTAGAAATGGCGGTAGAGCAAGTCTTGAAATTAATACTGATGTAGAGCTGACCGATATACTCGATAAAGTTAAGTTACGGGTTGATGGTATAGCAACGTTTCCTGCCGGTATGGAACCGGTCACCATAAGTCAGGTTGAGTTTAGGCAAGATGTTATAGGTATGACGCTCGTTGCTGACTTGCCGCTTACTGAGCTTAAGCCTATAGCAAACCAAATAGAGGATGAGTTACTACAGCTATCTAACGTGTCGTTAGTGGTAAACGATGTTCCTCTTGATGAAATAGCAATTGAAATCGAACCCGATACGCTGCGTCAATATAACCTAACCCTTAGTGATGTAATGAATGCAGTGCGTCGTTACTCAGCTAACTTTTCGGCGGGGCAGCTAAAAACAGACGCAGGTGTTATTTCTGTTCGCGTCGAAAATCAGTTTTACTCTGGTGAAGAATTTAGGCAAATACCGGTAAAAATAGGGGCTAATGGCGCTAAAGTGTTACTGCAAGATATTGCCGTGATTAAAGATCAGTTCACTGAAGGTGAGCGTTACTTTAAATTCAATGGTGAAAATGCGGTTTATATATCGGTGAAAGCGACCGAAGAGCAAAGTATTATCCCAGTTGCTGATTCAGTAAAAGCATTTATAGAATTAAAAAATAAAGAGCTACCACTGGGGGTTCGCTTAGAGCCATTAATGGATATGACGTACTACTTAAATGCTCGCTTAGACATGATGGTTACAAACCTTATTCAGGGTGCTGTTTTGGTTGCAATTATGCTATCAATCTTTTTACGCTTTAAGTTGGCATTATGGGTAATGATTGGTTTACCAGTGTGCTTTTTGGGCGCAATGATGATGATGCCACTGTTTGGTGTAACCATTAATATTTTATCACTTTTTGCTTTTATTATGGTGCTAGGGATTGTGGTGGACGATGCCATTGTCATAGGCGAAAGTGCCTACACCGAAATAGAGAAAAAAGGCGGCGGTGTTGTTAATGTGGTTAATGGCGCAAAACGCGTAGCAACCCCTGCAACTTTTGGTGTACTAACTACCATTGCAGTATTTGCTCCATTTACGTTATCTACAGGCCCAGAAAGTGCCTTCTTTTATGGTATAGCTGTGGTGGTAATGCTGTGCTTGGTATTTAGTTTGATTGAATCAAAGTTGATATTGCCTGCCCATATTGCTCACACTCATTTTTCACCAATAAAAGAGGGGGGCTGGCGAGATCGGTTTAATACGCGATTTTTTGGTTTTGTAAATGGCCCATATAAACGCTTTGTTATACGTTGTGTTGAATGGCGTTGGTCAGTGCTATTTTCATTTATTGCTCTATTAATCGTAACCTTTGCTTTAATCTCATCAAATCAAGTTCGTACCGGGTTTATGCCAAAGATCCCGCATGACTACCCGCAAATAAATCTAGAAATGAATGACAATGTATCAGACATACAAACAATAAATGCTATTCGTGAAATAGAAGCGATGGTGATTGCGATTGATGAAGATACCGAACGCAAATATGGTCAAAAACTCATAAGAGATATTTTAGTATTTAACCAAGGGCGAACTGAAGCACAAGTGCTTGTTCCCCTTGTTGATGAAAGTATAAGGCCTTATAACGCGTTTGAATTATCACGACGTTGGCGCGAGGCGATGCCCGATATTGCCGGTGTTAAATCATTAACCATTTATGATGATGTAAATGGAGGGAGCAGTGACGGCGAATTTGGTTATTTATTATATGGCTCTGATATTGATACATTAAATAATGCAGGACGTCGTTTTATAGAGTTGCTGCAACAGCAAGAAGGTTTGTTTGATATTAGCTCAACAATAGATCCTGCAAGTAAAGAAGTGCAAATGAGCCTAAAACCGGTCGCTTACGATTTAGATTTAGACTTAGCTTCTATTGCAAATCAAGTTGGGGCAAGCTTTTACGGTGGTGAGGCTCAACGTGTTATTCGCCGAGGCGAGGAAGTACGTGTAATGGTGCGTTACCCTAAACTGACTCGAGAGGCATTTTCGTCACTTAAGCATGCGGTTGTTACTACCCCGCAGGGCCGTGAAGTACTGCTTGGTGATGTAGTTGAACTTACTGAAACACCAGGCATTAGTTATATCCGCCGGGAAGGGGGCTATCGTACTGTGTATGTTTATGGAAACATAGATGAAGAAGTGATTGAGCCAAACGAAGTTGTAGATCAAATTAAAGAAAAGCTACTACCACAACTTAAAGAAGAGTATCCAAGTGTTAAGTCAGAACTAGGTGGCGCCATTGAAGAGCAACAAGATCAGGCTAATCAGCAGAAGATGTTTTTCTTCGGCGGTATGATTTTGGTGTATATTTTATTAGCCGTACCCCTTAAGAGTTATGCGCAACCACTTATTGTTATGTCGGTGATTCCATTTAGCTTAACGGGAGCAATATGGGGGCATTACTGGTTTGGTTTGGATATAACTTTAATGTCTGGCTTTGGTATTATTGCAGCAGCAGGGGTGGTTATAAACGACTCACTCGTTATGACCGATTATGTGAATCAAGCCCGTAAAACAGGTGTTAGTATTAAAAATGCTGTAATAGATGCCGGTTGTGCTCGATTCAGACCTATATTACTTACTTCAATTACTACATTTGCAGGTGTATTGCCCATTATGTTTGAAACAAGCCTGCAGGCTAAGTTTGTAATACCTATGGCGGTAGCGCTTGGTTTTGCAGTGATGTTTGCAACATTAATAACACTTATATTAGTGCCATGCTTGTACATTATATTAAGTGATATTGGTAAGGTGTTTACACGCATTTTGGGTGGGATTAGGACTGTATTTAAACGTCGCCCGCAGAAGGTTTAGCTCAATAAATAACATACGGGCTTAAATGCCGGGTACAAAAAGCACTGAATGATTAACCATTCAGTGCTTTTTATCATTTGTTGTTACTACATTAAGTATTAAAACAACAATAATTAATCTTTAAATTGCTTATGGCAATCTTTACAGCCTTTAGCCCATGCGCCAAAAGCTTTACCAATTACGGCCTTATCGCCTGATTGAGCCGCTACTGCTAGTTCATCTGCGTATTGTTGGAATGCAGTTGCTTTTTTCATAAAAGTATCGTTTTCAGACCAAACAGCAGCAAGTGCAGCTGTGTCGCCTTTATCTGTTCCTTCGTAAAACGCTTCCCATGGCATTTTTGAAAGTGCAGCTGCGTTGTTAGCACGCTTTTTAAATTGCTCTGCGTCAAAAGGTACTTTACCTTTTAGCATTGCGCCCATGTCACCAATTTGTACTGAGATCATTGAAAACGCTGCTTGGCGGTATTCAATCGCGTCACTTGGCTCTTTAAATGCAGAATTTGCCGATACGCTAAATGCACACGTTGCCAGTGCTATTGTTGCTAATACTTTTTTTAATTTCATGTTTGCCCCTGTTGAAAATTGTAATTCTTAATTCGGTATCTTGTATCTAACATCGTATTTATTCAAGTGAATACGATAGATTTAACTAAAACTTAATCGTTTATATCAATATCTGCAAATATCATCCCGCGACGCATGCTTCTAGTTGCTAAGAATACCTCACCAAGTAACGACATAAATGCACATATGAGTAATGCCATTGCTGCTACAAAGCAACTTGCAATGGTAACGCCTAAGTTTATAGATTGAATGTGCGATAAAAATAACAACATAACCACAGCGCATACAAGCAATGCGCTTAATACACTTAAACTAAAAGCAATATGTATACATCGAGAACGCTTTAAAAGGGCGCGCAGCTCTGTAGCGAGTGATTTATTAAAGTCCTCGTCAGTACTTACTTTTAATCTGCGTTCTAACTGACGTGCCCTATCGGTAATACGTGCCAAACGATTAGATAAAACACCTAAAGTAGCGGCAATACCCGTGATCAAGAATACTGGGGCAACAGCTGTTTGAATTACTTTAGCCATAGTTAAAATATTTATTACTTCGTTATTCATTCCTACCCTTAATCAGTTGAGCTTGAAAATGACTTATATATCTACAGAGTACCTGATGTAGGCTTATTAAGAAAAGAGGAATTACGTTGATTTACTTTACATAGCTTCACAAAGTAAATCACAACACAGGTTATTTTTAGGTATATTTAATTACTTAATAAAAAATAAAAAACAAAAAACAACAAGGACTTTGACTGATGAAACGTACTCCATTCGCACTTGCTGCATTATCGCTAGCTATTTTAAGTGGCTGTAATCAAGCCCCTGAAGAAACCAAAAAAAATAATACACAAGTTAAAACGGTTCAAGTAGCCCAAGCTATTGCCCCTGTTGCAAAAAAAGTGCCTCATGAGATGACTATTCATGGTGACACACGTGTAGATAATTACTATTGGTTACGTGATGACGAACGTAAAGCGCCAGAGGTGATTAACTATTTAGAAGCTGAAAATACATACACAGATGCAATGCTTGCACATACCAAAACGCTGCAAAGTGAATTGTTTGAAGAGCTAAAAGGGCGTATCCAAAAAGACGATGATTCAGTCCCAGTTAAAAACGGTGATTATTTTTACTCAACGCAAACACGCGGCGATAACGAGTACACTACTTACTTACGCAGCAGCGATTTTGCAGGTACCGATCAGCAAGTTATTTTAGATGTAAATGAGCTTGCGAAAGGCCATGATTATTATGCAGTAAGTGGCTTAAATGTAAGCCCGAATGGCAATTTAATGGCTTATGGCGAAGATACTGTTAGCCGTCGTATTTATAGTATAAAAATAAAAGATTTAACAACCGGTAAATTACTCGAAGATACACTTGAGGGCACCAACGGCGGTATAGTTTGGGCAAACGATAATAAAACGGTTTACTATATTAAAAAAGATTTACAAACTCTATTAGGTTACCAAGTTTATCGTCATACATTAGGTACACCACAAGCTGATGATGAGCTAATTTACGAAGAAACTGATACCAGTTATTACATGGGTATCAGTAAAAGCAAAGATGAGTCAGAAATTTATATTTGGCACAGCAGCACAGCTGCATCAGGCGTATCGGTACTAAGTGCTGATGATGCTAAGGCAATGCCTAAACGCTTAATTGAGCGCGAAGCAGGGCTTGAATATGAAATTTCGAAGCTAGGAAATACTTACTACATTGTAACTAACTTAGATGCTGTAAATTTTCAGCTGATGAAAGTGGATATTGATAAAGCTGGTGACAAAGCAAATTGGCAAAGTGTGATCCCAGCGCGCGATGATATTAAGCTCGAAGGCATTGATTTATTTAATGACTACTTAGTTTACCAAGAGCGTGAAATGGGCCAATCAAAGTTGATTGCGCGTGATTTAAAAACAGGTAAAGAGTTACCACTGAGCTTTAACGATAGCGCTTATACAATTGGTACTTATGGTAATAACGATATAGATAGCAGCACGTTACGAGTTTACTACACAAGCATGACTACACCTGGTTCATCGTACGATGTAGATTTAGCGACTGGCGATAAAAAACTACTTAAACAGCAAGCTGTATTAGGTGATTTTGATGCTGATAATTACGCCTCAGAGCGTATTTTTGTAACAGCACGCGATGGCATAAGAGTACCGGTAAGTTTAGTTTACCGTAAAGATACGTTTAAAAAAGATGGCACTAACCCGCTACTGCAATATGGTTATGGGTCGTACGGCGCAACCATGGATCCAACGTTCTCAAGCTCACGTTTGAGCTTGTTAGACCGTGGCTTTGTATTTGCAATTGCCCATGTACGTGGCTCGCAAATGCTAGGCCGTCCTTGGTACGAAGACGGCAAGCTACTCACTAAAAAGAATACGTTTAATGACTTTGTTGATGTAACTAAAGCATTGGTTTCTCAAAAGTATGGCGCAAAAGATGAAATATTTGCGTTAGGTGGCAGTGCTGGTGGCTTATTAATGGGCGCAGTAGCAAACCAAGCGCCTGAGCTTTATAAAGGCATGGTTGCTGCGGTACCGTTTGTAGATGTAGTAACCACGATGCTTGATGCAAGCATACCACTTACTACCAATGAATACGGCGAGTGGGGTAATCCGAACGAAAAAGCGTATTACGATTACATGCTGTCTTACTCGCCATACGACCAAGTATCTAAGCAAGCATATCCTAATATGTTAGTAACGACTGGCTTGCACGATTCACAAGTTCAATACTTTGAGCCTGCAAAATGGGTTGCTAAGCTGCGTGACTATAAAACTGATGACAATAAGTTACTGTTTAAAATAGATATGGAAGCAGGGCACGGCGGCGCATCGGGTCGCTTTAAGCGCTTAGAAGATACCGCGCTAAACTATGCATTTATGCTTGATTTAGCGGGTATTAAAAAGTAGTTACTCTTTATATTTAAATAGATTTAACTCAATAAGGTGCTTTTTAAGAAAGCACCTTATTTTGTGGTAAATTAAAGCTAAACATAGTGCCTTTACCAATTTCACTTTGTACGTAAATTTCACTATCCATCAGTTTTAATAAACCTCTGCAAATGGCCAATCCTAAACCACCTTGCTGGCGCCCTTCTTTATTAGAATTACTTGCTTGGTAGTGCGGGTCAAAAATAGCATTCAGCTCATCTTCTTTTATGCCTACGCCCGTGTCTGATACATGCACAAATAGTTGATTATCGTCACTGCGCTTTACATGTACTGCAATGCTGCCGCCGCGAGGGGTATGCCTAATTGCATTATCAATTAAGTTACTTAACACGCGCTCTAATTTAGCTATATCGGCAACCACAGGAAAATCACAAATCGCAGGTTCTACCGACAAACTAATGCCTTTTTTGTCAACGGCTAAACTAAATTTTGCCATGCAATCGTAAATAAGCTCACCTAAATTAAAGGTTTCTTTATTTATACTTATTTCGCCATTTTCTAAGTGAGCAAGCTCAAATATTTGCTCTATGAGTAGCTTTAATTGCCCACAATTATTAAGCGATACCTGCAAGTATTCTTGCTGCTCTTTTTTACTTAGTTGTTCACCCGACTGATTTAATACTTCTAAAAACCCCTGCAGTGAAGCAAGTGGTGTACGTAGGTCGTGCGATAAGTGAGTTAGTAACTCTTTGCGTTGTTTATCGCCTTGTTCAAGCGCTTTAAACTGCTCGTTAATACGCGTTAGCATGGCTTGAATACTTCGCCCTAAACTATGCACTTCGTTACTTTTTTGCGTTGAATAGTTACTTAGCTTGGTGTCGGTAAGGCTGTAGTTGGCGGCTTCAATATTGCTAACATCACGTGCTAAGCGCTGAATTGGGTTGGTAAAAAAGCGTAGCAAAATTAGCATCGCAATAAATAAAAATGCGAGTGCAGAGCCAAGCCATAAAGCGGCTAGCCATAACTTATCATTATTTTTTACAGTACTTAGTGAGGTGTCGTAAGCCTCACCACCAATAATTACATATAAATAACCTTGTAACTTATCTTGATTAAATACTGGCGCGGCTGAAAATATTTTTTGTTGCTCTTTATTACGAGGATTATCACCATAAATAGGTGCAGCGCTTGGGTCGTTAATCAGCCTTTTTAAAGGCGTTAAACTAATATGCGTGCGTTTAACTTTACCCGGCTTTGCTGAGTAAGTAAGAATTTTTCCGGTTTCGTCTACAAAATAAAATTCAAACGCAGGACCTAATAACATTAAGGTATGAAAGAGGTTTTCAAGCGCTTTATAGTCGTAAACACCTTCTTTTATTAGTGGGTTATCTTGTACTAAATGTTCCGCTAACGCTAAGTGCAGATTTTGTTCGGCGTGGTGTTTTGAGGTGAGTTCCAGTTGCTTGCTCCAGCCGTAAACTAGGGCGCAAATAAAACAAAAAATCACGACTAGCGATATAGCTAATTTTTGATACAAAGATAATTTCATAATAGGTGTCTTAATTGAGTTGGCTAGGGTTTAGTTTGTAACCAACACCCCAAACTGTTTCGATGATAGGCGCTTGTTGGTGTTCTTCTAGCTTGGCACGTAAGCGGTTTATATGTGAATTAACCGTGTGCTCGTAACCACTGTGTTGGTAACCCCATACTTTATCGAGTAACTGCTGGCGGCTAAAAACATGATTAGGATGGCGTGCAAAGTAAACGAGTAAATCAAATTCGGTGGCGGTAAGGTTAAGGGCTTGCTTGCCTAAATACACTTGGTGCGAACTAAATTCTATATTGAGTGAGCCTACATTTAGTGTTTGTTCGCTATCAACGGGGGAGTTGTCGTTATTTTGGCTAGCGAGTAGTTGTGCTCTGTGGCGTAATTGGGTTTTTACTCTGGCTTGTAATTCGCGTGCAAAAAAGGGTTTACAAATATAATCATCGGCGCCCATTTCAAGGCCAATAACTCTGTCCATATCGCTACTAAGCGCGGTGAGTAAAATTACGGAGGTAGTTGGGTAATGCTCTTTTATTTTTCGGCATAAGCTCAAACCATCCATTTGGGGTAAGTTTATATCGAGTAAAATAAGTCCGTAGGGATGCTTAGCTATTTTTTTTAAGGCAAGTTCTGCGCTTACAACATGATCAACATGTAAGTTAAGCGACGTTAGCTGCGTGGTAATTAACTTACCTATTTCTCTGTCATCTTCTACTACTAATATTTTTTCGTGACGCATGTATTACCTCGTAAAAAGGGGGGCATCCGTGCTCCCTTACTTCCCCATTACAAGCTGGAACGTTACTGCGTGCGCGTAATTACTATTTTCGATACTGGGTTATCAAACTTATGTTCAACACCAAGTGCTGATGTAGATAATCCATCTTGATTTGAAACAATGCCTGGATGCATCGTTATTATATCGACTGTATCGTCACGTATTTCGTTAAACCCTTCACCGCTAGCGGCAGGACCTGGCACAGTTTCAGCTGTTTCTGTATTTGCTTCCGTACCCGCATCATAAGCAGTCGTAGTGCGTGATAACGAACCGCCAACTTCTAATGTTGATACATCTAAAGAACTAAGACCGGTAAAAGCATCATTTGTATTCCCAAGCATGGCAGCAAATGACAAATTAAGCGTTTCTTGCTCTTCAACAGTAATGATTACTGTGGTGGTTTCACCAGGGCCAATAGCGCCTTCAGCTGAAACTGCAGCAAGTGCACTTTCGTAGCTGAGGTATTCTTCATTTGCACCGCTTTCTGCAAGCATTTCTAAGCCAACAGAAGCTGTTGTACCGAAGGTCCAAGGTGCTTCATCTTCAAAAGCAATGACAGAGAGTGGTGACAAAGGCTGTCCTGCAGTTAAGTTACTAAAAGTAATAGTAAACTCACTGATCACAGGTTCTACAACAATTGGCTCAACAACGACCGGCTCTTCAACAACTGGGTCGTTATCATTATCGCTACACGCTGCAAGTGTGGTTGCAAGTGCAAGCACTAGTAGACTTTTTTTAAGGTTGTTAGCAGATGACATAATCATGCTCCTACTTAACTGTAACGGTTAATTGTGCTACTGGGTTTAACCATCTGTGTACTGTATTACTTAAATCGCTATTACCCGCTTCTAAATCGTCATCACCTAAGCTACCCGGGTGAATATGAATGTTAGTGTTTGTATCACCACTTAATACACCTGTACCGCCAGTGCCAGCGTCGCCACCTGGAGCAGCAGGAATACCCGGAGTACCTGGTGCGCCAGAGCCTTCAACTACAAGCTCATTGTTTTGTTCTGTGCCTGCATCGTAAGCATTTAAATTAATTGTGTAAGTACCCGCTTCTGTTGGGATTTTCCAACTGTTTAAGCCTACAAAGCCATCATTAGTTGGTAGCATCATTGCGGTTAAAGATAGGTACTCATTACCGTCGGTCGTGCTCAGTGTTGCCGTTGTAGATGCGGCTGGTGCAAGTAAACCTTCAGCTGGGTTTGCAGCCATATCACTACCCGCAGCAGTTGCTTGTGCAACTAACTCTTCAATATTGCCGCCTTCAGCCATTGTTTGTAGTGCTGTAGATGCTTGCGTTGCTACCTCAAACAGTGTGTCTTCGCTGTTGTGTGCTGTAATTAACAGTGGAGTAAAGTGAATACCTTTGGTTAGGTTAGTTACTTTTAGGTCTAATTCTGCGGCCATAGTCGATTGGCTAGCTGCCGCTAAAAGAATTGCGATTGTTAATGTAGAAGTTTTCATTATTATTTCCTGTAAGTGATGATTCGAGTTAAGTATTGAATAATCGTCTCCAGAAACTCTCACAAACTTATCACTTTTTTATCACAAGATTTCACGCTGTGATTTTTAAACATAAATACGTTGGTTGATTTGTAGACATTTGTTTAGTTAAGAGGCAACATACATAAAACAAAAAGGAGAGTGTTATGGAAGAAAATCAACAGGTTGAACCAGTTAATAAAGATGACCGTACGTGGGCTATGTTATGCCATTTAAGTGCGCTTGCTGGGTTTGTTGTGCCGTTTGGCTCAATAATTGGGCCATTAATTGTGTGGTTAATTAAAAGAGATGAAATGCCAATTGTTGACGTGCACGGTAAAAAGGCGCTTAACTTTCAAATAACGATGGCAATTGCATATGTAGTTTGTTTTGTACTGATGTTTGTAGCAATCGGCTTAATATTACTACCTATAGTGGCAATTTTTGGGTTTGTAATGGTTGTAATCGCAAGTATTAAAGCTAATGAAGGTAAAGAGTTTAATTACCCGTTTAGTTTAAATTTGATAAAATAAACACACAGTTTATTTTTATACCAATTGCATTAAATTAGTGACCTATTATAGCGATAAGAAAATAGCTCAATAACAAGGCTAAAATTATGATACATAGTTGTTCTATATAAATAATTTTTAACGTAGTTAGTGAGTTATTTAATACGCTAGAATGATCATGTTTTTAA